>OZ245997.1:1272222-1590277 GCA_965230195.1 Putridiphycobacter sp.
GAGTTGATGTGAAAGACACGGCCATCGCGAGGAACACTGCTGATGATAACGGTGGCGGATTCTATGCCGATGATGCCTCGAATGTCACCATGACGGAAATGGCGATTGAAAGAAACAAGGCTCACAACGGCGGAGGCCTTTACACATTCTCAATCCCATTGCTGATCATAGATAACACGTTATTCAAGAACAACGAAGCCGGGCAGAATGGAGGAGCGAGTTGCCATACCGAATTGAATCGTGGACGTTTCAGCAATGTGACTTTCGTGGGTAATTCTGCTTCTGAGCGTGGAGGAACGTTTTTTGCAGAAAGAACGAGCTTGAGAATCTCGAACTCGTATCTCATCGACGGGAGTGCATCTGGCTCAGGCGGTTATATCTACGCATCCTCCCAAAGCTTAGTTCTCGTCGAAAGCACAGTCATGACTCAAGGCCGTGCCAAACGCGGAGGCGCGATCAAATCAGATTCGTCCACAGTGATTGCGCGAGATTTGACGATATCAGATTGTTTTGCCGAAGAAGACGGCGGTGCGATGAAAGCAAAAAACAGCAGCGTTTTATGTGCTGGGTGCATATTCAGCAATAATGTTGCCAGGTGTAACGGCGGAGCCATGTCACTTGAGGCTGGCGAAACGCAGAAAGTGGCACTCCAGCTGGAAGGAAGCGACATCGTAAACAACAAAGCCGAAGTTGCAGGTGTGCCAGAGAGATCACGCAAGACATCTTATCTGTTGTCCCCTTAGGTGGACTGTATTTTGTGAATCCCATGGACAAGGAGGAATGCTTAAACAATGGCTCCAGTTGTGCATTCGCTGTCATCATCAACAGTCGATTCGTGGCCAATAAAGCACATCGGTATGGTGGGGCGATTTTGACAGGGTACTTAGAAGCCATTCGCACCGACTGCTCTTCGGTTGAGCCTGACTGGAGTCTGACGTTTCTCAACGAGAGTGAATCGATGATGCTGAGCAGCATCCATTCAGAAAAAGACTTTTGTGCTTCGTGGAAAGAGAACAACGCGAAAGTGTCCGGCTCAACTGTTGGTTCGTTCGCTTCGATGGCAATGGTGATTGTTGAATCTGGAGGAGAGACGACAGAAGCGTCGACTGGGGAGACGTACGTAATTAAGAATTACGCCAGTGGCACTCCGTTGCCAACAATCACTGTCCGGTTGTTGGATGGGCTGCATCAAGAATCGCCGATCAGTTATCACGAAATCACTGCCACGCTGACCTCGCCAGAAGAGTTTTTGGTCGGGGACTTTTCCCTCTCTGTCAGGGAGAATCGAGTCACCTATCCGAGGATGGTGGGCTTTGGTTACCCAGGAATCTACAACTTGACCATCTCTTTCAATGAAAAGGTGATGGAGGACTTGACGATCACTGTCGAAGTGCGGAACTGTACGATTGGAGAAGTGCTTGTTCCTGAAAACAGAATCTGCAGCAAGTGCAGCAGCACTTCTTATAACTTCGATCCCACAGCAAAAGAATGTCAACCATGCCCCGAAAACGGAAACTGTGAAACGACAAGCATCGTCCCGAACGAAGGATATTGGCAGAGCGTACCGTGTTCTGAGGACATTCAAAGATGTCTGACCTCTCATGCCTGTGAGTATGATACTCGTGATGAAACGATGCGAGACATGGCAATGAACACGGATACCTGTAACATCAGCTATGAGCAGATCGAGGAGTATAGGAAGGCTCAGTGTGCTCCGGTGAGTTTATTTTCTCAGGCACTAAAGTAGTCAGCGGTGTTATCGAATGCAGGGTCATACGGGTCCATTGTGCGGATCTTGTGAGAAAGGGCACGGGAATACTTTTTCTTCAAGCTGCGAGGTATGCCCGACAACGGTCGGGAATCTCTTAGTAATATGCACGTCATCTGTGATTCTCTTGGTGTTATCGGCCGTCGCAATCAGAGGGAATCTGAGTACAGTGAGCAATGCAACCAGAAGGAATCTGAGTACAATGAGCAATGCGACCAGAAGGAATATGAGTACAATGAGCAATGGACAGATGGCGGTGTCTCTTGGCTGTGAATGGCGCAGTCGATCTATTGAGCTGCCGGAGCTTTCACCAACCGACAGATCAGAAGAAAGAGCGCCACAAGAAGCGCAGTCTTCTAGCATTCGTAGTCAAGGCATCCGACAGATCGACGATGACGACGGAATACCTGCCAGTGAAACAGTCCTGGCAAAGTGGAAAGCCGTTGAAATGCTCAAGGTTAATAATCTGCAAGCCTGCCTGCGCTTCGTGATCTTGTTGCAGATCACGTTGAACTTTATCCAAGTGACTGTCTTGATTGTTTCGGTGGATGTTGGGTGGGCCATTTCCATGTTAATTATTGCTCAAGTAGCAGGTAAGCAATCAAATGCGTTTGTCTTATGCTATCGAAGCTGCGATGGATGCAGAGTTCATGGGGGGTCTTGCTTCGGAAACGACCCGGTTCTCGGCTGTTTGTCTCTCTACTGAAGATGATCCGCATGTGCATCCAACAGTCATGGCATTGATCATCAGTGCATGCGCTATCCCGATTCTCTCGTTCATTTTTATGGCAGCCTTCTGGACAATGGTCACTGTCTTCCGCAGAGTCGGGAGACCTCTGAGTTACCTGGCAGTACGATGCATGCTATCGATCATGGTTCTGTGGTACCTTACTGCTGTTTCCGTTCTGAAAACAGCTTTCAGCACTGTCCTGTGCATCGCCGTAAACGACTCTAAGAATTATGCGGAAACGAAAGAAGTCAGTTACTGGGCAGTGGACACGAGTCTGGAGTGCTTCAAAGACGACCATCTGATGCTGACGCTGCTGATGACTTTCTTCGTCGTTGTGATCTACGGCGGACTTCTCATTTTCTTTGTTCTGGCGCTCGGATCAGCCGAAGAACGATTGACCGATGGCAACAGTTGGTTCTATCAGATCATGGGGTTCCTGTACCGTAGCTACAAACTGGGAAAGCGTCGCTACTGGGAAGTCGCCATAACGCTGCGGAAGGTCATCATCGCCTTCCTGATTTTCTGCGCTCAACGCTTTGACAGTCAGATCCCAATCATCGGTGTTGCTGGTTTCATTACTGTCGCTACGATAGCGCATATCGCAGCGATGCCCTACCGCAAGAGGTTTCATACTTTGAATAGAATCGAAATAGGTTCGTTGTTTACATCTCTCATCACAACGCTCATTACAGCATCTCTAAAAAGCACCGACTCACTTTCGCAGACGAGCATCCGTGCAGCTACCGCGGCATGCGGCCTGCTCAACGTTACAGTGTTCCTGGTTTTCGTTTATCTTCTTTCCGAATACGCTGCTGTATACTTGAAACTGCTCCTGATAGAAAACGGGACAGTTTCCTTGGAGTGCGATTGGGGGATGTCGAGAGTTTTTTTTGTTTGGTTGAAATGTGAGATCAACCGATTGATGCCATTTTTTTAAGCTGACGACTCCAGTGTCCGGTCGAATGTTTTTTTCCGCTGTTTGATGACTTTTCCATAGACTTCAATTTCAATGAGCAACATGAGTTTGAAAACGACTGTTTGTTTCACGACAGGAATTGTTTTACTTTCACTCGGCACCATATTTTGTCATCTGATTCTGTTGGCAGGAAGCCCTGGCAGAAAGCCATGGTTCTCCCTCACTTTCTTCGAGCGAACAGACACATCGGTTTTCCAAACGGTAGTCGATCGTAAACACCTGCCATCGCAAATAGAATGCAGGTAAACGATCATTTGTAATAGCCGTTTTTTGTGAACACGCGCTACTGTTTCATCGATGGTTCTCTGAGAGCGCTGCTCGCTCATCACACCCCGAGAGATGAATCCATCGGCAACTTCAATTAGCTTTCGCGACTCGCTGGTTAGGTGAACTTAACAGTGAACAAGATGTAGTACTGGAAACATTCTTGGTAATTGGCAGATGTAGCATGAAGTGTTAAATAGTCGAAGCTTATGCTTACGGCGGAATCACTCACAACATAGACGTGGTAGGTCAAACAAAAGCGATCGTTGCCTACGTATTGGTGAAACTTGACGGCGGATAGGATTCTAGCAGAAGCGCAGCGGGTGCTTGAACAATTTGCTCGGTGATATGAGGAAGATCGTTTTTCGTGTTGTATCTTGAACCTCCGTCAAGTGGCGGTTGTGAAGACCGTAGAGCATACATAGCTTTCATTAATTTCTGCGACTTTCAAACGGATTTTGCGGTTATCTCGATTAAAAACGGAACTCAGCTCCCTGCAGAAGAAGGCTAAAGAAGACAAGGGAAACACGACCAACTCACGGCTTCGCTTTGTTCTAGCTGTCTAAGCCGAGGACCGTCTTTCTGGATATACTTACAAGAATCTTCATGCGAAAATCCTAAATAAAACAACAAAAGTCGGAGTACGTCTGGCAAACCTCGGTTTGTTACAAGAAAAATCCATTCGATCGATATACTGAGCCTATATGTACATCACAAACGAAACGGAACATGCTCAGCAAGATGCGCAAAATATACCAACTGTAAAGTCGCGTGGACAATAGTTTTTGTCCGGGTGGTGACCCTATCGCCGGCCCCCGAACTTGGCGCGACGTTGTCCTTTCCCCGCCGGAACCCATCCAACTCGGCGCGGGCTTGCCAGACTCAACCGGGTCAACACTGACGGGACACCCTCCTCTGAGTCCAGCGCAAGGATCCACCCCTGCGTCGTACTTCTCGATATGGTCCAGCTGCACCATGCGCTCCGGGTGGATCCTCACGGTAGACGTGTTCTCCAGAACCTATACCCCCCGAAAATTTCCTCTGCACGGGCGGAAACGGTAGGTCGATTTGTACGATGCGACGTAATCATATCATCAAGAGCCACGCGCCCGATCGCCCGCCATACACGCTCGCCGAATACTAAGCGACGGGCCAGACAACAGGTGCAGTTCGTCTCCTCGACCGACACAACGCTGTCGCGGTTCTGTCTAATGCCCTTTGCCAACTGTGTGGGTCGAAATGTGGGACGGGCGCTGTCTGTGTGTCGTCTGTCGAGTATGCAGACGCGTTCCGTAGGCTACATAATCGACAACATCGATTTCGAGCTGCCCATTTGGCACGTGTCTCGATCGAGATAGGCGATACAAGTGGCGATTACACCCGGGGATCGCCTGGCAGTACGTTCCTTTCCAAACTGTATATCTTTGCCCGCTGTCGGGGCCACGTGCCGCGGTCGAGACCTCTCGAAACCAGGATACCCTTTTCACGATGGCGGCACACATTGCACCGGCATGGATAACACGGTGGCAGGTCCAGTGAAGCAACGAGTGCAGTTCTGTGTCGGACTCCAAGTCAGTGTGGTTTCCAGTCCGTATCGGGTTCCAGGGTGGATTGCGTTGTTCAGAAGTCTCTCGCCCCACAAAAGAATCGATCCGATCCACTATTGTGGCAATCTGTACGGTGCATGGCAACGAATACAGTGTCTTTGCCTCTTTGTAGGCAGCACAGAAGGAAGTCTATTCGCAACGCGACAAAACCCGATGCGAATGACAGACAAGATATATCCGTCTGAGTGGCAGAATGCTGAAACAGCGATGCTATCTCCACTTGCTGTGTTCGTGGTTCTTCGCCGTCGTGGCAGTTTAGCTCGACGTGCTGTTCTATCCCTTTTCCTGTTGAGCACATGACGTGGACTGACGTCCATCCTCACTCTCTGACAGCAGCTGGCAGTGGCAATGGCCTCTTGCCAGGTTTCAAACGCCATTGGGTATTTGTTGATTGGCTACAGAAGGTGGAGAACGTGGAGGAATCATTTCCTTGCTTGTGCCTTTCTCTGAAGCTTTGGTCGATGCAAGCTGACAGCGCAGGTGCTCTTCGAGCGTGATGCTTTACAGCTCTCCTGTGTCTCACGAGCGCATCGTCGAAGCTGAGAATCAAGAAAGACGTTCCGGCAGGTTGCTGTGCGTGTCCTTCTTCTCTCAGCCTCTGCGGCATTGTGTGGACATTCTGAGAGCTTCCGTGATTTGAGCGTCCTGTTAGCGACTCCATCCTCTACTTCTTGGGCTAAGAAACCGCGAGGGTTCTACCCTCGCACAGGGCATATTGCGTCTTCGGTGCTGCCCTTTCTGTCACATTCTGCGACCTTCTACGATTTGAGCGTCCTGTTAGCGACTCCATCCTCTACTTCTTGGGTTAAGAAACCGCGAGGGTTCTACCCTCGCACAGGGCATATTGGATTAATAAGGGATGCTTCATCGCCCGTCCGATTTTGCCAGATGCGGCACCTTCTCGCATACGATTCGTCGACAGTCGCTGAGAAACTGCGGCCGAATCAGACACAATAAGGACTTATCTAACTTTTCTTGGCTGGCAAGTTGATCATTTACGCATCGAGCGGGGAGGTTGTCAAACTTTTTAAGTCAGGCGATAGCCGGCGATTGACGTTTTTTGCTTCGTCGAGGTAGCCTTTGTGGAGTAATATGTAGCCAACGTGTTCAATCACTCTCTGGGACGAAGTTTTGCGTACAGCAGTGTGCATACCCCATAGTAAGAATTGGCGACAGCCCAGCTACACAATCGAAGCGAAAACTGAAGACGCTAATGACACCAGCCTTACTCATCGATCTGATGTTTACCATCCACATCTTTTATAACCTATAGACTAACTGGCTTTTATCAAACACTCGACTGGATTTTACATGGATGTCGCGGTGGTCATGGGTGCGTTTGAAAGAAAGAACAAGGTATCGTTTTGATTGACGCGGCTGTCCGTTGACATCGACCTGGTCACAATCATCATCGGCGTCGAACGCATCGTGGAAACGGGATAAGCATGCGACACAATTACGAGAGCAAGTAAACATCCCTAAGGCCATCAGCGAACAAAACAGTTGATAGTTTAATTATCAATTTGAATCACCAGGCATATCTCCAAGAGTTATGCTCTTCGTTTCTTTCGCGGACAAACAATCTGTCAACGCCTTACGGCTCTGTCCATTGCTGTCTTCCTTCTTAGCCGCCTCGTTGGTCGGGTCTCTTTTGCACATGCGTCCGCAATGACACATTATTTATCCTCCTTCCACTGTCAGACTGTCTTTTTACTGCCGGAGTCGCAGTGTTCAGGTCATGTCGCTTATGAGACGTTACGGAAAAGACCTGATGCAACTCCTGTGCAAAGCCGGCCGCCTGAAAAGACATTGACGAAACGTAAAGTTTGATCACTTCTTCGCCGATGCTCTACTTGCTTGGCAGGCACAGCAGAGAGAGACAAATCCAGAAAATCAAACATCAGCGTCATTTGATCATCAATAAACCTGTAAACACATAACGCTATTCTTTGCGCTATTGCACGTCGACGACACAGTGGAACACGGATGATGTCACTGTAACGAAAAGACGTCGACCTTGATGACTCTGTCGCGATCTCGCCTCTCGGGTATTTATTGTAGATCTCAGACAGAGCGACACCGTTCGTTTTCGAACATTGCAAACGAGGTCGCAGTTTGTACTCGGCGCTAAAGTTCGATAGATATGCCCAACAGCGAGAGTGATACCAACGACGATTTCACGGCAACCAAGGACATCCAGAAGCTCCGAAGCATTCTATTCCATCCAAAACCGCCGAGTGGAAGTAATCCGAGGCTGCTTTCTTGGAAGGGAGATTGAGAACCATTGCTACTCCTCGTAGTGAATACCTTGACTCTTCCGTGGACCCTCGATTCTCGACAGTTAGCCGAGGACGGCCAGGTATCGACGCTTGCACCTGCGTCGCTTTGTATACCATGCGAAGGCGTTCTTTCCGAAGATGGCAGATACGTCGCCGGTTGAGATGCCAGAGAGACTGCGCGACACTGCGCTTCCTGCTGGCATCGCTCAGGACCTCGACACCAGCGAACACCAACGCTGCCTCCACGAGCAGACGTACTTCGCTGTGCAGGAACGTCAACGCGGTCGGTGAAGTGTTCGTGCTCTTCGGCTTTCAACTGACCATTCCGTTTTGCAGAGATCGAGGGAACACAGCGACGATTGGAGCAGGCGCTGCGCGAACTCGAGAGTGCGAAGCAGGAAGAGGAAGATATCTTGCGGCAGAAGGTTGTCGACTGTCAACAGGGATACAGGGCTGCGATGTCTCGACTGCAGGAACAGTTCACGGCGCAAGTAACGAGCGTCATCGCGTCCGACTGAGAACATCGGCGGTGTGTTTTCAAGGCGGACCATCTAAAGGCGACGACGATGACGCGACTGGCACAGTATCGCAGTCAATGTGAGACCGCCGTCGAGTCCAGAGCCAGGGCACTCTATGCCGCTCTCGCCACAGGCGAGGATCCTTCCTTCCTTGCTTCTTACAGTAAGCGAGTATTGCTTGGCCGCAGAGTCGCGTATGAATCCGGCAAGTCCACATTCGACAACGCATTCCCCGACGGCGGCATCCGCCTTTTCTTCTCTGCTGCATTCGAAACTCGAAGCATTGCGTCTGGAAGTTGCAGCAGGAGAGAGGAATATGACAGGCACCGAGAGAAAAGGCAAAGGGAGAAGAAGGACCAGTGCGTCGAAATTGGTGCAGAGTCAGATTGTCGACGTACATGCGGAGCAACCGCGTTCGCCTGTCGTATCGAACGGGCAGCGCAACGGAGTAAAGGAGGCGACCGTCGTCGTCTCCGACAACACTACTGACGATCACTCCAAGGTCGAAAATCAGCAGACCGCAGATCGTCAAGTTTTTCCGGCGCCCTTGGAATCAAGAGGGCAAGAATGAGAACGCCAAACGATAATTGTTCTTTATTCGCGGACTTTCTCGTGATTGTGTTTCTATTGATGTTCGTCGAATGCGTCGACACTTCTCGGGTTTCGCAGTACGTCATGCAAAGCAGCTCTAGCCGAGCTTCAGCGTGATAAAGTCACCACAGGTCTGCGGATTCAGATGAAACAGAAGCAACAACAAGAAGACGTGTCGGATAGTCAATCTACCTTGCAGTGTCGTCGACAGAAATCTCGATATTACACCCACAACCTCCGGATGCACAGCATCGAGCGATAAACTGCTTATCTGTTTCGTTGTAAATCATATCGTTACATGTGTACTGCCACGCTTCGCACGAGCTGCTTCGACGACACAGAACTGTATCAGATGACTGCCACAGCAATACGGACGGGCTGTTTCGCTGCGTATTTGCCATACAAACTGAAAAACAAGAGCCAAGTGGCGGAAATAATGGACGACAAGTTCATAACATCCTATCGGTGATTCAGCATGACGTGACACTGTCCGTATTCATGATCTCCGCTTTCTGCCGAATCTGTCAATTGAAGTTAGGTTGACAAGTACTAGAGATGGACTGTTCAACTGAATTCGTTGCATACGCTTCTGCCAAAAGTTGGAGAATCGAACGAATTGCTCCAATCGAAGACGTGCGATTACCACTCGTCTGTCTGCCTTGGAAGACGAATGCTAATTAATTCAATTGAAGCATGGCGTTTCCATTTGATCTTCGCGCACAGAGCCTCAAAATTCGTTCATGTTTTGGTCGCTCTTGTTAAAGTTCTGAGTACGCTTTCCATTTTTTTTTTCGACGAGGAACTCTTTGCAACATGCGAAGACGCACATCAGAGTCTCTGCTGCTGTACCTAGCAGGGACCGTTCTTCTAGTCGCTTGCTCAACAAGAGCACAGCAAAGCGCAGGTGATGCATCAATTTTTTTGCTACTGCCAAAACACCCGATCTTTGCCCTTGTCTTTCTTTCGTCGACGAGGGGACATGCGTACGCCTAAATTTGAGAAACTGCTGCATTATGCTTGTCACCAAGGCAGTTCTGTTTTAGGTGGTACGTGCGAGCTGTCTGAAGATATTGTTGAAAAGATCCTTGACGACGCTGCGCGTAGATGGCACGTCGACGACACGTTCTTTGCGGACCACGACCTGCAAGACATTGTCGACTGTGCCTCAGATGGCGATGCCATTTACCTAGACACTTCAACGCCGGTCCAACCGCGAAGACGGATCGAAATTTCAAAACGTCTAGAAATTCGAGCCTTACGCTCTCCGGATATGTCGACGAAAGCGACTCTAACGTGTCCTCCAAACGACTCTCTCTTCTTCATCAGGTCGGTGCAGTGTTGCCACGATATTGTTGTAGATCTTTTCTTTTTTTAGGGATGTCGACGTGGTCTTGGAAAACATCTCTATCCAAGACTGTGTCTTCACCGATCCGATCCATCACCTCAGTGTCATCGAGATCAGCTGCGATCGATCCAGGGATGACGATATTGTTTTGGAGATGCATGCGGTCGACTTTACCAACAACAGCAATCCAGGCGGCATCGCAGGATTCCGTGTTCAAGATCCGTCCTGTGTCGAAGTAATAATCCGCGATTTCAAATTTCGGCAAAATCAATACTATCTCGGTTCCATTTTTGGTCACCTGAACGATCTTGAGAACATCGTCGTCAACGAGAACGTTCAATCGCTTCAACCACTGACCTTTGACAAAGCAGTCTCTGATGAGGGAGTGTCGCAGGGGATTCCCTACACAAACGATCCAGCCATTTTTAAGTATGTTTTATTGTTATGGCAGCAATCGTGTGAGTGGCGTTCGATCTAGGTCCAACAATTCTCCCGATCACGATGCCGAGATGCATGCGTTGGAGAAGGCCATGTTTTACTTTCCCAAAACATCTGCGAGCACGCTGAAGGATCTTTCCATCGTCAACAACTTTGGCTATCCTGTGTCAGTCGATGAAGGATCGCTGACGATCAGTGGGGATTCATTGTTCTTCAACAACACTGGTGAGGTCGGCGCCGTTATCGTTGCCTCTGGAAGCATTGTCTCCATGACGGGCGTTGAGTTCAAAGGAAACCGCTACGGCAGTCCAGGAGGATGCCTCGATCTGAGAGATGGATCCAGCGCTGTCATCAACTCCTCCAGCTTCTATAACAATGCTGCCAACGTGGCTTCGGCCATCCTTGCCACTTCTCTTAAGCGTCTTCAAATCAGGGATTCCTACTTTGAACAGGACTGCTATCCCTGTGGAGGACTCATTTTGGTGAACCGTTCCGCCGATGCGACGTCAGCGATCAACATCTCCAATAGCCACTTTGACACATTCAACCGATTTGACGCGAAAAAAGGGGTAGTGCAAGACCAACCCCAAGGCTTGCTGGTGATCGATCGCTTTCACAACGGGCATGTCCTGTTGGAATCCGTAGATTTTGGAAAACCACGGGTGTTCGATGCTAGCCACAATGAAAGCAGTGATATCGGAATGGTTGTCCTGGACAACACGCACAATGTGACGTTCACATCCAGGAATTCCTGGTACATCGGAGCAGGCAATGCTCTGGGGTCCGGACTTCGCTTTGTGGACAGCAGCGGTCAGTTCCGGGTTGAGAAAGCAGTGTTCTACAGACTCACGTGTTACGATATGGGGCACGCAATCTTCTTGAGAATCAGTCCATGCGATCCCATGGCTGCGAAGTTGATTGTGGTGGACAGTCAATTCTCATCCAACATAATCTACGGGATGACAGTCTTCGTGACTGGAAGCAATGTTGATGTCGTAGTGAGAGGAAGTCAGTTTATCGACAACTGGGTCAGTAATTATGTAGCGGACAATTTCCCAGCGGCTTCAATCCTGTACGTCTCAGATATCAACTTTCTTTACGTATCAGATTGCACAGCACTATACAACACTGCCTCAGATGGTATGAACACTGAAGCGGTACTGGGATCTCTTCACATTGACCGTACCAAGATTGCGAAGATAGAGAGAAGCAATTTCACTGCGAATACAGTGGGGACGAGGAGAGGGAGCGTTGGAGGTGCCGTTTATTACTCTTCCCCTGGTGACATGGGAAGCATCCTGGAGGTGACCGATTGCAGATTCGAAAACAACACTGCGTCAGGAGGCGGGGCGATCTATGCCAAAGGCCTTCGGCGACTTAAAATGACAAGATGCAGCTTTCGGAATAACATCGCCAACTTTTCTGGAGGAGCAGTCCTTACCTTCATTGACTCCGGATATGTCAACGCAGCGCATTCGACATTTGTTGACAACAGGGCTAGAATCGGGGGTGCAATGGCGGTAGGTATTATTAAAACCAGACTCATAATCGAAGGATGCACATTTTCTACGAATAAGGCTGAACTGTATGGTGGTGCCATCGCTCTCATCCATATCCCAATCAAGCTCACGATAATATGGGAAGATAGGTTTGCTTTCCGCTTATTTTCGGTTACATTTTTGAGAAACACAGCAACCTTTGGAGGTAAGCCTTCCCTTATTATCATTCGATAGCAGTTTCGCAGACTCTTCATTTTTTCCAGGCGCCGTTTTCTTCGAGACTTCGTTTGTGAAAGGGTACTCAGAAGAGTATGTCGGCCAATCATTCCGTCCTTCTGATTCTTACTGTGAGAGGCTTAGCTTCATAGAAAATCGTGCTTCGGTAGCTGGCGGTGCGATCTTTGCAAGAGATCGTCACCACATGGACTTTTTCGGCCTCACATACAAAAACCTCACGGAAGATCGCCCCGATCAGAATTTAGCAATTGCATCATCTGCAAAGAATCCTATGCCCGAATCAATGAAAAACAACAAAGTGGGGGAAGGTGGATATGGACCCCATATTGCCACACGGGCAACGGACTACTGCGTCAGAGTGTTTTATGAGAGCGGGACGCAGATCTCGTTGAGGCAAGGAGACGCATATGATCTGGGAAAGCGTGAGAGTGTCGTCGATCTCCCAGTTGTGGAAGTCTCCATGTACGATCACTATGGACAGGGACCAGCTAGAAGAGGATCCCGAGTTGCAAGGATAGAGCCTGGCGAGTGGGACGAGGTGCATCTGCCCGACTACTTGTCGTACGCCAGAGCAGTTCTGGTGTCGGATGACGGTCTCCTGCCGAACGACCTGGTCGGCAACCTGACATCTGGGAGGGATAACATCACCGTCGGCCCGCCGCTGGTGACGCCAGGCAAGTACACGGCGGTCTTGACTGTCCCAGATGTGAACGAAGAACACGTCACGCTGTCCGTCAACATCCGATCTTGTGTGATCAACGAAGTCCCCTTTGACGACAACAAAGGTTGCGTCGAATGCAAACCCGGTCACTACAATTTCCATCCAGAAAATCAAAATCAAATCTGCACCGTCTGTCCAGAAAACGCTGATTGTTCTGGCAAGTATGTGTTGCCAAAGGCTGGATATTGGAATGCATTCCCCTGTTCACATCACGTTCAGCGATGTCTTCGCACAAATGCCTGTCAGCTGGATATGACCAAGATAGAGAAGAAGGGATTTCTGAACAATAGTGTGGCCAATGACGAGGCGACCTGCAACCTGACAGACAAAGCGATTGAAGCGTATGTAGGCGCAGAATGCGGCAAAGAATACCGAGGTGTCCTCTGCGGAGCATGCACGGAAGACCATGCCAAGATCGGACAGTCCCGCTGCCGTCGTTGCCAACGCTGGACTTGGATAACCATGGCCATTGCGTTGGCCGTAGCCCTTCTGGCATATTCGTCCTGGGAACAGATCGGAGGCAATCTGAAAAACGTCAAGACGACGTGGATGCGCAGAATCGATAGGCTGAGGACGACGCAGAGGGAGTCCCATGTGCAGGAAGCCCTCTCCAGAGCCGCGTATTCACAGGAAGACGCCGAGATTGCACAGGGTGCGAAGGAGAAATTCGTTTTCGTTCTGCAGGTAGATACTCTCTGACGTTCTGTGCATCCTCACTTGTTTATGTTATACTCTGCAGATAACAATCAACTTTCTGCAATCGGCGTCTGCTGGGATATCGCTTGATCTGGACTGGACCAAATCCATCATTCATCTCTTGCAGGCATGGGGTAAGAACGATGCGCATCTGCATCTGCTCCATCTGAGACATTCTTTGGCATCTTGCAGATTGGATAAGCGGGACAGTGACCGAAGCGTCGACATCGTCCTTTGAGTGTCTGCTCCCTTATGACGACGAGGGATCGAGATCCATCATACAGACGGTGCTCACACTACTCATCCCCCTCTTCGTTACCGCCACCATCTGCACACTTTGGATCTACAACACGTTCAAGCTGCGCAGGCCGTGGAGATACCTCGTCCAGAGATGCATCCTGACTGCCGTCTCCGTCCTGTACGTCTCGTACCTCTCTCTCACAGAGACGGCTGCCAACGTCTTCTACTGCATCGACGTCTTCGACGCCGTCTCGCTCGACAGCATCGAAAGCACGACGACCTACTGGGTGGCGGACACCTCCGTTCGATGCTACGTTGACAGCCACGCCATCCTCGTCTACGCGCTGGCCATCCCATTGCTCATCTTCGTCATCGCTTATCCGATTGTGCTGGCCGTCGTCCTAGTCGTCGCGCAGAGAAGGCAAGCGCTCGGCTCCGAGTGGATCCAGGGAACGATCGGCGTTCTGATCAGCGGATTCAAGAAGGAGTTCGTGTACTGGGACTGCCTCATCAGTTTCAGAAAGGCGCTGATCGCCGTGATCTCCGTGTTCGCCTACAAGTTCGGCAGCAACCTGCAAGGGATCCTCACGGCCTGCGTCTTCATGATGGCACTCTACCTCCATCTCACCTTCTTGCCGTACCAGACAGAGCTCGATCCACTGAACTTTTTGGAGGGCCTTTCTCTCTTTGTCAGTGGATGGACGATCATGGCAGGGGTCGTCCTCAACGACCCCAACACAACTTCCAGTTATGTCCGAGTGTGTCTGGTCGTCTTCGTTTTCGCCTTGAACGCCTGTGTCTTTGTTTTCGCTGGATACCACCTTTTGACACTGAAGTACACCGAGATCAAGCACACACTCCTCTGCGAGGGTGTTGACTGTGGAAGCGGTGGCAGTGGTGCCGTATTGAAGTCGTATTTTGCTCACAAAGCAAAGAAGATTGGGAAGTCCTTTGAGAAGATCAGACTTTCAGCATCTTCGAGGTCCAGGAGATCTTCGAATCGGCATTCTGAGGTAGAGGATGCTTCCACAAGTCTGCTTCCATCCGAGTCCGTCTCTTGAAAGACGACCCGGGATATCGCATAACATCTGTATTTTTTGACTGGTAAACTTTGGCCTGTCTGTTTTTACTACCTGTTCTTTTGATTTTTTGTCCGCCGTCGTTTGAACGGTGGATGCTTGATTGGGGTCGGGATCTTACATTTCACGTTAATTGCTTTGCTCTCTCTCCCTCTCTCTTGAAGATAGTTTCTGCTGCAACAGTGTTGAATCAGTTGAAGCGTCGCTGACGCCCTGTTATGTTTAACTTCACAGAATATTCAGACTACAGCAAGAACATTTCCATCGTGTGGCGCAAGATGCGCAATTCGTGTCAGACTCGACAAGCAGGAGGCAAATTGTGTGAAGTCGTAAAAATCGTCAGCGTCGACAATAGACATCAACTGTGTGACGGACAGATCTCTGCCGTCGTTTTATACGAGGACTGGTCGGTGCTAAAGAGAAATGCGATTGTCGTTGTTCACGAATCCGCCAGGTTCGCACTCACCGACAGACAGTTCAGTTTCATTCGGACCTAGCTTCATTTCGTCTCCGTTTTTTCTATCGTCGGTCTACCTGAGTTCCAGTTTGCCTCGACAGAACGAGATTCGCCACTCTTTTCTTTCAAGCTTACAGCAATTAGGTTCTACTCGCGAGCTCGGTTGAATCACACGTCGCTGTCGTCTGAAAAGACTGCCGAGACTACCAATGAATGCTGTCATTTTCAAGCATCATCGTTTCAAACGGATCATCGTCTGCCCAATTTGATCGATGCAGGAACAGAAGAGTGACTGACCTTAGTTCTTTAGACCTAGTCCAACCTCGTAAACCACAGCGGACATCACGACTGTGTCTTGGCATTCCACGTGGCCGTTTCATCGCGATCGAGAAACCAATGCACACAGCAATCAACAAACATTTAGAAGACGACACGTGTCCGTTTGGATACTGTAATATTCTGATACCAGAGACATTGCCGTGTTCATGAAATCATCTAACCGTCGCAGAGACACACAAAGTAAAGAACCGACTGACGTGACAGATGCACAGCGCCGATAAAAGATCTACCTAAGTGGTTTCTACTTCTGGAATGGACGTGCAGCTGTTTTCAGTAGATTTCGTCCCAAAGATCTATACAATCGCACTTTGATCGGAGTCTCGTCTTCTCTTGCTGTTCGGTCAAATGAAATAGGCCAGATCGAACAGGTGAAAATCGATTGCCCGTGGACGGCCCACTCTCAAAACCATATGAGGCGATTTGCATCTTATGCGTTCCAGTATCTGATCGTCTTCCTGATACTTTGAGATGCACAACAGCCACAATTGCTCCAGTCTCGTGACCAGAGTGGTAGACAGCAGGGACAACAATATTCTTCTTTGTACAAAAGAACACTGCAACATACGAAGATTGTGCAGATTCTCGATCGCACAGATCCCTTCGGATGTGACAGCTCCAGCACAAATGGCGTGGTCTCCCGACCCAATGTGGAGAACTTCCAGATTCGTTTGTCGAGAAATAGATAGCAGTTCAGAATCGTCAAGGATTGGATAAACACTTAATGATCGAAGCTTTGGCAGATTCAACTCCTTCCATGGCAGGTGAAGTGCCTCTTCGTCTGAATTACGTACTCCGTGCCAATTCAGGAGCCTCAGCTCGTGGAACTGGGTGACAAACAACACATCGCTATCCTTCAGAATGCAGTTCACAATTCTCAGTGCCTTGAGATTGGGAAGATTCCCTCTCAAGGATGCTCCCATAAAGAAAAACGATCTGATATTCAAGCATTCCAGTCGCCTGAATGTCTCAATGTAGGTTTTGATTGGAAAAGCGAAATCCTCAAACTCGAAGAACCCCTCCATGTCTAGAACCTTCAGACATTCCGCCGCAGAAGTGCGAGGCAATTGGTCGAGATCGTAGTGCCCAACCGAGGCCAGGCTCAGACCATCCAGACGCGTCTGTTGAACAAGAATCTCCTTTTCGAATTCAGTTGGAGAAAACACCACGACGGAAGAAACTGTCGCCGATGGATTTGACAGCTGAGCCAGTATTATCGTGTTCACACCTTTGATGGTGACATGTTTTACTTGGTCCAGAAAACCGAACTGTGTGCAATTAACCAGCACAGACCCTTCGACTTCCAATGTTTCCAAACGACGCAGATTGCACACCAGCGCCATGAGTGTGTCTGAATAGTCCGAATGCGGTGCGTTAAGGCGCAGCCCCGTCCAGTTTGTGTTTAGATGTGTTTTGCCATAGAGCCTGAGGTTCTCGTTTTCGTAAAAGTATACAGAGGTGATCCCTTCCAATCTGGAAAACTGTTCTCCGATTCTTGAACAATGATTGTGGAGAATGGTCACCACTTTGAGTCCAACTTCAATCTGCGTTAGCTGCGGCAGGTGGCAGAGCACGTCAACAATTCTCTCCAACCTCGTGGCGTACCAATTTTCCAAGTAAAGTCTCTTCTGTTCGCTGTTTATCGGCATTGCATTTTTCCGCGGGCGAGTCAGGAACGGTGAGATATCCACGGATGTCGTCCGTTCGAACTTCGGCAGAGATGCGATGTCTTCGTCGACGATGCTTCGTGTTGTGTAGGGACGAATCTCCTCCACGTGTATGTTGATGGCTGCTGACCAGTGTCTGTTGAGGAGCCTCAGAGACCGACCCTCCAGTCTCCATGTCCGAGTGTCCTTGAGCACGCGAACGAAACTGTTGACCACAGCCAACGGCAGAGATGCCCAGTCTCGGTGGCCTTCCTTCATTGACCTCCCGGCTTCAGGCAACTCGGACACTAAACCCGTTTCTTGTCTCTCTGTTCTTTCTGCTCTTTTCGACGATTGTGGACAAACGACGGAAACCTGCAACAAATACCCGACAGAGTCTCTGCAGAGATGAGAAGCCGCAAGGACAATGCTCGGAAGTAGACGTTTTGTCACATCTAGACACAAAATGGAGACGGTGCGTTTTGTTTCTGCTCTCGGATTTCAAGATCGTCGCGCTCCAGCGTGTCTGTTCGCGACAGCGCGACACGTTTGAAATGCCGATATAATAGTTGCAGAGTCGTAGTTCGTACGACCACTGGCCTGATTTTGAAGTTCTCAAACGATGTTCATTGGTGATCAAATGCACGAGTACACGAAATGCTCAACTGGACTCAGCTTTTCAAGTATCGGCTGCAAGTCCGAACCCGAGACCGGGCCGATTGTCTTCAAACAATCTGATCTCGTACCTTTTGCCGCCTCTGTCAAATGAAGGTGCTGGATAGGATACGTTGCTTACTCACCTCTAAGCTTTTCTTTTTCGCTGATGACTGTTTGCTCTACTCCAAACTTACACCTGTCAAGAAATGCTCCAATCTTCTCGAGAGAGTATTGACGAAAAGTGAACAGGGGAACCGCAAACCCATGTTGTATAATCCCCAGAAAAGCAACAACCTGGTGCGATTAGCTTGAGGAAGCAGCTCCGATGGAAGATCGCCTGGGATCCGAGAAGCTCTCCAAAGGACCGATGTTCCGTTACCTGGTCCCAACGTGGACGCCAAGTTAAACTATATGCGTCATATCCAAGACGTTAAAAAGAGATGTGGACTGTCTGGCAGCTAGCTATCCGACCTCTTGACCATTCCATCTGGGGCGCATCATCCACGCTACTCGGATTCTCGTTAAGTCATGCATTACCCGACCGCTCTCTATCGTGCAGAAGTGTGGAGAAGCTGCGGACTGGCCGACGCTAAAAAGCTCTAAGCAATCGAACGTATTTACAGACTGGGAGCGTTTATGATCACCGGCTGTCTGTGTACAACGGCTGCTGAGACTCTCCTTGCGCCCGACAGCCTGTGAAACCACTCTTCGTCTGATAATACTGCAGCCAAGCCTTGAAGCACTAGATATTCGTATGCATCAAATCGTCTGCCAGGGAAAGAGACTCACCTAACTCTACTGTTTTCTCTTGGCCGCTTTGGTCAAATGAAACAAGCTCTGTCGAACATTAAGAAACAGTTTGTATTCCAACGGCCTACCTTTAAGATGATATGAGGTGATCTGCGTCTTATGTCTTCCAGTATCTGCTCGTCTTCCTCATACACATTGTGGCACTGCAGCCACAATTGCTCCAATCTCGTGACCATGTTGGAAGACAGCAGTGCCGACCATATTCTCCTTTGTGCGATTTCTAAGAATTGCACTTGCAAGATGCGAAGATTAGGCAACTTTTCGAGCACATGCATCCATTTGTCTGCCACATACCCATTGTAGCTGAAGTAATCTGATCCGATATGAAGAACTTCCAGATTCGTTTGCCGCGAAATGAATATCAACTCAGAATCGTCAAGGACTGGGACAACACTCAGAGATCGAAGATTTAGCGATGTCATCTTCTCCCATGGCAGAGACAATGGCTTCAAGGCTTCTTGCATGGGTTCTTCTAAATAATATGTGGTAAATACGCTTTGCCAACACAAGAGCTCGAGTTCCCTGAACTGGGACACGAAAGTCGCAATACCGTCGAGCACAGTACAAAATTCGATTCGCAATGCCTTTAGATTCGGCAGTTTTTCGCCGAGTAATGCTCCATCGAAGCAACATGATCTCATACTCAGACATTCCAGCTGTTTAAATTTTCCAAACGCCTCATTTGGAATGGCACGCCAGTCTGCCTCCCACCAGTGTTCGCTAATAGTAAGAACCTTCAGATATTCGGCACCGCGACTGCGAGACAATGGAATCAGATTGTCTTGTTGAGGTGACCACTTAATGCTTAAGCCATGCAAACAATTCAGGTGGACAAGAGGGTCAGGAGCGAAACCGTCATTCATCGGCACTACAGCTGAAGAAACTGTTGTCGATGGATTTGGTAGTCGGGTAAGCATGCGGAAATCCACGCCGTGAAGTATCAGATTTTTCACTTCGTCCAGAAACTCAAACTGCTTGCAGTGTTTCAGCGCAGACCATTCCACTTCTAATGATTCCAATCGCTTTAGACTGCCCAGCAGTTGCGCCAGTATGATTGGATAGTCCTGTTTCGATTCCTTATTGTGTAGCCACGTGTGCGTCGTGTTTAGATGCGTTTTGCCATACCGCTTAAGGTTCTCTTTTCCGTACAGGTACGCTGAAGTGATCTTTTCCAGTCTCGAAAACTGTTCCTGTGCTGCTGACCGAGAGCGGCGGAAGATGACCATTGTTTCGACGCTGATTTTGATTTCGATTTGCATCAGCTTCGGCAACTGGGAGAGCACGTCAACAATCCTCTCCAGCATCGTATCATACCAATTTCTCAAGTATTCTTTCTTCTTGCAGTTTATTCGCAGTGTAAGTTCGGGAGGGAGAATCAGAAACGGCGAAATGTCAATAGATGTCACGCCTTCGAATTTCGACAGCGATGCGATGTCTTCGTCGACGATGGTTCGCGTAGCGTCGGAGCGAATCTCCTCCACGTGTATGTTGATGGCTGCTGACCAGTGTCTGTTGAGGAGCCTCAGAGACCGACCCTCCAGTCTCCATCTCCGAGTGCCCTTGAGCACGCGAACGACACACTCGATAACAGGAAACGGCAGAGAAGCCCAATCTCGATGACCTTCCTTCAATGACGTCTCGGCTTCAGTCAACTCGGTTACTAAACCCGTTTCTTGTCTCTCCATTTCTTGTTCTTCTACAACGATTGTGATCAAAAGGCGAAAACCTGGCTACAAGTATCTGAGTCTCTGCGAAGACAGGAAGCTGTTAGGATGTTCGGAAGCAGATGTTTGGAATGCTGATGTGACAGCTGCATCATGCGTTCGCACGTCGTGTGTTTCTGACTTGAGAAGCTTCAAATCGCTGTGTCGTGAAAGCAGAACATACGAACAGTAGAAATGCTTAGGTAGGATCATATACAGTTTTCGTAAGTGGCATATTCATCCGAATCTGGGACTTACTCGATCAGCTCGAGAAGATTCTATGTTGCCTCTTCTCCATGAACGCCAAGTACTAATGTTCGACAACGATCGGAAATTGCAGCGAGGAAACACGACATGCGGGGAAGCTTCAAGTCGTTCGTTCCTCTAGTATGACTCTGCGTTTGTTGTCCATCGCATTAACCAACGCGTTCGACAAACCCGGTGCTTCATTCAAGAGCAAGTATCTCTGGTTGGCTTATCTCCAGTAAGACTGTGTTGTATACAGCAATGATCCAAGACAGGTCTCTGTTGGTTTTGCCGATACTTCTGGTGAACTGTTCGATGAACCGTAATCTGAACTGGTTTGTTTCACCTTACCCGTTCAAAATGAGAGACATTCAAAACTTGAAAGGACGAACGTCGAGGGATGAGTTTTGCAAAAAAGGAGCTTTAGGTGAAGGCAATGTTGTTGCTTATCGTGATGATGACGGCCAACAGAGGAGAAGGAACAAGTCAAGCGAGATTCGATAGTCCCGGCTTTCAAAGAAAGAGAAAGGATATTTCTTTCTTTAGCCTGTCGATCGTCATTCCATCAGTTCGCACCTCCATTCCTTGTCGATTTGCGGAAGATTCTCGTGGGCATCGGACTCTGAAGTCATAAAGAACTCTGCTTGGCAATCCACGTCAGTCAACGAAGTTATTGATCGTTTCAATCCGGCCGTTCGGAGCTTTCTATCATACTTGTACTCGAGAGGCTAAAATCCTCTTGGTAAGGCTGCACGCGAATACAAGAGTTTAATCCAAATGATGGTAGTTTATGTGGGATTGGCAGTTATAGCTGAACACTAAAAGCAAACGACCTCTGAATCTCGATCACAGCCAGAAAACACCGTGCCCCGTCTGTTGACTTCACAAGTGCCATAGAGAACGAGGGAAAATAGACAACGCATATGTGTGAAAAGCATAAGGGTAATTGGAAATCGCTTCAAAGTCTCGCAAAAGCCGCAGCGTCCGTGCAAGATTGAAACAGGCTCACCGTTTTTGCATTGCTGTACTGCAACATGCAACAATCATAGCTGAAACTATGATCACTCGAGCGTCAACTTCTGATCTTTTGTCGGTGTTTCCTGGGTAGCGTTTGGCTACCGAATCAAATGAAAATAGCCGAATCGAGCCTTAGAATACTGTGCCAGCCAGATTTCAAGATCAAATGAGGCGAAATGCATTTTATGCGTTCGAAGCTGTCCTCGTCTTCAACACTCTCACGGTCAAACTGCATCCACAGTTGCTCCAGTTTCGTGAGGAACTTGACAGATAGCAAGGATGACCACATTCTTCTTGTTTTCGTTTCGTAAGCGACTATGTACAAGATGCGAAGATTATGCAGTTCTTCCAGTACACATAGTCCTTCGTTTGTGAGATTGACGGGAAATAAGCTGTCAAACCAGGATCCGATCTTCAGAACTTCCAGACTCGTTTGTCTGGAAATGGACAGAACTTCGGAGTCGCCGCAGAGGGGAACAACGCATAATGATCGAAGGTTTGGCAACTTTAACTTTTCCCATGGCAAGTGAAGTAACCTTAGCCGTGGACAAATGACGTCATACCATTTCAACAGCTCCAGCTTATGAAATTGGGTAACAAATGTCACATAGCTGTCTGTCAGGGTGCAATTCTCGATTCTCAATGCCTTGAGATTGGGAAGAGTCCCTCTCAAGGATGCTCCCAAAATGTGACATGATACGAAATTTAAGCATTCTAGTTGCCTGAATGTCGTAATGGTGGTTCCGCTTGGAAAAACAAGTTCCTCAACTTCGAAGTATCCCTCCATGTCCAGAACCTTTAGACATTCCGCTGCAGAAGTGCGAGACAATTGGTTGAGATCGTCCTGCTTAACCCCGGCCAGGCTTAGACCATCCAGACGCGTCTGTTGAACAGGAATATCTCGTGTGCATCTGTGCGGGGGAAAAACGGCGACGGAAGAAACTGCCGCCGATGGATTTGAAAGCTGAGTCAGTATTCTTGAGTCCACACCTTCGAGGACGACATGTTTCACTTGGTCCAGATAATCAAACTGTACGCAACTATCCAGTACGGACCCTTCGACTTCCAGTGTTTCCAAATGACGCAGACTGCGCACCAGAGTCGTGAGTGTGCTCGAATAGTCAGATTGATGCTCGTCATGGCGCAGCTCCGTCCAGGATATGCTTAGATGTGTTTTGCGGTAAAGCTTGAGGTTCTCTCTGCCATAAAAGTACACTGAGGTGATCCTCCCCAATCTGGAAAACTGTTCTCCAACTCTTGAACAATGATTGTACAGGATGGTCACCACTTTGAGTCCAACTTCAATCTGCGCTAGCTGTGGCAATTGGCGGAGCCTGTCAACAATCCTCTCTAACTTCGTGTCGTACCAATTTTTCAAGTAAAGTTTCTTCTGTCTACGGGTTTTTGGCTTTGTGTATCGGGAAGGTTGAATCAGAAACGGAGAAATGTCCACGGATGTCACTCGTCTGAACTTCAGCAGCGATGCGATATCCTCGTCGACAATGGTTCGCGTAGCGTCAGGACGAATCTCATCCACATGCATGCCGATAGCTGCTGACCAGTGTCTGTTGAGGAGCCTCAGAGACCGACCCTCCAGTCTCCATCGTCGAGTGTCTTTGAGCAAGCGAACGAGACACTCGATAACAGGAAACGGCAGAGAAGCCCAATCTCGGTGGCCTCCCTCCACCGACGTCACGGCTTCAGGCGATTCTGTCAGGAGACATGTTTCCTGTCTCTCCATTTCTTTCTGTTCTTCTATGACGATTCCGAACAAATGACGGAAACCTGGCTACAAATACCCCCGGTCTTTACGAAGATGAGAAGCCGTCAGGATGTTCCGAAGCAGACGTTTGGAACGCTGCCGACGCGACAATCGATTCGTGCGTTCTTACGATCACTAGGTTATCATGTCAGGATGCTCTTAATCAATGTTTGTCAGAATTAAGATACGTGAGCAGTCGAAACGTGCATTTGGAGTCGGTTTTTCTGCCGGATTGTCCATCCCTCGAACTCGAAACAGTCTTAGAGAGTCCTGATCGTCTTAAGACGATTGGATTCACAGCCTTGTTTGAATGTGATGTTCAATGCTCAGCCATTGTCCATTAGTAGTCATACATGTTGAGTGTTGTCGATTCGTGGATTCTGTATCCATGTCATACACAAGGACTTCATTTCGGTCTTCTCCATGTTTTTATGAGAGAGTCTTAAGAACTTTCGATACGATTGTTATCAGAAAAATGAATAATGATGAATAAATGGAAAAAGGAACATGTAAGCGACAGAACACGAGTAGCTGAGTGACGATCTTTGTAGACCAGGTGCCATTTACATCGTGACAATGATCAACACATTCCTTCTTGTTCATCAACCTTCAGCACTTGAATAGCAAACGTCGATCCCTTTTGCCATGATGCTTTAATTGTTAAATATATGCATTTCTTTGTCCATTCATTGATTTTAAAGAGAGAGTCGAATCGCGTCGACTGTGTCGATGGATACCATAACAGCAGCACAACTGCGAGATGCTATTCAAAAACCATCAAACGTCCGTTCGATATACGGTGTATCGAACTGAATGCATCGGCGTTCAGGTTGTCGTCCTCTGCCAGGCAGAATGGAGCGAGCCGTCTCGTCAAATGGCCGTCATCTGCAAAGAGCTCTCCACCATGCATCCGGAGATCCAATTCTTGACGGTTCCCTGATTCCCTCTCCTCGCAATATCATTGAAGCAACTCTGGGGACAGGTCGATGTCGAAAAGGAAACAGCTATTCAGAAAGACTACGATGTCCAAGCAATCCCACATGTCCTCTTCTTTAAAGTGACAAGACGTCCAGGCGACGATCTCTTTGCCAACGGAGTTTGGTACTTAGCAAGGAAAAGTGGTGGATCGAGTAGAAGGGGCAAATGCACCGACACTCGTGAAGAAGCTCGACGAGTACGCAGCAGATTTACCGAAGGAGTCGAAAGAGAACGCCCTGAATCAACGGATCGCCCAGCTGATTCATTCAGCCGATGTCATCCTCTTCATGAAAGGCAATCCAGATGCTCCACGTTGTGGATTCAGCTCACGCGTTATTGACGCGCTGAATGAGGCGCACATCCAATTCTCACATTTCGATATCCTTCAAGACGAGGCAATACGTCAAGTGTGTCACCGTCACACGTGTTTTGGAATTGACCCACAGATCAGGGACTGAAAGAGTATTCGTGTTGGCCAACCTATCCTCAGCTCTATGTCAAGGGCGAGTTTCTTGGCGGATGCGACATCATCACCGAACTCAAAGAGAAGCAGCAACTGCAGAAAGAGATTGTGGATAAGGCTGGTGAAGGTGTGCTCAATGAGACCATAGATCAAAAGTGTGAGAGATTGACGAAGCAATCACCTGTCATGCTCTTCATGAAAGGATCTCCGACAGCCCCACTGTGCAAATTCAGCATACGTGTAGTGGCAGCACTGCAACAGAATGCCATTGAGTTTGGCCATTATGATATCCTTCAGGATGACGTTGTTCGTCAAGGACTCAAAAACTATGCCCAGTGGCCAACCTATCCTCAGCTCTATGTCCGAGGTGAATTCGTAGGAGGATGCGATGTCATCGAAGAGATGCACTCAAAAGGAGATCTTGCGACACATATCCTGTCCCTCCTCAACGCACAAGATTCCCATCGCGTACATACAGTGTGAAACGTCGTATTGAATGTAAAGAAGCAAAATCTGTCAATGAACATCAACACCTTCCTCGATGCTTATGCCAAACGCCGATGCATGACACTCTAGAAGAACATGGGCTTTGCGTCTGTTGGACGACCACGGGGTGGCGTCGGTGGCCTCTCGTCATTAATACTCTGCAGACATAAAGAAGAGTGAGCACAAGACAAGAAAGAATGGCTGACCTGCATCCAAGCCTCGGCAGGTTTGGAGTCCAAATCATCTGAACTGGCATCGTCGTCTGCTCGAGGAGGCAGTGGATGGATGAGCTTAGGGACGAGGACAAGATTACGTCCCATGACCAGAATGGCACCGGCGTTGTTTGCTGTGCCACAGTAGTTTGTCGCTGAGAATAGCGTGATCAGGTGTCCCTGTGCAAATCTCTCAAAGCCGTCCATGACACACTCATGTGCTCGGATAATCATCTGTAAACCGTTGTTCTTGCAAAACTCTTTCACGCGATCGGGTCCGAAGGTCACGAGTCCTGGACCACGTGGACTTGGCTGAACGCCTTCAATGGAATCGTTTGTCGTTGGGTCGGACCAGAGAAGATCCATCAAGACCAATCCTCCGTCTTCCAGTGTCAAGGGCCTCTCGAGCGTCGAGATTTGTCTCACGGTCTCGATGGATCGGCCAATGCCTCCGTGCATACAGAAAATCTTTCCTTCGATTCTGGCAGCCAGCGGCAGCCAGTTGAACACCGTATTGATTCTTTGCCATGCCCAGATACCGTCTGGATCTCCCAGTCTTTCCAGACACTCCAATCGAAATCCAAACAAGGCATTGATGTCTGCCGCTTCGTGGTTTCCTCTAATGAGATGAATGTTTCTGGGGTACATGATCTTTAGGGCCAACAAAAGGCAGATCGTTTCCAGACTGTGGGCACCGCGGTCCACATAGTCTCCAAGAAAGAGATAGTCAATGTAGGTAATGTCACCTCCCACATTCGGATAGCCATATTCTTCAAACAGACGCATCAGATCTTTAAACTGCCCGTGCAGATCGCCAAAGATCTTGACTGGCGCGTTCAATTCAAGCACAGTGGCTTCATCTTTGAAGACCTTTTCGACTTCTTCGCACATTTCGCTGATCTCTTCGGCAGTGAGAAAGAAGCGTCGCTCGGCTGACGGTCTCCAGGATTTCGGTTTCAAAAGCGTTTCGATGACGTGTCTGTGAATGGTGCTTGTTCCTGGCATGTGTGAAGTCTGACGTGTGATGAGCGGACTGTCGCCATTGATAGGCAACGAGACTCTTTTGCCTTCGTAATCTAATTGATCCAGTGAGAGCTGTCGCACTAAACTCTTCAAATTTCCCGCCGATTCGTTCGGAACCACAATGGCTCTGTACAGCACAGCTCAGAGAATGGTGATGGTCTAAGATATGCGCACCTGTTCCACAGTTTGACATCCACAGGACTGTCTTCGTCGGCCTGTGTCGGTCGTGCTTTGAAACTCTGGACTTCTTGAGCAATGGGAGGTCTTGATGATGGTTCGGAGGTGCTTTGCGCATTGCTATTCAGCTGGAAAGAGGCAGAAAAGGCGGCTGCCTCTTCGGCATCTTTCTTGGTGATATCTCCCAGTTCACGTCCCGATGAAATCCATTCCTGCCACACCTTCGACGCAGGATCACCGATTTGCATCTCATCCGCTGATCACACACCGTAAGCTAGAAAGAGTGAGAAAGTGTGAGATACCGTAGCCATCGAATCCAACGAGGAAATCACTCAACAGGGTGCTTCCGCGTAATCCACCATAAATGAAAACGACATCTCCGATGGAACTGGTCGTATGTCTGCACCGTCTCATATGATCCCCCAAACGTCTTGCACTGTTCTCTGGTTGGCACCAGACGCCTGCCTGTGTATCCAGGCTCACCACAGATAACTCTTCGTCCACCATCTTGCCACCACCGACGGCACCACCGGTGATATGAAGTCGCGATTTCACAAAAATAGCAGAATGCTGATATCTGGGAGTTGGCATTGGACCTGGAGCTGTGGCCCATTCCCATCTTCCATCACGATGTCGAGCAAAACCGTAAGCATCCCCCAATGGAGTGCCTTTCGCATCACGACCCCCACAAAGCAGCAGCAAACCGTCACTGCGGGGCGCAGAGGAAGCATACATTCTAAAAGCAACCAACAGTCAGCACCGTTTCCTATCTACTGCTCGTAGATCGAACAAACCATCGATCATCGTGCATACCGTGCAGATGGCATGTCATCCGCTTCGCAGATCTTTCTCCATTTGTATGGTTTCTCAGATGTATCGAGCGCCCAGGCATCCCCCAATGTATTCTTGCCATCGTTTCCACCCATCACGACCAAAAAGCGATTTGCTACAAGGGCCAGTACATGAGCATAACGTGCCCCTGGGCCCACTCCATGCACGATCACCCTATCTCCCACACACATGATATCCGCCGATCGCAAATGCATCCAGGACAAGACCTGTGCCATTTTGGATTGCCAAAGTCTGTGAAATCTAAGACATGTAGATCTTCCGACGCGAGGCCTGCTGGGCCTATGCCTCCCTGCATCGTCAGATGTCCAAGGTGGTCAGGGATGAAAGACATGCTTACTTGGATGACGACCATACTTCCCACAGCTGCACCTGCATGTGCTGCTCGGGGAGACGGTGCTTCGCCCAATGGTGTAATCTTTTTCCAAACGCCCGAGAAGACATCAAACACGTGCACTTCACTCGTGGCACCTGCCAACCGTATGCCTACAACACCACCTTGGCCAACCGTTCGACACTGCGTTATCAGTCTACCACCGCCTGCACCGCCACCGGTATTCGCCTCTCCTTTTCCTCCAGATTCCAAAGCCGTTGCTCCTCCTGCATTAAGAGGATCCCGTCGCCAAATGGCAACGGTACTATAATCGGCAAAGGTACCGAACAGGATGAGCTTGGCTGTGTTGGGGTCTGTTTCATTGGCGTAGACGGCAGTGAGGGTATGCCCACATCGCGGACCGGGGTTGTCGCCGACGATTTCGAATGGACGTGGCACTGGCGGTGGCAACACTGCCGAAGACGAGTTCATCATGATAACGAATGCGACGCGCGCAAGAATCGAGACGACCAACCCTGAATGATGACATTGATGAAGCTGATATCGTACATACGTGGCTGTCGCATCGCGCTGACGGTGACATTCGTTGTCACGACACATTGTTGTCGCGGTCACGATTCGCCATGCAATCGATCGATCTAGAAACGGCGATCATTGCGACATCGCCTTGTGTTTCTTTTAAACGAACGCGATCCGAATGCGCGATACGATCGAGGATGGGTAGCGTCGCTTCGATTGTCTGTAGTGCCTCAATCTCTCAGCTTTTCTCTTTAAATTCTCATCGATGCGCGGTCTACAGCAAGTTGCGGAACCGGCGAATAGTGTCTGGTGAGGGGACGATGATGGCGACCGAGTCATCCGCTAGACTCCGATCGTCCAATACTATTGCTATGAAAGGATTACTGTTATCGGGGATTAGTTGTTTCTTGCACACTTCTTCAATCGACGGACATCGATGCGATCGGACGACAACGGATTTTTCCGATGGCAATCGCAACTGGTTGTCGACGTTCACCGATTACGAATTCGATCGATGGCAGATGTTTTCCCGCGGCTTGCAATTACTTGGGGTACTCTGCAATGCGTTTGAAGCTGAAGGGTAAGGGCTGTTTGACTCGAGGGTCTTATCCCGCCTTACTCGATCAAAGAGGCAAATTTAGTACAGATCGATCGATAAGGCAAAGACCGCCATCTTATTCCCTGGATCGATTCTTCTGTTTCGATTCATCGTTCAAGCCTGATCGGTTCAGTTTGATGATTCCGACTGAAAGAACAGAGATTGCGTGAAGATCGCCTGTCTCGAAAACCAAGACTACCATCCTTCTGAATCAAGAAGGAAGGGTCACCCTCTTCATCAGCTCTACAACCTGTCGACATAGCTCAAAGGCCGATCGCTAGCTAAGATGGCGGGTCAGCGGCATAGATCTGATCTTCGGTGGCCATTATCGCTCCTTCTGATCAAGCGATTCTACTATCGTCGCGCATAACAAGGTGGATACCATGCGCGATCGTATGTGGTATCGCTATCCTTCCACTGTGCTGTACTACGGGTCGTATATCTGACCGCAAGTTTTTAAAACTGAATGGCATCGCTCTGTCTCGATCGATAGAAAATAAAACTCGACGAAGGTAAAAGAATGTGTAAGACAATCTAATACTCGATTCTTAGGGAAACAAACTCTGACAGTCATCTTATCCGAGAAACGTCATTAATCTCCCCGCAAACACAGTCTCTTCCTCTCCTCCAGGTAGTGTTAGCAGTAAAGGGAATTTATCTAACCCCCAAATAGAGGTCCGCTTCATCGACACGTTGTCAGCATTCGCGCCAACTCAGCGCGCACCAGCTACGCTGTAAACGTCACGTCATCAGCATCGAAGTGACTGACCCGAGCAGTGGCTTTCAGTCTCTATTTGAGTCATTGCCTCGCTGAATTGAGAACTTCTTGTGCACTATCCGCCATCATCTGTCGAGGCTGCTACTCGCTTTAGTTGCCGACTCGACGTCGTTCTTTTACCGTTCCTGTAAAATACATATCGTCACATCGTCGCCTTCTGCGCATCCTCGTCGAGGCTTTGCGTGTTTACGGAGAATAAGCTTTTATTAAGCATGGAACTTGACGAACTGATCCCTGTTGACCAGTTTTTCGAAGACTATGTAAGCCGTCTTCAGACCTCGGCTGTGACGGAGGACCGCAATCCATACGGTTCATCTCCTGCTTCCCAACAGCTTCATCGATAACTCTGTTTCCAAGTTTAGCGATTGGAGGTGTCCATCGGCGACCGTCAAATATTTCTCTTGAGGCGATTCCGAGAACGCAGGAGATGCTGCCGGTGCAACAGCAACCGTACGGAGGGTTTTCGAGTCCAGCCCCAAACTATACAACATTCATGGAGCCACAGCACATGGGATCGTATGCAGACCATGGAGGAAGTGCTCCACCTGCACGGACGAATGACATGTATATGGATCCACCGGAGCCGTTTCCCACTAGACTGTCGTCGAGTGGCGGACTCTTGCCTCCGTTTCTGCAACCGGAAGGCGCTGGTGATTACAGCAGTGGTGGTGGTAGTGGTCTTTATGGTCCATCGTCCAGTGCTTCGCCGTTTTCATCTGGGCCTCCGATCGATGAATCGCTGTCGTTGCATGCAACATCGGGAACTGAAATGCGAGAGATGAGCTCAGGGCAAGGGCAAGGGCAAGAGTTTCGAAAATCTCGACCAAAGACGGCACGACAACAGCAACTTAACAAACTTGCTCAACAGCGATACAGGTACGACACGATCATCTGATCGGGACGCCTATCAACAGGCCACGTTGGCACAGAGAACGCAAAAAGGCTAAGACTTTGGGATTGGAACAGACAGTTAATGCTCTGAGTGAACAACTGAAACAGCTGAATACGATAAAGGAAGAGAAAGTGGCCTTAGAAGAGAAGAACTTGATGCTCGAACGAAAACTCATCGAGAAGGAAGCAGAACTTCAGACGATGCGAAGTCTTTTGGAAGAAGCGAAACGTGGGACAGGAAACAACACGGTTGAGTTCCCCGGATTGCCAAAGGAAGAAAAACCGACGAAGGCGGTCGTAGGATTAGATTCCAGACCTGCAAAACTTTTCCACAAGAAAGTACGCCATATAGCATTCCTGCCGGGCCTTCCCCACGCGCCTTGACACGTGTGTCTTACTAGGTGAAAGATCTTCAGAAGTACTTAAAGAACAACAACCTCGATCCAGAACTTCTGGTAAATCCGTTGGATGAGAGTATTCCCAAAAAGGCGGTGGATGATATCTATCATCTTGTCGGTAATCACTTACTGCTGTCAGTGAATGCCGCAGACGTGCTGTGTTGCAGGAGATGTGTGTATGACATGCATGCAGCTGACTCGACATGACGGTCCAGATCTCTGGGATCTCATTACAGCCTCACTCGATAGGTAGGCTTCAGAAGTGCCTGTAGACAAAGTGTTGAAAAATGTCTGTCTCTGTGTGTGCAGTAAACAAAGGGAATCACATGATCGTGTCATGTGGCGCAGCATCGCCCGGAGTCTGAAATTGGGAAGAGATCAAATCGCATCCGCTCTCACTCTAAGAGAGCAGCACCTTGCAAAGCTCGAAAAGATCTTTGTTCAACGTCACACGCTCAACTTAGAAGCCATCCAGCACCTAGTGCATCACCCCATGCTTTTAGCGAGTTGAGTATTGTATGTTTGTGCAGTTGCCAGCCGATCAAGGAGGACGTGCACCAGTGTCGACACCACTGGGATGTTTTAATATCGCCAGTTTTGTCCAGAGATTGCGTCACACGTCCAAATTGAACAGTGTCTTGGACAGATTGAAAGAGAACTTAAGGTTTAAACCAGTATCCCTTAACGATTAACGTCCAGCGCTGTTCTGTCTGCAGCAAGGAGCAGAAACTGAATTCAGAGCTTGAGTATATGACATTTTACAGAGTTATGAGCCCATTACAGGTAAGCAGTGTGTCGTCGGTTGATGACTTGATGGAGTATGTCTGTGCAGGGTGCATGGTTTACTGTTAGTGCGTATCCACACCAATGTGATTGTCTAGAATTTTTAAACGCTGTTAGCGACCTTTACGCGACCCAAAGCAAAGAAGCATCGACCAGTAGCTCCTTCATGGAGAGTTAAAGACCGTTTATCCTTTTATTTTAACTCCTGTGTTCGTGAGCATGCCTCAGGAAGATATGAGTCCAGTTTTATGAATATAAACGACTCTGATGAAAGGTGCGTGGTCGTTTGGTTATCGAAACAGGCGATGTTGCTATTTTCTTCAATAAACTTCGATCAGTCGATCCAGTTTTGATCGATACGATCGATGGATTGAATCCTCACGCTTCGCTTAAGTCATGCGAAATGATGCAGTAGAAGTCCATACTTAATTCCCTGTCGATGTTCGGCTCTTCGAAGAGAACCGATCGTCAATTTCAGGGAAAAGAATTCTTGACGCGCAATCTCGGCAAAGTTCGAATCGATTGTGACAAAAGACGACGTGTGGCAGTGATGATGGCTGATGCATTCAGGAATCGACTGGCCACACGACGCGATCGATTTCGAGCTTTGGCGATCAGATCCAGTCGAACAAATCGAGTTTTCCGCAGCCAACGATCGCGCGACGTTATGCAAGCGACACGGACATGACACGGGTGGAATGCCCCGGACCGGGATTCTATCGCTGCGAGGAGGCGATCGGGAAGCAAATGGCTTCGAAGACGAAAACGCTTCCGTCGTGGAAATTTGCGACATCAAGTCGGTGGTCACACTATGCATCGACCTTTCTCGAGCAGTTCAACACGCCGCCGTCCATCGCGTATACGTAGAGCCTCCTGTCTACGTGATCATCGGCTGCACTGATTGGGTGACGTCGTAGTACACCTCAAGACGTGGCGGCGGGTTGCACGATTGATAGAACGTCGAAGAGATGGGACGTTTGTGCGGGGATTCCTGGACAGAAGCCAACGCATATAGCAGTTCCGGGACCCGGAACGTATGGAACGGCCGAATCAGGATTCGGAAATCAGCTGTGCGCTTTGAAGAAGTCGATGCCACGAGCGACGGTCGGAAAGGCGAAGAGCGTCAGTCATGATAAGCTGTACACTTCAGGAAGGCATCAGAGGATTTTGCTTGGGACGGCAACGGCAACAGCCGCCATGTCATCGCAGCAGACATCGATCGGTCACCAAGTGGTACAATTAAAGCTGCTATTCGAGCTTTCATTCTTGTGTCTGTTTACAAGAATTCGCGCAAGATGTCTTGTCCAACTATGCGTTTTGGCACGGGGGATCGATTTTCGGAGATAAAATCAAAAAGCTAACGGCCATCAGAAAAAGATTACGTCGTCGACCGAAGTCTCAACGTGTGTCCCCTACTTTTGCAATCGATCTCACTAATACAATAGTTATCAGATCGCGGCAGTTGTAATCATTGGATCCTTCGCTTTAGGCTGTTCTACCGCTCGATTCGCGCTTTGGAAAGTCTCAGGCGTTCATTTAAGAGAACCTCGAACAACAAAATGCAGGCAAGAGACCGAGATGTTTATGCCAATTAACGAAATAAACAAAAATCTATCAAATCGCGCGTAATCGAAACGTGTACCCGTTAGAAGATCGAATAGTCGACCGACAGCAATCGATCGCAATTTTACACATTCAGAACAGGGTGAGCACTTAATATCTCAAATCACAACTCGCTTTTGTATCGAAGTGACAGTATTAGAACATCACTTTGTTGTTAGTAAGATTTCGACTATTCGGTTAGCGATATCGGACACCCAATCACCTCAGATTCGCCAACGGTCCGAGGATGTGCCCAAAAACAAAACTTGACCGATCTCTTAAAGACCAACATGTTGTTTAATACTTTTGCGCGGCATTCATGATGCAACTGATGTACCCGACTACTCGTCTGTGGTTTCGGAATCCGAGATTATGCGAAAGTTGACTCTCAGGAGGTGCTATCTTGTTATTAACAGAGCTCAATGACGCCGAAGACAAATCACTACACAGCTACTTGTACCTTATCAGGTACACGTTCTTTGAATTTGAAGCCCGATTTCTACAAAACGCGTCGATATTTTGCACAACGGCGAAGCCGCGGAGACAACCTGTAGGATGCTTTGTGTATGCCATAAATACAGAATTCACTGATAGAATGTCTTTCGAAGGGAATGTTAAAGAGCTGACGGTGGATAATCGCTATGAATTTCACATTTAAGTAAAACTGCGACTTCCAATCGTTTTATGATGATCGATACTGTCTTGAGTTTGGATTGTTGGACGATACAGCAGAAAAAACAAGACAGCTGATCGTTTCGATAGCTTACATATCTCATTTCTGACAAACGCCAAAGAGAGCAAGTGATCTGACACAGCTAGGGTCGTACAGACGCATATGACACAACAGTCGCATCAGCATTTTAAACATCTGCTTCGGAACATCCTCACTGCTTCTCATCTTCGTAGACCGGGGGTATTTGTAGCCAGGTTTCCGTCATTTGTTCAGAATCGTCACAGAAGAAAAGAAAAAATGGAACAACACGAAGAATGTCTCCTGACTGAATCGCCTGAAGCCGTGACGTCAGTTGAGGGAGGCCACCGAGACTGGGCGTCGCTGCCGTTGCCTGTCGTCGACGGTCTCTTTCGCATACTCAAGGACACTCGACGATGGAGACTGGAGGGTCGGTCTCTGAGACTGCTGAACAGACACTGGTCGGCGGCGGTCGACATGCACGTGGATTAGATTCGCCCCGACGCTACGCAAACCATTGTCGACGAAGACATCGCGTCGCTTCTGAAGTTCGAACGGGTGACCTCTGTGGACATCTCGCCTTTTCTGATTTACCCTTCGAAATGTGCGTTGCCGAAAAACCAAAAACATAAGAAACTCTACTTGAATAAGTGGCACAACACAATATTGAAGAGGACTGTTAACGTTCTCCGCCAGTTGCCAAAGCTGAAGCATATCGAAGTTGTTCTCGAGGCAATAACTATCTTCCATTATCGTCGCGCAAGAGCACTAGAATACCTTTCGAGACTGGAAAGAATCACCTCGGTATACCTGTATGACTTCGAGAACCTCAAGCTCTATGGCAAAACACATTTTAACACAACGTCCATGATGCGGGACAGCAAGGAGAGGGAGGACTGTTCAAGCCAGCTGACGCAAATAGTTTGCAGTCTGAAGAGATTAGAATCACTGGAAGTGGACGATTCCGTGCTGATTCACTGCAAGCAGCTTGATTTTCTCGATGAAGTGAAGAACGTGACGCTCTGCGGCGTGGACGTTCAAACGCTGACCCGACTGCCAAATCCACCGGCAACAGTTTCTTCAGTTTTAGTGAATGCCACAGATGGATTCACGCTTGACACATTTACCCAGCCGAATCGATTGGTTTGCTTAAATCTTATATTTCCACATTGCGAAGAAAATCTGAAGCGATTGTCTCGTAGTCATGTCGCGAAATTTCTGCAGGTTCTTAATATCGACGAAAACTGGTGGGATTCAGAATGGCGTGCCATTCCAAACGAGGCTTTTGATAAATTTGAACAGCTGGAGTGTCTGAGTATGAGATCATGTTGCTTCGATGGCGCATTACTCGGCGAAAAACTGCCAAATCTAAAGGCATTGCGAATCGAATTTTGTACTGTGCTCGACGGTATTGCGACTTTCGTGTCCCAGTTCAGGGAACTCGAGCTCTTGTGTTGGCAAAGTGTGCTTAACCCAGATTATTTACTACCCATAAAAGAAGACCTGGAGCACCTGTCTCTGCCATGGGAGAAGATGACATCGCTAAATCTTCGATCTCTGAGTGTTGTCCCAGTCCTTGACGATTCTGAGTTGATATTCATTTCGCGTATCGGCAAGATGGCGATCTGTCGATGTGACTGTCTTGTGCAGGAGGGGTGCACTTTGTTTTGGGCCACTTGGGGTCTTGTCAGTTTGGGTTTCGGGCCGGAAAGGGGCCTTTTTCTATGGTTCTGAAGCGGTGCTGAGTCGCCTGCCTAGGGATGTCACGTCACCATGTGAGTACTTAATGGCGAAACTGAACTATTCAGGACCTTGCTCCAACAGTTGTAACAAGTCTTCCGCTGATTAATCGTTTCGTCCGACCCGACCGCCGACATCGCGGTACACAAATCTGGAAGTCCTTCATATCGGATCAGATGACTTCAGCTACAGTGGGACTGTATTAGTCAAAGGGATGCATGTGCTCGAAGATTTGCATAATCTTCGCATCTTACAAATACAATCGTTCGATTCTACAGAAAGGAGAATATGGACTTCCCTGTTGTCTACCAACTTGGTCACGAGATTGGAAAAATTGTGGCTGCTGTGCGGCGAAGAGTACGAGAAAGACGAAGAAGAGGAACAGATACTGGAACGCATAAGACGCAAATCACCTCAGATGATCTTAAAGGTAGTCCAGTCGGATACAGACTGTTTCTCAATCTTCGACAGAGCGGAAACAGACTGTTTCTCAATCTTCGACAGAGCTTGTTTTATTTGACCAAAGCGGCAAGAGAAGACGAGACTCTGGTGGAAGTGCGTTTGTCCAGATCTTTAGGACTCTGCTAAAAACAGCGACACTCATCGCTTTCATAAGTAGAAACCAGCCGGGTAGATCTTTTTTGGCACTGTGCATCTGTCATGTCAGTTAATTGTTTACCCTGTATGTCTCTGTGACGGGTAGACGGTTTCATAAACCCAGAAATGTTTCTAGTTTCAAAGCATTAGAGTGTCGAACGGTCACATGTCGTCTTCTGAATGATTGTTGATTTCAGTATGTCGATTCCTCGATCGTTATGAAACAATCGCGTTCAATGCCAAGACACTGTCGTATGTCCACAGTGGACTTAGGAGACTGAACTTGGTCTCAAGAATAGAGGCCAGTCACTGTTCTGCTTTTGCTTCGATCTAATTAGACAAACGTCGATCTGTTTGATTCAACGAGGATTGGAAATGACAGCATTTATTGGTAGTCTCGGCAATCCTGTCCAAGGGCGCAGTTCGCCTCTTCCATGTCGATTCTGATCTGGATCGCAGCACAACCTATGACACGCGACGGGGATGTATCTTATGTCGTCCGAACACTCAGAGATCTTAGACACACTAGTGCGTCAGTGGCAATTCATTCAACTAATTACTGCTTTAAAAGGAACTATCTGCACGTGGGAGCGATACGAATGAAGTGAAATGTCCGCTGGCACACTTTGAAACGATGATATCGAAAGCCATTTAATCGCGCGTAATCGACTCTCGATAGGCATTAGAACAATCGAAAAGTTCTAATCGATCGCAGACACACAGATCGAAGCCGATCGATCGATCTCGAACAGGTCGAAATCGATTGCATCTAGATGAACACTGTGTAACTCGAATTGTATCCCGATTATATCAAGGTGACAGGACTAAGACATTACATTTTCGATAGCGAGATTTCGACTATTTAGCTAGTGAATGTATCGACACTGATCAACTCAGATCGTTAGCAGCACACGTATGTGGTGAAGAAAAGGAACTTGGCTGATCGATTGGAGATCAAGTTGCTGTTTAATCTCATTTTGTCAAAGCAAGTGGCATACTTCGATTTTTGTGCGTTAGTTGCCATTCTACTTAATCTAACCGAGCCTTTTTTATTCTGTTCGCAAGTAGCTTACAGTACCCGCTAACGCGAAGCTTCACCGATCGGGTCGATGAAGGTAAACATCGTATCGTCGACTTCGGTAACGGAGAGGATGCTCTCGTCTGGCATTCAAGAAGAGTAGTTTTTCGCAGCATCGTTCAGTTTTGAAGTGTCGATGAAATCGGTAGATATTTCGAAAAAGTATTTTTCTACAAAGGACAGATTCTATTTGGTAACTCGATAAGCATGATTGAACACTTTTCGAATCCTTCCTTTCACGACAAAAGAGTAAAGTGCCATATGTGTATCGATCGTTTTTCGTTTCGGTGTCACTCTTGAGATCGGATGTCTCGATGTGCAATCGAACCTTCTAGCCACGACTTATCAGCGAAAAACGCCGCGTCTTCATGGAGATGCTTGTTTCAGAATCGGCTGGTCGACAGGCCGGTTAATAGAATTGCTCATCCCGGTGCTGCCATTACGAACAGCGCAACGCTATAGAACAGAGAATAAGTGATTTCGAGGACGCGATCTGCGAAACGAGGCCATCACACTGCAGGCCTGATCGAGATAAATCGATAGCTGAAGTGCGCTCTCCACACCGCCTTTTTTAAATCAAGTGCTTCCGACGCGATAGACGACGCATCGTGGTGAATCGATTCGTGATCAGATTCTATCGACGACTGTAGCGAACCGCATTGAAACGCGTCGATCCAAATGCCACAGTATAAATGGAACATCTTTCAAAACTTGGTACGCAGGCCTTCTGGGAAGATGCTTACGCAGAAGAGCGCCGAAACTTCGAAGTGTTCGGCGATGAGGGCGAGATTTGGTGCTTCTCTCTCCTGCTAGTTCCTGGAGCCGCAGCTTCTCTACAGGTTCGGCGAGCAGGTGTTGGAGATTCTGATGGAGTGGATGATCCATCAGCTTCACAGCCACTTCCCTGATGCACAGAATGCTCGGATATTGGAAGTCGGCTGCGGCAATGGCCATATCCTTAGGGGACTCCACCAACAAGGGTCGTTCATCGTTCGATATCATATCACTCGTGCAGATTCTCTTTCAGATTCAAGTGCTTAACAGGAATGGACTACAGTGCTCAGTCTATCATCTTGTGCCAAGAAATCACGGCATCAATGGAGATACATGATATCGCGTTTGAGGTATGGTCTTTCGACGCGGACTGGCCTAAGTGTCGTGCGCGATAGGTGGATGACATCCTCAACACCCAATTGAATGAGAGGTCCATAAACATGACCACAGTAACTTTTTATCAGTTCTGTTGATTAGGTTCGATCTGGTGATCGACAAAGGAACGTTTGACGCCATCAGTTTGTCAGAGAGTGGCAACGCAAAGAAGTTGTGTCTCGCATTCATTGATCCTAACCGTAGACCTTTGTGTGTGTTTCGAAGATCTGTATATGCTCAGTCCATCACACGCCTTCTGTTGAATGAAGGTCTTCTCATCATTACGTCCTGTAACTTTACCGTCGAAGAGCTCTCTGAAGTGTTTCAAGATGCATTCGTTTTCTTGGATCGCGTCCAAAACTACAAATCTTTTACTTTTGGTGGCAGCGAAGGGACCACCGTGTCCACTGCTGTTTTTCAAAGAAAATCCACATAAGAGCCGTTTAAAGGGATGAGTTCACACCGATCGCATGCGCACGTATATAAACTCATTGGGGAGGGGTCAAGAAACACGACATCAGCGATCGTCGCGATGGTCTACACAGCAAACTACTACTTAAGGTCAGGTATCAAACTAGGGATATCCAGAAACAGCTGTCTTCATATGGATATGGTGACCCGTGTTTACACTATTGGTTGGGCCCGATGTTTCACGACACAGTCACAGCGCCCAAAGAAATCTAGTGTGAGCACCGAATCTTGATTGAATCTGCAGGTCTTGGAGCTCGTGTTCTTATCAGAAAAAAGCTCGTGCGATCACGTTCTGCAGGTTTCTTAGTGCAGGTAAGGTATCGGCCAGAGAAGACCCCAACCATACCAGTCCTTGAAAAGCCAGGTACAGGAAACCTACGAACCAACGATCTGTCATTGCAACGTGTCTTCTTTCCTGTACCGACGGTTACCAAATGGGAGGCCCAAGACAACGAGGGCGAGGACAGTGACGAGTAGTAGGTTGCCTGTGGCGATAAGAAGCTTTAGACTTTGTTTTCGAGCCCGTGCTGAACATAGCAGAGCGAAATTGACAAGCGTCAATGTGAGACTTAACAAGAAAAGACACTCAGGGGAGCTATACGTGAGATAAGAGGAAAGCGCGAGGAGTTCCGAAGACATTGATGGCACAAACGCAACCCGTTCGACGCTCATGCATCATTTGTCTCGCTATTGGACACGTCACATCAAAACACGGCTTATATCAATTCTGCATTCCAGAAATCCCTGTGAAGAGCAATGGAGGTTAAGACATGAAGGAAGGCGGGAGGGAGTACGTTTGAATGTCGTCGAGATGCTCATCGAAGTCGTGCAACTTCTTGTAGTGTTCGCGATTGAGCATGTCGACGAAAAGCGGCTGGATGATATGGGCGCCTTGAGATTCGTAATCCGACACCGACCAATGATTCGAATTCGGATCGGAGATACGGGTATAGAGCTACACATCGCTATCGATGATGACGTATCGACCGATCGGACAGATGCTTACTTTGAAAGGCAAGACGTTGTCGAGCTGCATCATTTCACGTAGTCCACTGTTTTCCATCTGCAAGCATACGGTCACATCACGATGCGATCTGTACGATGCTGTGTGATAGACGATGAGAGCGAGTGTCGATTGGGTGGTTGTGAGGGTGGCGAGTTTGTTGGCGATTGTCTTGGAAGCGGCATCAAAGTCATCTCGACTCATATGTGCATCGGCAACGTAGAGACCCACAATGCCATCGTCCGTTCCTTTAAGTCTCTGGTCGACCTTTAAGGACCGACTGACCCATACAGAGATGCAAGAGAGAGATACAAGTGCGAGCGCGATTTCAAGGTGGGGGGAGAGAGTGAGAATGGTGTGAAATAGTGGAATGGCGTCGACAACGCGCACACCGTCTTTGTTGCTGCGTCCAATCAACAGACCGTTGATCGAACTCGTTGAGAATTTCGCTCCGTGAAGGAGTATCTTTAGCAGTGGCGTGTTATCGAAAACGAAACGCATCCTACGATTTATCGATTCCATTGACAAAGATGGTCCGATTTTGTTCTATGTCCTCCATCATGGCACGACAGACCTTCCCATCGGGGTATTCTCGCTGACGATGAGCGGTATGAAGACGTCTGCCATGCAGATCAGGAGGTGTCTGCAGATTTGGCGCCGATATCCATAGCACACCTCCATTCGTTCCCTGAGACTTTGCTTTCTGTTCTCCGTTCGTGCCAAAGATGAGATGCTTAGGTTCTTTATTCGTAGATTTTTAATAACAGAGTTTCGCTTGTGCATATGCGGCGTCCAAGAGTTTTGCAATTCTTATCGCTTATCGCTTGTATAGAGCATGTGTGCTTTGTACGTAAAGTGTCCGTGTGTCCGGTCGCTGATGTCATGTCTGACTTGGATTGGAATGCATCAAACAGCTGCATTGCGATGTCAATGTGTCGTCAAGAAAGGAATGCTTTTAAATGACCATCCTGAGTCAGTCGTTTTCATCCGATGCATTTGCTGCAAAAATGTGGTCATCATGTCGTTTTGAAACTCGCATTTCATTTGATATGTTGATAAGAATGACAGAACAGTTGTTGTCAAAGCCTTCTATAAGGAGCCTGCTTGCTCTAAACCTGTAGCCGCGCAAGCGAACTGCAGAATTACGCCAATTATCTCAGACAAGACGAACGAGACGAATGCAACAATGCCAGAGAAAGTGTTTTTATACTTATTCGCGACTTATAAGAAATAACCTGACAGAGTTCGGGTTTAGCCAATCAAAAAGGCCATTTGGTGAAAAAACGACATACACGACAAGGATGTCAGCGATTAGCAAACCGTGTCGAATATCTTTGTGCGTCGGTTTTATACGACTGGACAGTAATCATCGGGAGAAACCGTTGGCATTGGCGGAAAAAATACATCGACGAATGACTGGCAGCGAGTACCTGCGGCTAACCATCACAGGATTTGAACGATTCTCCTGCCTCTGTATGCGAGCCGTCGTTTGTACTTAATGACGCGGCACTGCCCTCTATCGTAACTCGATTCGCGTGTCAGTTCCTATTCGCCGTCACTATTTTTTGTTGTTTCCGTCCCGTGTTACTACTGTGCGACATCGTTAAAGCATCACGTGGTTATCTCAGAGACAGGGGGTATGTCGTCTACGTTGAGATTCGTCCATATCGTCATCGTAAGTTGTTTTAACTGACTACCATTCAACTCAGCGTTCGTCTTATTTGTTATTGTTCTTCCCAGGCCGTCGCTTTCTGCAACTGTTTTTACAACGCAGGTGTGTTGAGTTAGTACTTTATCGAGTTTACGATTTGTTTTGTGCAGAGTCGACTGCTTTGACGAGCAAACCAATAGTGTTGCGAGAATTTGCGGATATCAAATCAGAGAAACAACTTGAAGTGGAACAGGAACTAGTGGTGATACAGCGACAACTGTTGGATCATCACTGGGGATACTTTATCCCGGGTATTTTTCCGACAGTCAGGGCAAAAGTTGTCCCAATGGAAAAATGCTCTGAAACCGCCACGGGCAGAGTCGTGTGCACGATTGAGAAAAAAGTATATGAAGTTGTAACCTTCCAAGCACGACCTAAAAAAGGAGATGCACCTGTCAATGTCACTGAGTCTGGCATTGTTGCTAAGCATCTTACCGACGCAGGAGTTCCATACAACGTGACAGAAGACGGTCTGTACTTCGAGGCAATACCATCTGGCGTATCCATCGAACCATTGCCGTCCGGAGTATCTCTCGACGATTACAAATACCATAGCCATTAAACAGAAGAATCTCAGATGAAGGCAACCTGGAGAAGCAGTGGGCGTCATCTTCTAAACCATTACAAAGTTTTAAATGTAAAACGGGAAGTATTGGCCGGTCGACTTCAGCAATGACGTCAATTCTATCATACACATGGCTGTTGCAGGCCTCAAGCAACCACGTATCTCTAGATGTATAAGTCATTATTATCGTCACTCAGTTGTTTGGATTGTCCATCTATTGTGGACTGTCCAGACCGAACGACTCTTTTAAAGGAAACTAGACCTGTGAGTAATCTTCTTCGCCGATCGATATCTCTCGAGGAGATCGATATGCTCATTGAGTCCGCTCCTAATAGTTGCTTCGTGAACACACGCTTGCGCAGTTCGCTGAGCACAGATCGACATTCTCGACGATGTGTTTAACACTTGTGCAAGAAAACGATTCGTGTTTCGCCAATCCTACCGTCGAGTTATCACCATTGCTGGGTCGGAACCACCGTTGACACAGTCAGCTTGATTGATTTCCAAGAGGTAACTCGCTTCAGGGACAATGACCAATAGCATAGTATCCTATAGACACTTCGTTGTTGTCGGCCAGACACAAAGCTCGTCGTCTGCGAAAGCTGTCACGTTTATTGGAGACTCGTTGATTTTCTTGAGTGCCTCGTTTGCCTCGCCAGTCGCCTGTGAAGAAGATATGTATGAGATGGTCGGTAATCAGTAATAGTGCACCCGGAAGAGTACATTGTCGAAGGTCAAGCACCGATTTAGTAACACAACCAGCTGTCGGCAAATTCTGAAGTCTGATGACCTCTTCGTCTTCGCCGCATATTTCGATGATTTTCAACACTGTCTGTTCAGCTTTGCCGGGCGTCTCCGCCACTGACAGAATCGCAGAGAGATGCTCCATTACCCGACGGGTCGATCGGTGTGCTTATTCAGCCGCATAATGCGCACTGACCGCTATAGCTTAACCAACCGCATCCTATTGCAGTTTCGCCGGATGCCAGCGGCCGGAGACGGATCTTCCAGTCGTTAGGTCTGCACGTGTACGCTCGATAACCAATCGTGCGGTTTTTGGCAAGCGACTACAGATAACCACAGATTCCTATCTGTCAGAACAATCAGGTCCACAACCTGGCACTTTTGAATAACCGACTGCTTACCGTTTCTATATCCCCGAGACGGAAAGTATCAATTCTATAGAAGAGCCTGTCGGACATTGTGTCCTCCTTGACAAAACGCTCAAGAATACCTGTTCTATGGCGTCAAATGTGTTGAATGGTATTGCAAAGGTCGTTTCGGAACAACGCCACATCTGGCTCTCCTTGGTTCTTTTGTTGCTAACACTTACAAAGACTGTCAAAGCAGACCACAGCGAAAGAGATTACAGACTTTTGGCCACAGGTAGTCGACAAGGTATACCACCATTGGCAGAATGCTTACCATCGCTCTGCGGATATTACCGGAAAGATATCGGCTTCATTTTTGTTTCTTGAATTTCTCGCTAGAAACTCTGCAGCGGAGAGGCGACGGTTTTCTGTTGACCTGACGGACTATCGCGATTTCATTCGCTTCGCTAAAACAAGTCTGAGCAGGTGTTTTGAACAGGGAAGTCAAATTCGACGGTTCATCAGACAACAGCCGAAGGAGCGATAGACTTCGCGAAAGACCTGCAGGTAGACGAACGCTCTGCGTTTCTTTTGATTCCCTTCGTTTACCGTAGGAAAACAAAAACTTCAGACGCGAACTGCACCAGACCGACAGCAATCCTACTGCCCACAGTATCCAAATGGGTCCATCAGGAATCTTTCATGCTAAGGCCGTGCTTTCTGACAGGGAGAGAATGTCACCTCACAGATCAAGAGATCTCCCGGCTTCTTGATAACGAAGACGGAATGTGGACATTGAGCAGCGCTGCCCTTCGGAATGCGAGAATCGATTTTGGTGCCGTCATCAACTGTACGCAGCCAGGCGACACCATTCGCATTCGGACCGAAGAAACGATCCGTCTCGCCACCAGAGTGATCATTTCGTGGAATCTGACCCTGATTGCGTTTTCGGAAGAGACCGCTCTGGAAAACGGCGCAGTCCCACCGGCGACCCAGGCGACAATCAGGTGTCCGAAAAAGGAAGGCGCGATTCTCATCAGGCGAGACCGTCGATTCGATTTCTCGTGAAAGAGTGACGGTTTGTCTGTTGATAGATCACCCGATGCGCTGATCGCCAACATCGTTTTCCGGAACTGCTCTCTGAAAAGGGAAGGCAGATCGATCATCCAGGTCGATCGATGCGATCATAACGAAACCGAGGGAACCGTTCAACTACGTCATGTGACCTTCCGCCGTAACTCTCTGGACGGAGCGCGAGGCATCTCGATCGATCGGTCGTCATGCTCCGCCCTTGAAATGGTGAACGTCGTCTTCTCTGATAATGCGTGTGGAGATGGCGGTTTCGGAAGCTTCTCCCTGCGGAACACTTTACGTGACGTGAAACTAGAGAGGAATACCCATCTTTCTCAGGGAGACGCGCAACAATCACTGATGCTGATGCCACCGGAGTCTTTCTCCTCTGTTCACCGTCTCGTAACGAGAGAGAACAGCCTATCGTCACTCCGAATCGAAAGGGGAGGCGAACTTCGGCTCGCAGAATCCGATTTTGAAGAAAATGGAGATTCCTCGATCGTGCTTGATCGCGCCTCGAGGGTTCATATCACCGATAGCTCGTTCCGCCGAAATACCGCCGCCCTATCGGGCGCCGCAATTCTGACAGATGCCACTGATCGAGTCACTCTTTCCAACTGCAGCTTCGATGCCAACAGTGCAGAGACTGGTGCAGCCATTGCTTCTGTGGACACCGATCTGAGAATCCGTAACTGCACTTTCCGAAGCAATGTGGTCAGAAATCGCGGAGGAGCCATTTTTGCCGAAAAGAATATCCTCGACCTGCAATCGTCTGTATTCGAGACGAATAGCGCTTCTACCTCTGGAGGAGCTCTTTGTCTCGTCGAGATGGACGAGGCGATCCTGTCAGACATAGAGTGCAGCAACAACACATCTGGAAACGGTGGATGCGTGCAGGCATCCAGATCGACTGGACTCGTCATCCAGCGATCAGCATTTTCCAACAACACCGTCAGCGCAAACGGAGGTGGTGCAGATCTCGTTGAACTGCGTAGCGTCATGATCCAAGAGGTCACCTGGAGAAACAACATCGCAGGACAAAGAGGCGGTGCCTTCTCGGCTGAGTCATCAAACGTCACATCACAAGCGTCGGCATACCTATCCAACCGAGCGTCCTCTGGTGCTGGATTCTTGATCGAGTACGGAAGCATCGAATCCGATCGGGACACAATTGTGGGAAACGCAGCACCAACAGCTGGCGGCGGCGTTGCAGCTCTCAGAACGTCGATTGCGCTCAGGAACTCTCTGGTGATGCAAAACCTCGGTCATCGTGGAGCAGGAGTAGATGTCCTGTCCTCGGACACGATCATCCACAACGTGTCTTTTGCACAAAACTACGCTCATACGAGTCGCGGTGGCGGTCTTGCTTGCCACACGAGCAACATGACCGTCACAGATTCGCAGTTTGAGTCGAACGTAGCCGTCAATGGTGGAGGGGCGATCGATGCAAATCTCTGCCCCAACATCGTCGGTCGCAATTTGGTACTTCGAAACAACCGTTGCTCCCAACAGGGCGGCGGAACTAGTATCGTCGATGGAACAGATTTCACGCTTTTCGACTCCGTGCTCCAGGGAAACTCTGCCGAATCCAGTGGCGCCATCAACAATTACAATGCGACGATTCATATCGTCGGCTGCATTATCGACTCGAACGTCGCGGAAATGGCTGGTGCGATGCTCGTCATCCGGAAGGGAGAGATCATGATCGAAGATTCGATCGTGTCATCGAATCATGCAAGCAACATTGGTGGTGCCATCTATAGTCAAAGCAAGCTTTTTGCCAGAAACGTCACTTTTCGAAATAACTCAGCCGTTGAAAACGGAGGAGTCTTACTTGGCTCCGAATCCAGCACTTCTGAAATCTCAGATTCTGTCATCTTCGATAGTCGATCGAGAAAAGGCGGAGCCATTTTGATCCGAGACAATAGCAGCATAACACTCGATCGCACCCTCCTGAACAACAACTCGGCGACTCAGAGCGGCGGCGGCGTTTATGTACTGGACGCTACGGCAACTGTGCGAAAAACCGATTTTGAGGAGAACCGTGCGATCACCGGGGGATCCGTCTTCCTGGAGAAAAACTCGACGCTGCATATGACGGCGTCTTCGTTCAAGAATGATGCGGCTTCTCTGTCTGGTGGATCGATCGCAGCGACGTCGAATAGTACAGTGTCTATCGTCAGAACAACCTTTTCCAATTGTTCAGCAGCAACGGGTGGCGCTGCATGGCTGTCAAACTCAAGCCTAACAGCATCACGTCTTCAGATTCGTGTCAGCAACGCGATCCAAGACGGCGGAGGGATCTTTGTTAACGTCTCCTCGACATTCTTTTGTTCCGATTGCGTATTCCGTGAGAACAGAGCTGGCCGACATGGAGGTGCCGTCGCTTTTGACTCCGACAGACCCCAGTCGCTGGCACTTCATCTAAACGAGTGCACATTTGAAAAGAACCAAGCCGATCTTGGAGGTTATCTTCATCGCTTAATCATCTCAGTAAGCATTTGTGTCTTAGGTGGTCTGCACGTTGCTACTGAACGCAAGCAAGGAGGAGGGTGTTCGCGCATGAATGCGTCCTGTACATTTGTCGCGATAACGGGAAGCCGTTTCCTGAACAACAATGCCAACAAGTCCGGAGGAGCGATCTTTACGCGTGACTATAGAGTCCTGCGTTACTCATGTTTCAGAGAAGACGACAGCGACGCTCTTCTGCAATTGGACGTGTTAACATCTGCCCGAGATATCTGTCCAGCGTGGACAGGAAATCGAGCCGGACGCTACGGTCCAGCCGTCGCTTCCTGTATCAAGACAGTCCATGGATTGACAATGGATAGCAATGAAAAGAGTCGGATGAAGCCGATCGAGAACAATCGGCTTTTGGCGAGAAACCACAAAAGCGGCGACGCACTTCCGGCGATCTTACTCGAGCCTCTGGACGGATATGATCAAGGATCGCCGATCGGCTCAGGAGACGAGTATGTGCAAGCAACCATGCACTCTCCGGACGGTTTTTTCTCCGGAAGTATAACCACGTCGTTAGATCAGCAGCGAAATGGATTTCCGCCTATCTCGGGACTTCAATTGCCGGGATCTTACCGAATTCTCATCGATTTCAGTGAACCTTACCTGCGACACTTCACGATCGACGTCGATGTACGAAGCTGCCGAATCGGGGAGTTCGTCCAAGATGACGGAGCGCTCTGTCTCCCTTGCAGCGGATCTCAATACAATTTCGAACCCAATGCCACCGAATGTGCATCCTGCCCTGAAAACGGAGACTGCACGACAAACGTCATTCTTCCGAGAAGAGGTCACTGGCATCGGACGCCGTGTTCCAAACATATTCAGCGCTGTATATCGCGAAAAGCTTGCGATTTCGATGGAAGAGAGGACACATTGAGTGCGTTGACGCAAAGCCTCGACGACTGCGATTTCGATGAGCTCTTGGACAAGGAATACTCCAAGGCCCAATGCAGGAAGGTATGCTTTCGCCCTCTGTCTACAACAACGACATGTGTTGCAACAGGGATACAAAGACGTTCTGTGTGGATCTTGCGATTCGGGGTATGGAAGAACGCAATACAACAATTGCCGTAAATGCCAAGACGATCCAGAAACGGCTGTCTTGCTTGTCCTCTCTGTGGGCGTTCTGCTTTTTTTGTCGGGCTTCGTTATCCGAAGCAATCTGAACAAAAGACTACCACAACGGAGTTTTGTGCAACACGTGAGCAGGCGAAACAACATTCGTCTGCGATCATCGAAGAAACGCACAACGAATACGGCGGCCAGCTGCCAACTGACAGAAATGAGGCCTGATCGACAAATGTCGGCTGACATCTCCCAGAGGAGTTTACCCGTTTCCGTTCCTGGCTCGACATCGAACACAAAAGATCCTGCCTTGGCGAAAGGGCACGTTGTCGAGATATTCAAGGCATGTCGCCAACGACAGTTTTCGATGATGATGACGTGGGTCTGTTGCAGATTATCATCAACTTCCTTCAGGTGACTGCATCGGCGGCGATCGTTAACGCAAACTGGACCGCATGGATGCGCTCTCTATTGTCGTCTGCCGGTAAGAAATCACGCATTGATCGATCGATCTCGATCACTTTTGTCGACAGATTTCTTGAGTGGCGCTACGACCGAAAGTGTTGTCCTCGCCATAGACTGTTGGTTTGGAAACGATCATGACCCTCCACGATCCGTGATTCGATCCGTGGTCTATCTGGTGGTGCCTGTTGGAATTCTGATGTTCTACATCGTTCTCTGGGCATTTGTGACTCGCAGGCTCAATGAGAACACGTGGTACTTTGCCAAAAGAGGATTGCTGAGTTTCCTAGCGGTGTCTTACATGTCCTACATCTCCGTTACGAAGACAGCTGTGAACATACTTAATTGCATCGATATACAAGACTCGACCCAAGTCGACTTCGATCACACGACCAGTCGTTGGGCAATGGACACGTCCTTGACGTGCTACAAGGATTCACATGCCGTTCTTGCCGCCGTCATTGGATGGCCTGTCGTCGTTGGTGTCTCGTTTGGTATGCCCATCATTCTCTGCTACGTGTTGATCAAGCAACGATCAATGGATCCTTCTCACAATCCTTGGCTCTTTGAGGCCACAGGTTTTTTGTGTCGTGCGTACAAGGATAACTTTGTCTATTGGGAATCTATCGTGATGCTGAGGAAATCAGTTCTGGCAATACTTGTCGTCTTTTCTTACCCTCTGGGAACAAATATTCAAGGAATTCTCGCTGTTTGTATGCTAATGCTTGCCGCTTATACACATGTTAGCTGTCAGCCCTTCAAGGAGGGATTCTCCAAGTTGAATACGTACGAGACTGCATCCCTATTTATTACGCAGCTCACTTTCGCATCCGGTCTGTTTTTTAACGATGATCGGACTTCTGATCCCGTCAGGGTATTGCTCACAGTGTTACTGTCGATCACCATTTGCAGCTTCTTTCTGTTCTTGATCTACAAACTGCTCGAATCGGCCGATGTCTATCTAAGAGCTGTGATCGAAGACGAAGGAATTGCTGATGCGCAAGATTGGAGCATGATTCGTGTCTTAAAGGCCTTTGTCTCAATGAGAGTATCTAGTATCTTTCAACCCTGCCTGCGCAGTTCTAAGTCTATTTCGAGTGACACCCAGACTGCTCCAACGACGTCTGTCTAAGTCAAAAAGATCTTATCAAAGACCTTTGGGACATTCTTATCTATTAGGCCATACTCAAACCGTACTTTCTAGACACTACACACAACGTTGCCGTCATCAAAGTTGGTTGCAGTCCCGAGTATCCGAGTTTAACAAACTGAAGAGCTACGGACACAAACCTTTTCTTTCCAGTTCGATTCCATTCATCGCTATGCAGTCAAGGTGTGTGGTTGGCCATCGATTCGTCGATGAGTACATCAGTCTTCATTCGGATGGCTCTGCCGAAGGGTGTCTTTCACTTTTTGAAAAAGACGCTACGCTAACAAACGTTCTATTGTCATTGATGCTTTGGTCGAGAGTTCTGTCTAAGCCAGAGTCAAAGTGGAAGATACACTAACAGAGCTAATCTGGAGATTACTGTGATAAGATGAGCGCGGTGGTGACCCATCTAACATCTGTGTCTCATTGATTTTCCATGAAAATGATTCGTGTAACGATTAGCTCTCAAGGTTTCTAGTCTCAAATGACGAGGGTAACTCGATTGCTTTCTTCGCCGACAACACCACCGCGAACGACACAACTGTGAAATGCATATCCAGTACATTTCCTGCGAATTCCTCTGATTTCAAGGCATACGAATCAATCGACATCGCACGACCATAGATTCTTCGATCGTTGGTGAATTGGCCTAGTTGCAGGGAGGTGTGGGTCAGCGATCAATGATAAGCGATGACCATGTTGTCGAAAACATCCTTATTCTTCAAAAGCGTGCTTTCTCTACATATTCGAAACGAACAGTGTTCCTTATTCGACGATCGAAGAGGGTCGATCGATCCGTCGGTCGATCGATCAGATCCAGCACCCTCGTCTGTCGATCGATTGATCGATCGCAAAGTCAAATCAACTGATTCATTCAATTGATTGCCTTTCACTAATGACGACAAACATTGATCAACAATGATCCGTCGAATAGAATCCGTATGTACTTCAATTAACGTCAAAAATCCATGATTTTCTTTCTTTGGGAAGGGGTGCCGTTTCCAAAACATTAAACGGTTTGACACTTCTTTCCGAACAGCATCTATCGACTTCTTTGTCAGTTGTCGTTTTCGACACTAGAGGATGCCTGTTTTACGAATACAAAGCGTATAGTTTATATTTCGCATCTTCGCTTATTGCTTTGGACATGGGAATCCAATATTACCAGAAAGCAATCAGTCCGGCGAAACAAAAAACTGTTCGAAACCGATAAGGTGGCGGAAGCAAGTGACTGACAGTGTCGACAGGATGAAGAATGATATGATGCAGGTGAAGCGTTTGAAAATCAGGTCAATAAGGTAGAATATGTTGATTCTGGTCAGCAAAGTTGGAACTATATCGTCCTTCCCTAGGCGACGAAATCGCCGATGTGTGGCTACGGCGACCATTCGACAATAGGCCAGTATTTCGCGACCCACGTGTCCTTTCTACATTCTAGCGGTTTAGAAACATGGAACCGCGCGGCTTAAGGTAGCGGATTTTTTGATCGTGAGGCCGAGGAAGTGACTGGTCTACACTTTCGATATTTTCGAATCTCGATGCAGCTTGGAAGATGCGGTACTGAGGTATAAGAGGAATTTTCCAGAATGGTGAATCGACGAACGGACCTCGAGAAGCTACTCTAAAACAAAAGACCCAGCTTAGTCGTTTTCTGGCAGTCGGACGTTGGTACTTAAAACTTGTAAATCTGTCCATACGACCACTTTACAAGACCAACACCTCCTGTCGCCGGTCGGGCCGAACGAAGACGAACTTAACAGCGGAAGACTTCTTGTTTACAGAGCTAGGTCTCGATTGGTTAAGAGTGCTCATTATGTATGAGCATGGTGAGGTGACTTTCTAGGCATATGAGTCAACCTGTACGCAGAGTCAGAAGAAAGTACCCTTTCACAGAAAAGCAGCCCTTCTGATGTGATAATAAGCGTCCTTCCCACCAGGTGACCCACAGAGAACAAGGCAGTCACATCGCCATGACGAATCTTGGCGACACCTCCTTCCATAAAATATCACACAAGAAGCTACGCTTCGCTTGAACATCCTTAACAGTCGTCAAGAATCTATATTAGTGAAGGTCGGAGTCATCGATAGAGCTTTTGTAGTGCTCAGTGCTAAGTCTTCTCGTTGCTTAAATATTCCAGCGAAGTTGTCTTGAATAGACGGTAATGAACGGCATAGTTGTCAGAAATCGTCGGCGAAGTTGTCACGGGTGTAGTAGGGTGGTCAGTGAACTAAGTCGTCAAAAGGTCGTCGGTGAAGTCGTCACCGGTGCGCAAACGTTGGAGACAGCGTCTTCTCGACTGTGGGGATCGACCCGAAGCCGATGGTGCAGTTGGACCAGTTCGAGAAGTACGACCGCGGGGGTTCGATTCCTGTGCCGGACACAGGGGAGGGACGTCCCATCAGAGTTGACCCGGTTGTGTCTGGCAAGCCCGCGCCGAGTTGGATGGGTTCTGGCTGGGAAAGGACAACGTCGCGCTAAGTTCGGGGGCCGACGATAGGGTCATCACCCGAACAAAAACTATTGCCCTTTTACCTAACCGTCGCACAAAACCCTACGCTTCTATGCTTCTCGTCCGACGATCGAGCAAAAAAGTTTAACGCCTTTAAGTTATGTATCGAGAGGGGATGGAATTGCAAGAAAATTTGGCCGCTGCTTACAACTTCCCGTCGTTTGACATCTTTGTAGTTAACATCTTAGTTGCTACAGTTGGTGTAGTCACGCAAGTAAATCTAAATGCGAGATGTCCGTTCCACTTAAACTAAAGGGCCGTGTCACCCTCCGTCAAATACTTTTGGATTGTTGTTGCAAAGAATCGTATATCTGTCGATGAACTTCGACCTCCGAGCACTCATTATGCGTTGAAATCAAGGAACACGGTCCTTTCCCTATCCCAACGCGCAGAAGCACACCTCAACAGCGAGACGAGATGGACGAACGCTTTCACTGACATCGAGCACTCCACGTTCTTGCAGGCTGACGGCCATCTCGTCGTTTCCGCGATAAGCAAAGAATCGAAGAGTTAATTGCACAAGACACGGCGAAACAGGCAGTTCATTCTGCGTGCTCTCGAGTTATGCCAACATCGTGCGTATTGTCAGCTTGCAGGCAACAGACGACCGATTTCTTTTCGCGTGTAGCAATCCTCTAACTCGAAACACAGCGGAACTCACTCTCGCGAACGAAGTCTTTTGCTCCGCTGTCAAACTTTATAGTATCAAAACACAAGCAATTGTTCTGAACCCAGGCAGAGATTGAATGCGTGAACTAGGCGCAAACAACTGTTTAACAAGCGTAGAATGCCCACGACTTCAGGAGATCGACGATCGGTGGTCTCAAGCTGCTCCACAAGTGAACGGGCAACACACTACTTCTATTTGCGGATTCCTGACGAGAAGCGCATTGATCGTAAGTATACTCAGCGTCCAACGCAGGTGTTGAGGGCATGGAGGTGTGAACTTTCGTTAGCCTTCATTTGGTCCGATCGGCTGGAACGCACGCTGCAGTGTCTCCAGTCCTGCGAGTCTCTTTGAAGACGTCGACGTTTTTCTGTCTATTCGCGTTTTCTCAGCATTGACTGCCGAAATCTGGAAACGGACATGGGTGATCGTTGACGACGATGTGCGTGCTCTCGATGGTCTTCGATATACGGCGCGCGGTATCGAACCTTCGCCACTCTTTGTTACTCTTCAAAGTGACACTACTGCGAACGTTCACAAATAGACCTCTTTAATCGTCTCGCCTGTGTGTTGCCTGCACATGGCAGGTAATCTTGTACTTCATAACAAAAGTCATCATTTGAATTGGTTGCCGTCCGTGGAGGCAAACGTTGAACACGTGATTTATTTAATGTCATGCAAAAGGAAAAAAACATCATGCATGCTTAATGAACGATCGAACCAAGGTCTAATGACCTTGAGTTACACAAATAAAAAATGCAATGGCTGAAAAATGAGTGAAACGTAAGATTCCTTCCTTTTCTGGGAATCCGAAGGGTATGAAAGTGTCATCCGTTCATCTGCACAATGAAAACTCAGAGCTCGAACGCTTCAGTTCGAGCGGTTGACTAGTTCAACTTGATCGGGATCCGTTTCTTGCCTGACTTGGGCACGAATGACGTTCTGAGTGCTGCGATCTTTTTTCCAGAGTGCGTCCACGAATTGGCGGAAGCGCAACATACAGTAGATTATAATCATGCTAATCAAAGTACTTTTGTGTGACTCTCTGCCCGCCGAGAGCAAATAGAATCTAATTGTGCGAATCTTATGCTTCATCAAGAAAAAGAAAAGGATCAGAAGGAGACTGATGTTCAGCAGAAGAACGACTGCGACCAGGAAGGCCCTCAGACTGTCATCGGACGTCTTCTCGTCGTCCAGGATGAGACCGCAAAGAACAGTACACGAACTGACAAAAAGGGAGGCAGATTCCAGAAGATTGAGGGCCTCGAGTTCTGCTTTGAATGGCGACACCATGATGTGCAAGAACAAAACAAGCAGAAGAAGTGCAATGAGCAGATGTCCTTGCAAACTGGCCCCCAGGCTGTGTGGAAAAGTGGCAATAACAGCGATCAGGGCCTTTCTTAGCAAAACAATACAATCCCAAAAAACATAGGCTTCTTTAAAGCCTCTGAATTGCATTCCGATGGTTTCCTGTATCCACGGGGAGTCAAGGATCCCCCTTTTTCTAGCGATGATCAAGATCACTCCTAAGGAAACGGGGAAAAAGATGGCGAAAATGAAAAGAGGTATAGCGACGGCAAAAACGAGTGTGGCATGACTGTCAGCAAAGCACCTGACAGAGGTATCCTCTGCCCAATACGAGTGAGAAATGTCAATGCCATCAAGGGTAGCGGAATCATAGACATCGACACAGGAAAAAACGTAGATGGCTGTTCGGAAGAGGGGCAGATAGGCAACGTAAAGCACAGACACTACTGTCACGATGGATCTCTTTGCCAGATAGTTCCACGGTCTTTCTTTCTTGGTTGCGCTGCATACCCAAAACGCACAGATAAAAACAGCGACGGCCAAAGGGATCACAGTGACGAGAGCTGCCTGAAGAACAGATCTCGGTGCTGATCCGTTCTTCGACAGCAGGCACATGAATGAGAAGGTAGATGCCTGACTGACAGCGCCTCCTATCCAATCTGCACAGAGCACACATCTCTGTTACACCGCAGCGACAGTTGTTGGTTACCCCATGATTCGAAGAGTCGGAGAATGGCAGGTGACCACGCCATGTCGAGTGCGATTCCAGTGGCCACCACTTGGACGAAGTTGATGGTGATCTGCGATCATGATAAGGCAGGGAGCTGCTGGAAAAGGGACCTTACCTTCAGAACTTGTACAAACTTCGTGCTCTCTTCCTTGGCCTTGTTTTCGTAGTTCTCGTTTCGATCCTGTCGTACTTCTGTTTGTTCTTCGGATTCTCTCTCTTGTTCGGGTAGACGCATGGCCCTGCGGCTAATGTATATAGCGAGGGCGACAGAAAGACGGTTCCCGCTCCGACCGAAACGAGACCGGCTTCGTCGAGACTGTGGGTGATTGGCAAGTGTGAGATTTCCTCTGATCTGAAGCAAGGTGAGCATCGTCAAGATGAAGAAAGCAGCCAGAACAGCAAAAACCGCCGAGGCATTGGATCCGCAGACCAGACACCGGAAGGCGCCCAGTTTGCCATGACCCTCTGTGCATGATCCGCACAGGAGTGATGGATTGAAATCAGAGTCTGAATAAGAAATAAGAACCAACGTTTTTATGCAAACCTGCATTCAGGAGGCAGAGATCGCCGTGACGTAGTACGCGCTTATTCATCTGTCGCGTCAAGTATGATGGTTGGGACAGGATAAAGTCGTGGCCCGGATATGGCATTTGTGCTGCGGCTTTTTTGAAGATTTCGAGTTTCTGATTCCACGAATGGCGAAATCTTCCGTCTTTCTGCTATTGTTTCTATTTCTGCGAGCTTTGGCTGCAATGAATCCAGACCCAGTGCAGGAAGATACCCAACCTCTTCGGACATCTAGTGCGGAACACGAAAGTGCGTCGTTCTTAACAAATGCAGTTTACGGAGGTTCGACCAACGCTTCTCCGTGTATCTCGCAGTTGCAGAAAAGCCTTTGCAGTTGCCGGCGGCGGCGACAAACCTCGACGCTACATTTCGACATCATCCCCCGAAGACAGGGCTTCAAACGACGGCGCTCAGTTTTACTGATAAGGAAAACGTAAACCCAAGCCCAACCGTTCCAAGGCTGAAGCCACGCGGATTGCTACAGTCCGCAGATGATGCATCGAATATCGAAGGTACCGTCACCCTTTGCCAACTCTAAGCATTCAGGTTGACAAATTATGACACGGCGACGTGTCTTTTCAGAGTATACCTGCTCGTTGACAGATGCGCAAATCGCCTCGTACTTCGACGAGCAGACGAAGTCGTGGAGAGTAGGCGATGACGCGCTCGACGCCCTCGACAACGATCTGCAAAGCGTCGTCAACTGCATGACAGATGGCAGCGTGCTGCTCCTGGATGTGGCGCATCCCATTCGACCATCGTCTCGTATCACACTACCCCGGCCACTGACGATCAGCGGCTACGTAAAGAATGCGACAGTCATGGAAGGTACCTTTCCTCGAGCACGCAAGAAGGCAGTGTTCGCCTGTCCCAGTGACGACATTGGGGTCTTTCACATCAGGTAACAGCCTCTTCGACTCTTATCGTGCATTCAGTGATGGTGTTGTTTAGGGCACCTGGCGTTACGCTTGCGAATCTGCAGTTCAGAAAGTGCAACTTCAGTGTCGGCTCGGAGAGAAAGTCTATCGTCGAAGTCGAAGGATGCAGTTTTGGAAAGACCCGACGTCCAGGCGTCGTCGCTCTGTACCACGTTCGCTTCAGCAGAAACCGATTGTCCGACGCCGTTGGCATTCGATCGACGAGGGATTCTTGCTCGGATCTGGAGATGACGGACGTCATCTTTGCGGACAATGTGTGCTCGGGCAGCATCTGCGGCGCCTTTATGTCATCGCACAATCGATTGACGAACTGCACATTCGAAGGGAATCGTCGAATGGAAGGGACAGATCAATCACCAGTGATGTTGTACGCTCCGAGCGGATCGACCACTTCGGCGAAAAGCATTCGTGCTGAAAACAACCATGTGGAGATCATTCACGTGGATGGCGGATCGTTGAAATTGAAGACGTCACACGTGGAGCACAATTTGGTCCTTCATGGGGAAACATTCCATTCGCGTGCCGCCTGCATCCATCTCACGAACCGTTCCAATGGCACGATCAGCGATTGCACCTTTCGAAACAACGAAGGCCGAGAAGGAACAGTCGTCCACGCTGAAGAATCTGACGTGCTGATGCGGAATTCGTTGTTCCAAAGCAACAAGGCAGACCGAGGAGGGGCGCTCTACCTTGGACCGGACAGTTCGGCCAGCATCAGCGATTGCCGTTTTGCCTTCAATTTTGCCGAATCGCAGGGAGGAGCTGTCTATGTGACGGACAAAGCCACGTGCAGCTTGATTGACTGTCGTTTTCGCAACAACTCGGCAGATCACCATGGAGGTGCAGGCTACTTCGCTGCCGAAGCATCTGGACACTTCACCGATGTGAACCTCAGCGGCAACTTCGCCAAAAAACAAGGCGGATCGCTCTATCTGCGAAACTCGACGGTGTGGGTCGATCGCTGTGATTTCTCTCTGGGCAAAGCAGAACGAGGAGGCTTCGTCTACGCGCGAGACAACTCCACTGTCGACGTCCGAGATTCGAACTTCGAAGATGCCGAAGGAGAAGATGGCGGTGGATGTCTATGGTCACTCGAAGGCCACCTTAAGCTCAATCGGTCCTCTCTGAGAAGCTGCTCGTCACAGCGAGAAGGCGGCGCGATGTTCTTGCAGCGCACGTCAACGGACCTATCAGATGTGAACGTCTCTTTCGCAAGAGCGATCGAAGATGGCGGCGGTATCTATGCCGCAAACGCGTCGATTGACGGAGAGAGCGTGACCATGACCGATAACGAATCGGAAGACGCTGGCGGGGCGATACATTTACAGGAGAAGACACTTTTGACATTGCGCAATGCGTCCTTCAAACAGAACAAGGCGCGTTCTGGTGGCGCTGTCTATGCGCGGAAGAACTCCGAGGGCAATTTCGCCGACGTCCACTTTGCCGACAATCTGGCGACAGAAAACGGTGGATCGCTGCGCTTCTATGCATCCGTTGTGAACTTCACGGAATGCACCTTCACGAATGGCAGTGCTCAGAATGGTGGATTCATCGCTATCCGCGACAATGCTACCGTTTCCATCAGCGACTCGATGATCCAGAATGCCACTGCCAATGACGGCGGGTGTCTCTATGCGCACGATGGCAACTTCGCCGTGCGAAATGTCACCCTACGCGGATGTCATTCTGAAGTCGATGGAGCCGGTATGCGTCTTGTCAATGCCGTCGTCGACTTGTACAATATCACCATGACGCTGAACCGAGCAGACGATGATGGCGCATGTCTGTTTGCAGAGTACTCGAATATTACTGGCGATCGATTGGTGGCACAGTACAACAGCGCCGGAGATCACGGAGGAGTCATCTTCGTCCGGTTCTTGTCGTTTCTCACTCTTAGCAACTCAGTTCTGCGGAATAACAGCGCCGACAGCGGAGGGACGATCTTTCAGGAGCCAAACTCCACGGCGTATTATACGAATGTCTCTTTTCTGAACAGTGCAGCCGTCGTGGAAGCGGGTATCATCCACGTTGAGAGGTCGGTGGCGCACTTCGATCGTTGCACCTTTGCCGCCGGTACGGCAGAAGAGGGAGGATTCATTTACTCACGAAAAAACAGCAGTGTCGTTATTCGAGAAACCAAAATGCAGAACGGCGAAGCTATTCAAGGTGGATGCTTAAGTGTGATTGACGGACCACTAAGTCTTCAAGATTCGACGCTCCAAGATTGCCATTCCACAGAGAATGGCGGAGCGATGCTTCTTATAAATGTGACGGCATCTGTGTCGAATCTCACAGTGGTTGCAAATCGTGCCGACGGAAATGGCGGCGGCATCTTGGCCGAGAGGACGAGGTTTTCTGGGAATGGTATGATTGCCGACGGCAATGCCGCCACCGGCGTCGGTGGCGCCCTTTATTTCGAAAAATCCACCTTCGATCTCGTGCGATCTCGTTTCCAGAACAATACTGGCGTCAGAGGAGGTGCTGTGTATCAAACGGTATGGACGAACGGAAGCATCGTCGAAGGCCGATTCGATAACAATACAAGCACCGACAGCGGCGGCACCTTCTTCTTGAGCAACTCGGAACTGAATGTCACCCGGTCGGAGTTCAACAACGGAACGGCATCTTCCAACGGCGGATTCTTTTCGCTCGTGTCGATGAGTGACCTTTCCGTAGAGGAAACTCGAATGGGGAGAGGTCGAGCAGCGAACGGAGGAGCGATGGCGGTACTTGAGTCATCGTTTAGAGGCAGACGTATTCGCGTCATGGGCTGCAGTGCGGGAAACAGCGGCGGTGCTCTGAACGGCAACGAATCCTCGTCCATTTGGTGCGCAGAGTGTACGTTTGCAGAGAATTCAGCAGACGCACGAGGCGGTGCTCTCGCTTTCGATTCGCGTGACCGGCTGAGACACGACGTGCTCCTACAGAACTGCACTTTTCACGGCAATCGTGCTCGTAACGGAGGTAATCTCTCATCGATTTCATAGCACAGATGGACGACGTCGGTGTTTGCTTAGGAGGTCTCCATATTGCCGATCGGGCACATCTGCTGGACTGTGCCGATTCCCAGTCCAATTGCACGACGGTGGCGCTATTCGACACCATCTTTACGAACAACCGTGCCGACGTCGCAGGCGGTGCTGTCTTCGTCAGCAGTGTCAAGAACATACACGTCAATTGTCTCCCAACACCACGGCAGAAGAACAAGACTGTGTCGACGCCGTGGCAGTCATCCGATCGACTGAACTTGAGCGCGATCCACTGCCCAACTTGGAAAGAGAACAGCGCTGCGCTGTACGGAGATGACGTCGGATCCTATGCCTCCCGAATCCGTAGGGAGCTATTCAAAAAAGAAGAGCAGAACGTGACGGTTGAAGGAGAAAACCGGTATATTGTCTATGGCCACCGCAGCGGAACGGCGCTGCCAATGATATCGATGCAAGCTGTCGACGAGTTGGGACAGGGACCAGCCATCGGCGCGACTGATCTCACTGTCTTTGCTGACATGACGTCGCCAGATGGATTCTTTCCTGGATCGATTCGCGTGCCGCTCAACGAAAGCGGCGGAAATATCACTGCCGTTGGCTTTGCGCCGCCCAATACCTATCTCGTGCTCGTCAACTTCACCGAAACCAATTTCGAAGGCTTCCAGATCGTCGTTCACGTAAAGCGCTGCGTCATTGGGGAGATCGCATCAGGGAATGGCACGTTCTGCGAGCAGTGTTCCCCGGCGACCTATACCTTCGCGCCATACGAGAAGGAATGCCATCCCTGTCCAGAGAATGGAAAGTGCGAGTCGCGTGTGATATGGCCAGAAAAGGGATACTGGCATGCATCACCCTGTTCGACGCATCTCGCCAAATGCGTCTTGACCGATGCATGTGACTTCGAGGGAAGAAACCAGGCACTGTCCGAGGCGACGAAGGCCATCGAGAACTGCACGTTGGATCCGGCCTTTGCGGCGAACTACACCAAGGCGCAGTGCAAAGAGGTACCCCGTGGACTCGCCTGGTCGTCATCATTTGCTGCTCTTAGGGTCATGAGGGCCCTCTCTGTGCATCCTGTGCGCCAGGCTACGGCACATCACACAACAATGCATGCGTGAAATGCACAACAGAGGCCGGAAGCGTTTTCATGGTTATGGCATCTCTGGTGATTCTTTTAGGCATGGCGAGCTTTACGGTTCGAGGTACGTCGGTATCGACGGACGGTCTATCGGCAACGCGGCAGAGAAGAAGAGTCCGGAAGCAACTCGATCGATCTTCTGGCATGGTCTTGCGCCGAATGCCGACCCATATCGAACTGGGAATGATGCTCTCCCTCAGTCGCGAGGCCCGCGGCACGCCGTCGGCATCTCAGCTCATCGACAACGTGGAAGATGTGGAGGACGACGCCGAACTGTGTAAGTGGAAAGTGGTGGATCTGTTCAAGGTGAGACTGTCCCTCCTTTCTTCTGTCACTCCCCTAGACATACGCTTCTGTAGATCATGGTGAACTATATGCAGGTGATTGCTACGGCAGTCGCTCTTAGTGTAGACTGGTCGAAGACACTGAGGGGTTTCTTCAAATCTGCAGGTGAGTGCCTTCGCCGTCTGATGCGCTCAGCACATGATGTGTTCGGTTGTGCAGAGTTTCTTGGTGCTGTGACGACGGAGACAGTTCGGCGTTCCGTCGATTGTCTGGTCTCCGAAGAGGCATCGATCAAACGCGTCCTTGTCAGCGCTCTCGTCCGTCTGGCGCTTCCACTGGCAGCCATGCTCTTTTTCGCCGTGTTCTGGGCAGTTATGGCGATGAGAAAAGCGGGAGAAAGGCAGAGCTTTTTCGTAAGGAAAGTGATTCTCAGTGTGTTTGCCGTATGCTACATCAGCTTTCTTTCCATCACCAGAACGCTCGTTAGTTTCCTCAACTGCGTCAACGTGTATGCCTCGCCCAATACAGAAGAGGATTCCGTGTCGCAGTTCTGGGCAGCAGATACAGACATCGAGTGCTACAAAGGGACACACGGTCTGATAACATTTGCCGTCGGTATACCGTACTTCGCCTGTTTCACCATCGGTTTCCCAGCGATCGCCGCTTTCCTCGTGCTGCGATACGCTCGTAATCCTCGAGGAAGGGAATGGATTTTCGAAGTGGCCGGGTTTTTGCATCGCTCTTACAAAAAGCAATTCGTCTTGTGGGAATCGCTCGTTATGTTTCGAAAAGCCATCCTTGTCAGCGTTGTTGTTTTCTCTTATCCATTGGGTGTCTATCTCCAACATGTGTTGATCATCCTCATCCTTGTCGTTGCTCTCTATTTCCACACGGCGTTGTGTCCCTATCGAGAGGAATTCGAGGATCTCAATAGAATCGAGGCGCTGTCGCAGCTAATCACTCTCATGACTTTTGTCTCAAGTCTTTTCTTTGCCGATGACCAAGTTTCAAATAACGGTGTGCGGATGCTCATAACGGCGCTTGTTTTGGCGGGAAACGTTTCGTTCTTTGCATTTTGTTGTTTGTATTTCGCTGCGATCGGGTCGCAGTATCTCAGAGCGGTGTTGCATCTGGAAGGCGTCGAGTATGATCAAAACCGCGGTCCATGGCATATATACCAATGCTACATCGTGCGGTATCTGTTTAGTAAAGCAAAGGAATGGCTTACTCCGTCTCACGACCCAACACCTGCAGCTTCCAATACATATCTGAACGACAACCGATCGGAAGTCTGAGTCACGATCGAGCATCGTGCTTAGCAGTCGCTGTCCACTTTAACAGTCGCTGCCGACAAAGGCAGTTCATAGAATTCAAGAACAGGTCGAGGAAGCAAGAACAAACATGCCTCATTCATTACGTTCCAAGTTTCAAGTAATCTTTTTCTTGTACTATGAGGATATCCATCATATCATTAAGTAACATTAGGGCTAGGCGACACATTTGCATGTCAGCTCTGTCTGGCCCAGTTCCCGTGTTTTCTTTCTAAATCTCAAACGATCGTCGTGTTTGTCATTCCCGTTTGTCTAGGATTGTGTGGGCGGCAGCCAAACTTGTTTCTCTCGCGGTGTTTTCCCACAACTCGTCGTCCACACGATCGACTTCTTTTCACTTTTAGCTTCTCGATTGAAACTCAAGCACGTTGCATGTTATTTTCAGACAATAGATGGGAATCGTGTCATGGCGTTCTTACAAGGGATATGATATAAAATGCACTCTTGTCACATTAGCTTCCCTTTCTCGATACAGCAGTCTTTTAGTAGATTTTCTAGGACCCTTCGCTCAGGGCACAACACGTCACTCCTTAAAAACATCCTGTTATCGCTAAGAGTCGCCTTGTCGCTAGTCTTCAAGAGCACTCTCAGTGTCGGGCGGAATCCAGCATTCGTTCAGAGAATACATCTAAACGAACGGCAGAATTTACGATACGATTGGATAGCCGGGAGATGCTAGGATTCTAAAGATAACGTCCGTAACTCAAGTTCTCTCTGTACACTTGCGTAAATGCAATCTTTCGCGTGTGATCGATGTCTCACTCTACATGATAGAATGCGTCGACGTCGACTTCTCCTGTTGTGTTGCCGCGATGCATGTTTCATCGATTCGCTTTCACTAAACATTCGTCTTACACTCTATGGCGATGACGCAAGAAGCGAGAACGTTGTTTCAGTCTACCGACGATGGTCGTGCATAATGGGAGACATTGCGCCAATAGATGACTAATGGATAACGGACGGATGCGACAGTCATCTCGAATCCGAAGCTGATTCTCTTCATTCTTTGTTCGACTGTTCCAAATTCAATAAATCATCATGGAGGAAGGAGACAGCGCTTTCAACCAAAACGAGACAGTAACGCTCTCGGTCGACATGAGCGAACAGTGGGCGTCTCTTCCCTTTCCAGTGATTAATAGCGTCGCGCTCGCCCTTAAGAGAACCAGACGATGGAGATTGGATGGCCGTTCTCTCAGACTGCTCAACAGACACTGGTCGACAGCCATTTCTCTTGGCGTAACGGAGATTCGACCACATCCTCGGAGAGCTCTTGTGAACAGAGATGTCACATCACTGTGGAAGTTCGCGCGGGCGACCTCGTTGGATATGACGCCGTTTCTGGTCGACCCATTGAATGATGTAAGGTCAGGACGTTCGACACACGGGAGAATCTGGTTCGGGCACCATTACGATCGACAGCTGGAAAAGGTCGTCGATCGTCTCTGTCGATTGCCGAACCTTTCGCGGATCGAAATCGGCCACAGAGCGCTGATGACTTGTGATCCTCTGCGTACAGACGTACGTGAACAGTGGTCTCGATTGACAGGGATCACCTCTCTGTATTGCTATGGAACAGAAAATTTGAAGCTTTTTGGGGACAGTCTACGAAACACAACTTCTATGTTCTACGGCGGCATGTATACGAGCGTTGCACGATGCCTCGAAGAACTGGTCCATCAGATGCCTCAACTTGACACACTGGAAATCGAAGCGAGTATTCTGAGTTCAGATACAAAGCTAGATTTCTTGGGCAAAGTGTCCCACGTGATACTTCATGGCGTGAACGACGAGAAATCCTCAATGCCACTCTCCATTCAACCAGCAACCATCTCATCTATGACATTTTCAGAATCGGCAGGGTCCGAGTTGCATCGCTTTCCTTTATTGGATGATTTGAATTGTCTTCGTCTGATGAGTGATACAGGGGCAGTGCTAAACTGTCTGCCCTTTATTCTTGTTCTACAGCGTCTGAAGGTTTTGGAGATTTCTGCATCGGAAGTAGAAGATGATGTCGCTCTACCAGATGAGATATTCAAATTCTTTAAACATTTACAGCACCTTTCACTTGAGTCCTGTATCTTTAATGGTGCAGCACTGCGGGGAAACTTACCTGTTCTGAGGGGGTTAAGAATTCATAGGTCTACCGTTAAAGACGGTGACACAACTTTCATGACGACACTTCATGAACTGGAGCTATTGCTTTGGGAACAAGTCGTTTGTCAAAATCGCCAATGGCTTTCCATACCGCTCGAAGAGCCAATGTTACCGAAGCTCCGATCATTGAGCATTGATCCGATTTTGGACGATTCTGTATTGATGTCCCTTTCCAGTAGAACGAATCTGGAAGTTCTCTCAGTAGGGATGGACTCCGAAGATGTAGTTTCTGGAGACATCGCAGATGGCGTATCCGCGTTGGACAACCTACAGAATCTTCGTATCTTGAGAATTGACGGCAACGGAAGCAGACAGAACACAATGTGTTCACATGTGCTTTCGCTCTGCCTGATCACGAAGCTAGAGCAGCTGTGGCTGGGTCTGAGCCTCGACGAATTTAACAAGCACAAAGAGAAGATAGAGTATATCAAATGCAAAGCGCCTCACTTGATTGTGGAAATAGGAAAGCAGCCTGAGAGCTTTCCAGCTTATTTGTTCAGGCACGCTTGTTTTCTGCGATCCTGTCAGATGCAGACGCCTGCCTCACCAAGAACACAGAGAACTGCTGATGGATCGATGTTGTAAGTTGAATCGACGGATTCTGTTGCCAACCGTAGAGAAGAAGAGGGGAAACAATAAGATTAATCGCTTGGTACTTGTGCTGGCTATCTACGTTGAACTGTTTTTTGGTTAGTGATCTAAGTTACATTCTCGATGACTTGTACGTATCGTAATAGCATAGCGCTATGCCATTTCTCTGCTGTCGTTCTCGATCATATCGACGATTGCAGCAAAAAGAGTGCCAGTATTCATCTAACTGTTTGCAAGATCAAGATTTCGAATCGTGAGTGCTTAGGTTGACTGCTAATGAGTTGTTTAACGAATATGTAGAGTTTATTTGCTCTTTGCATGCTGTCCGATGCGAGGTTTCATCTCCATGCCCGAACAGAGCATGCTTTGCGTTGAGCCTAAGAACAGGATAACAGAAGGCCTGATTTACTGGTTCGTCGTTGTCCGGTTCTCGTCGATCAATTCGTCAGTGATCTGCCTCGACGGTCATTCTCGAGGGCGAAGGAATTCGCAAAACATGCATGATCCAATCACGAGATCAAGAAGGGATACGAAGCTCTGGAAATCAAATGCAGCGTTTGCTGACCATCTGAAGAACTGTCTTGCTACACAGGTGTCTGTCAACTCATAGAAACAGATAATGCACGGACTACCCAAAAAGTAAAGGCTTGTTTCGTTCTTTTCGTTATCGAAAGCATCCGAACTAATCGAAAATGACAAATAAGGGATCGATCGATTAGATTGCCATTTCGATTGACGCCGATCGATCGATTGGATTCACCGATGTCGAGTCACGTCCATCGATCGATCGATCGATCGACTCGAAGTTCGCTGGAAAATCGCTCTCCGCTTTATGATGTCTCAAATAGATGTGTTGCTCGTTCGTCAGCAGGTCCTACGGTTTTCGACGGCATTGTCAACTATCGACGAAGTGTTGTACGTAAATACGTAAACTCAGATGTCGTCGATCCAAACGAGCACAGCGCAGGTGATAGGTATGACACCATTTTGGCTGTCTGCGTTCTATAGAGGACGGTATTGCGATACTCATCTGCTATCATACGGAAAACAGCAACGAGACTTATTTATACAAGCACTGTTCGTTATTGGAGGATAGGGTAATAGTAAACAAGGTGATCGATCTAAATCTCTGGCTCTATACGAAGCTGCAAACAAGGCGAACTGATCAATCCGCATAGAACTGTCGCTCAAGTAAGGGCTTGTCGTCAACCACAAACACGAATCGCTTCTATCTCAGATCCACAGTCCCATCAGAATAGTATTTCAGTCCGCTCCATCCCATTTCATGGATTCCCGAGGCGGCGCCATCAAGCAACTCTTAAGGATGGACGACGGCGCCGATGCGGATGCGAACAAGAGGAGATTGGCTATCCACTTTGTAGGTGGATGGCCAACTTCTATGGCCACATCGAGGCGTCGCAGGAGTTGAAGAATCATGCAGATGTCGATCTCCAACCACTCGATCGAGCAGACAGTCCCGCTGAACGAGGCCACATCTGAACGGTAGTCGATCGTCGTTGACGTCCTTGTCGATCTCATCCGCGTCTGATATCCATTCTCGAGAAAACGAAGCGTGTGTTTTCGTCTGGCCGTGCCGATGGGAAACTGTCGGACAACGATGACTTTGTTTTTTGCATACTTCCGTGAAGGACAGCGATCCAGAGAAGAACCCGATTGCTGCTGCTGATCGACGCAGATCAACAGAGCAGATAACTCAGGCAAGCGAAGCCCCGAGAAATACCACCTCTAGACCTACGCAATTCTCCAGACGAGACACCGGCGGCGCGTTGACCTGCTAGGGCACGACCATCTGCTTGTCTGTCGGAGATTCTGTAAAGGAAAAGCACTGGTTGTGCTCCGGGGTATGTTCGAGATGTTCCATCGCCCTCGGATCATTTTGAGACAATGCAGAATGTGGCGATTGTTCCATCGGTCGTTTGTGTATTGTTTTGCGCCGTTATGGCTGTTTTTCGCATCAGCCGCGGCCGAAATAATAAGCCGATGAGAACTGCCGAGTCCTTGTACGAAGACACATGCGCCACCAGCAGAGCGATATCTGACATTCTTTCCTCTGAGGCCTCCCGACCTTCGTTTTCATATATACGGATGAGCGAAATCGACGGTCGAATAACTTCGGAGCCTCTACGAGGACTGCGACGAAGAAGCGTGGTGTCCAACGGCGTCCGTCCGTCGCCGAAATTGCAACGCCTTAGTCAACCTACCCTATCGTCCACAAGCAAACGACGTTCTAGTGAATTCAACAATCTCAACACCTTCTACCGCAGTCCTCTGACCTCCACAATCTCCGGATACGACGGAGAGGACCGCACACCGGTTCCAGTCGTGCTTAAATGTGATAGTATCCGTCCAAACGAGCCGCGGGCACCTCCAGCAGTATTGGGCTTCCAACCACTCTCTCGTGCATGTCATAGCGGTGTGCTGTAGGAGACGGGCAAATCCGGACGGGCGGATTGTCGATCTGGCTTTCGAGAACATGTACCGTGCTCCGAAAATGTAAAGAAAGATCCGCCAAGGCACTACAGCAATCAACAGAGTCGTCGACGCTCGCCCGATTCAAAGCGCTGGTTCACGGCCACAGTACCCAGCGCAGCGAATCCGGAACCTGTGCCAATTCCATGCCAAGACAACAAATCATCCGAAACCACATCTCGTTGTTTGCCGACGGCAAATGGATGGGTCCGTCGGACACCATCAAGTAAAAAGATGAGACAAGAACGACAGAAATGCTTCCCAGTCGTTGAACCTGTCCGCGACATTTGCTGGACATCTTTAGAGAAGCCGCCCACACAATCGAACACTAATTTGTCTGATATGACCAATACAAGACAAGAAAGTCATCAGCAATGCATCCCAGTCGTTGAACCTGTCCACGACATCCGCTGGACATCTTTAGAGAAGCGTCCTACACAATCGAACACTAATTTGTCTGATGTGACCAATACAAGACAAGAAAGTCATCAGCAATGCTTCCCAGTCGTTGAACCTGTCCACGACATCCGCTGGACATCTTTAGAGAAGCGTCCTACACAATCGAACACTAATTTGTCTGATGTGACCAATACAAGACAAGAAAGTCATCAGCAATGCCTCCCAGCCATCGAACCTGTCCGCGACATCCGCCGGAAGTCTTGGGGGAAGCCTCTGAACCAACTGAGCACGCGTTCGTCTTACAAGGCCGTTGAGGGTTCATCAGGTCGCTCACTCTCTTCTCCCTTCCTTTGTTCTATTGTGACTGTGGATGTGCGCCGTAGAAATCGGGAACACGCTGCAGTGTTCGCCATCGCGATCTCTCACATTTTTGGATGATTGGATCGGATCGTCAGGGAAGCTGTTCGCAGCAGAGATGTCCCACGATCCCATCCGATCGGTTAAAGATCACGATTCCCCCGAGCCCGAATCATTCAAACTTCTTTCTCTTTGAGGTCTCTTTGTTTCTATTGTTCTGTACTCTTAGTTACTTTGAACTCTGTGATCGTGCCTCGGCAAGAGGGACTGCTGCATTTCTTAGCAATTGCTTGATTAACCCATCTTCGCAGAACGCATCTCGGCGGCGATGGCGACGACCGACGAACAGCGCTCGACGGACGATGCGATACGCGAAACGCCGTATACGCGACTGCGCGATCTCTTCTCGTATGCCTTCTCCAAAGCGGAGTACGGCGACCCGAACGTACGCACCTCTCCCTTGGCTCAACAGAAGGCATGGTAAAGGTGAACTGGTGATCAGATGCCGGAGGCGCCAGTGGAGCTGAAACAGTTTGGAACAAATACTGTCTTCGTCATGGCGGGCGGCCTGACTTTCGGCGGAATCATGCAGTGGTGGAAGGAGCGCAAAGCGCCGGCTCCATCCATTCCTTCTGGATATTCCAAGGCAGAAAAGGCCAGATTCCTCGGCGAGATCAAGACGCGACAACTGGTTCGCGGTGCTCTGCGACAGGGATTGTCGTCCTCGACGCGAGCGATGTGTGCAGATTCGCATCCTGAACTCGACGCTGCGAGGGGGACTGTGGTGCGGATGGATGGGGGCGCTGTACTTTGGGGTCGAGGCTCTTTCTGCTTACGCTCGCAATACAGAGGATCCATGGAACACTGTGATGGGTGCCTGGGCCTGTGGATCGGTGTTCGGATTTTCAGGTGCGCCTGCATACGGACGATGTGTGTGATCGAGTGAGAATTGCCTGCAGTGGGCGGTCCCGGAATGATGCCACGTCTGCGCAGCACGGCCGCAGCGGTCTTCCTGGCCGGTCTGGCTGGGTATCCAATGGGTTTGCTAAACGTGACCGTTAACAGTCGGCTTCGAGCCGGTCTGCTCGATTCGCGCTCACAGCAAGACGGACAGCTTCCGGCAGAGAATGTCGCAAAAGAGGAGGAGAGACTGATGTCTCCGTACCCTGTTCGAGACTACGACGTGGTGGGAGAGGTTATCGGGAAGCTCGATCAGAGCTTGCAGAATTGGGAGAAACGTAAAGGAACTTAGCCCAAAATGCAGTCATTCAATAGCAAACGGACATCTGAAGAATTCCGAGGGGACTAAAAGCAAGAGTACACTTGTTACTGGTCTAGATAGAGATCATTAAACCCAAAAGCACATCCTGTTCTAAAGAAGTTCGACGGGGATCTTTTCTAATGATGGGTGTTCGTACTTCGTCTGACGTCAGAGTGAACAAACGGGGAGGGTAGTACATGCCTCAGTCATATTAATGTAAACTCTGACGTTGAAATGGTCGTTGTTGAAGAGCACGACATGCTCAGACGGTGTCGGCTTGAGCGAAAGTAACATCGCGATCGATTTAGCAAAAATTGCACTAGCGCAGACTATCATCGCATCTTGGGATCGCATACAAGAAGAATCACAGAAACGATCGATCATCGACCGCCTCGAACGATCAAGCGAACGTCACATTCTACGGCATCGATAATAACGCGATCGACGCGCACGCAGTAATCGACGTCGCGCGATCGACGTCGCGCATCCTCTGTCAAGCTCACAAGCACACGAGGCTGCATTGGGTGGTGAACATGTTCAAGTGGAGAAATCAGTGTGTTCTGAGCGGTCGAATGTGGTGGAGAATCACCCCAACATGTATGTAGAGTTGCATCCTCCGTCAAGCTCACGAGCACATGGGGCTGCATTGGGTGGTGAACATGTTCAAATGGAGAAATCCGTATGCTCTGAGCGGTCGAATGTGGTGGAGAAGCACCCCAACATGTATGTAGAGTTGCATCCTCCGTCAAGCTCACAAGCACATGAGGCTGCATTGGGCGTTGAACATGTTCAAATGGAGAAATCAGTATGCTCTGAGCGGTCCAATGTGGAGGAGAATCACCCCAACATGTACGTCGATGACGCGATGATGGACGTCCCGTCGTCGATGACGCGCATTATTGAATTCCTGCATTTCGCGTTCGTCTGTCGCGCGTTCGTTTGTCGTTTTCGCATTCGTCTGTCGTTTTCGCGTCCGTCGGGACTTGAATATGAGTAGACAATTGCAAGCCGAACTTGCCGAGCTCAAGGAAGACATTTTGAATTGTCGCGGGCTTTGGGCCCTGATTAACAAGTGGAACGGGCCTCTTAAGGCCTTTAGACTGGGGCAGATTACCTATCGTATATACGAAGTCTACCGCCAAGTGTTCGGCCAAGGGACAGAAGGAGCACAAGGCTCAACCTCAGAGGAAAATCGCCTTTCCGTCGCCTGCATCGAATCCAGCAACGACCTTTTCGAAGACGTCAATAGGGCTATTCAAGCCTTTAAAGACTGTGTAGAGGAAGATCCTAATTTAATGGAGGCCAGAGCCCACATTATCCAAGGGTTTGAAAGAAGCGTCGCAACACTACGAGAAAGCAGCAAAGACCTAGAGCACAAGGCAAAAAACATTGAAAAACAACTTCATAACATCATCCTGATGATAGACAGTTTCATGTAAAATCCGCAAAGAAGTTTGTTTCTCGCTGTCGCGGTATTATCAATCGCGCGATCGACGCGCACGCAGTAATCGATGACACGATCGACGTCGATCGCGCGACGTCGATCGCGGTATTATCGATCGCGCGATCGACGCGCACGCAGTAATCGAAGACACGATCGACGTCGCGCGATCGATAATAACGCGATCGACGCGCACGCAGTAATCGACGTCGCGCGATCGACGTCACGCATCCTCTGTCAAGCTCACAAGCACACGAGGCTGCATTGGGTGGTGAACATGTTCAAGTGGAGAAATCAGTGTGTTCTGAGCGGTCGAATGTGGTGGAGAATCACCCCAACATGTATGTAGAGTTGCATCCTCCGTCAAGCTCACGAGCACATGGGGCTGCATTGGGTGGTGAACATGTTCAAATGGAGAAATCCGTATGCTCTGAGCGGTCGAATGTGGTGGAGAAGCCTAATGTGAGTGGAGAATCTCATCAACCGGTATGTAGAGTGGCATCCTCTGTCAAGTCGATGGACGTCCCGTCGTCGATGACGCGATGATGGACGTCCCGTCGTCGATGACGCGATGATGGACGTCCCGTCGTCGATGACGCGATGATGGACGTCCCGTCGTCGATGACGCGCATTAGTGGTTTTCGGTCCGTCGTCTGTGGTTTTCGGTCCGTCGTCTGTGGTTTTCGGTCCGTCGTCTGTGGTTTTCGGTCCGTCGTCTGTGGTTTTCGGTCCGTCGTCTGTGGTTTTCGGTCCGTCGTCTGTGGTTTTCGGTCGGTCGTCTGTGGTTTTCGGTCGGTCGTCTGTGGTTTACGCTTGTGTTTTTTCGTGAAATGGGAAGTCGACTTCAACAAGACCTTGCAGAACTCAAACAAGACATCCTTGACTGCCGCCCCCTCTGGGCACTTCTTGACAAATGGCTTGGACCCACAAAGTCCTTCAAGCTGAGTCAAATTACCAGTCGTATTTATTCACTGGCTCGTTATGTGAGGAGCAGCAACACGGAAACGGGCACAGGTTCAGGCGTTGTGAGCGATAGGCTCTCGATTGCGTGCCGTGAAGGAAGTCTGGATCTGTTCGAAGATGCCGATAGAGCTGTCTCCCGCGTGAAAGCTGGCCTCAGTACAATACCTAACTCAGAGGCAAAGTTATGTATCGTTCAAGGCGCAGAAAAAGGCATCGAAATACTTCGCCAAAGAAGCAAAGCACTTCAAACTATGGCGAAGGACATTGAAAACGACCTTCGAGGGCTTATCATTACGATAGACACTATCTTGTAAAATCCGCGAAAGAGTTTCTCTCGCTGTCGCGCAATCGGTAATACCGCGAACGACGTCGCGCAATCGAAGACACGATCGACGTCGATCGCGAGACGTCGATCGCGGTATTATCGATCGCGTTGTTATCGATCGCGCGATCGACGTGCACGCAGTCATCGACGACGGGCGATCAATAATACCGCGATCGACGTCGCGCAATCGAAGACGCGATCGACGTCGCGCAATCGAAGACACGATCGACGTCGCAGGATAGACCACAGATTCGTCTTCCAGTAATACAGCACGGAATTCATTTCCATTACTCAATGGCTCATAGGAATTCTCTAAGAACAATCGTCAGATGGCATATCTCATGAGGGATCGGTTTACGGGAGGTGCCCTCTGGGAAGTCGATATCACGCATAGAACGTTCGAATGGACTGCAAAAGATCGACCACTGCACAAAGATCAATGCCAGGATCCCGACGAAGGCGATGGCTATATCATAGTATCGGATGACGGACTCCGATTCCTCTTCTTTGGGAGCATACTGACAGCAAAGACCGCATCACAGATGGGCAGCATTGGAGGGTCAGCTCACTGTTGCGCAGTAGTCTGCCGTGCTGCAGTCAGCACAGGAGCACTCGAATCCAGGAGAACCACAATTGGGAAGCTCTTTGTCATAAACGGTCATCTCATCAGGGACCATTTCTTCTGAAATGAATTTCAGTGTGTAAGGGGCATATCCACCGTCATCTGCTGAGGTTCCCAGAAATTCTAAGAACTCGTCCGCATTGGACGGATTGCCCATGAAGCTCATGAACGGCAGATTCCTCCCCGTGCCCATGACATTTCGCCATGATGGTCTGCATGTCCACCATGAGGTGGATTTCTGTCCGTACCACGTCTCTGCCCGGCAGACTCTCCGTCTTCCAAGTTTTCAATCCTCTTCACTTGTGCCAGCTCGACCTTCATTTTCTTTGCGGTATTCAACAGACCCTCTGGGCAGTGAGAACCAGCGACCATTGTCAATGCATAGGTTGGCAACATCAAGAATGATGCATGCACCAAGCAAAGAACACCGACCGCAATCAACACAACCATGATCAGGACGTCGTTGCTGAAGATGTAGTCTGTATACTCAGTGATAAAATTCACATCCTGCCAGGCGTTGAACGCCACTACAGCAATAGCCATTGCCGTCTCAAAGTACACAAATCGAAGGTGAAGGTTCCATCAATTCGAACATTATGACGCGCATTATTGAAGTTCGTCTGTCTATTTCGCTATCGTCGTCTGTCTATTTCGCTATCGCTATCGTCGTCTGTCTATTTCGCTATCGCTATCGTCGTTCGTTATTTCGCTATCGTCGTTCGTTATTTCGCTATCGTCGTTCGAAGATGAGTAAGACATTGCGCGAAGAACTGGCGGAACTGGAGCAGGACATTCTTAACTGCCGCGGGCTCTGGACCCTCATTCACAAGTGGACCGGCCCTACCAAAGCTGCCAGACTCGGACAAATTACTTACCGAATCTATGAAGTCGCCAAAGAAGCGTTCGGCGGAGCGACGGTTGAAGGACAAGGGTCAACCTCCCAAGAGAACCGCCTTTCAGTGGCCTACCAAGACCTAACCAATGATCTATTCGACGACGTTCACAAAGCCATCCACGCCTTCAAGGAGAGTATAAAAGATAAACCTGATTTGCTGGAATCAAGAGGACATATGGTTGAAGGCTTCGAACGAAGCGTAGCATGCCTCAAAAAAAGTAGCGGCGAACTCCAGGAGAAGGCAAAGGTCATTGAACAAGAACTTCATTCAATCATCCAGTTGATCGACCCTTTCATGTAAAACGCCGCTGTTAGTCTTATTATTCGAGAGATCGATCTCGACGTCTCGGGCATTTTATTGTATGGCGGCCGTACTTTGTCATAGTCGTCTCACTTGTCTCGGTCATGCCTCTCACTCTTTTCATCTTCACACAAAAGAGTGAGAATCTGTCTACAGGTGGTCAACTACTGAAACCTTTGCGCGATGCGCTGTTGCATCTCGTGTTCAAGAATTGGACCCTTCAGTTTCACAATAGCTCTTTTTCTATGATCCTCAATCGAAACCTCCCGATCGATGCTCATTCTCAAGCTTCTGTCCTTGAGCTGTCCATTCGCAGATACGAGTGGAACTGCATCGGAGTGGATGACCACGACCAATTCACATCAGAGTGTCAGCTCAATGTATCATCCATTCCAGACAACCAACCATACCCACAGTTTTGTCTTCGTCGATGTCTTAGGGCATTTCGTGCACTATTCGTGCAAAAGATGATGAAGGATCGGATGTGCATTTTCGTATCCTGCACCAGTGGTGTCTGCAAAGCTGTCTTATCTGGAATCGATCGGACGATCCCGAAACCCCTGAGCAGTTCTCTATCAAGATTCGTGCCAATGCCCTGCTCCTGTCTCTATCCGATGTCACCATCCAGGCGCTGCTGGAGATGGTCCTGCAATTCTCCGAGTACTATGCCTTCGTGCGTCATCGATGTCGTCGTCCACAGGAAGACGTTATGCAAAATCCGACGGCCTGGTGGCAACACGCCGGTTACTCTATCGTCCACGAGATCGGACGTGTCTGCAGCATGAAACGTCACATCAATCGATTGGCACAGAGACGACTGGAACGTCTGCAGTACGATCGACTGTATTCCAGATACCGAAGACTCAAACGATGGAACTGGCTACTGGGTGGTCTCTTCCTCGGTCTGCAGGAATCAGCCTTTCAACCTCTCCAAGTATTGGAGCAGAAGCTGTCCACTGTAGAAGTGGCAGAATTTCGATGGTGGTCCTGGGCACGATACATGAAACAGAAGACCAGAGAGATCCCTTCTGACGAAGTGAAGCTCAGGCTCGTGGAGATCTACAATCTCCTCGGTGCAGAGAAGGCCGTTTCGGTCTCTCCCCTTCAGTGGATGATTGAGACAGCAGTGGAATGTCCCAAAGTACGCATCCCCGAGACTCTGGAGATGATGTGACTGACGGGTGCTGTGATGGACGGGTTCGCTTCAGATAAGTGTGATGCTGGATTTGGATGATGCCTTTGGATTGCTGGTATCGGTCAGAGATATCGAATTTCGACTTCATGGCGAGGACCTGGACGAGACAAAGGTCCAGCAGACATCCGAAGGACCGTTCGAGATCCAACTCACCTGTGCTTCCCTCGAGGTCATCTCCCAATGATGTGACGTGAATCGATCTGTGTTCACGCCCAGGTGTTGCATGAGAAGCTGGGACAGAGACGACCTCACAGTGTGGCGTCGACGCCATCCGATCCGCAAGGGAGAGAGAATGAGGAGTGGCTTGTTCGCAGTCCGCCTCCTTCTTCTCGATACAGCAGTCCACGTCCGTTTATCAAATTGACGTATATCGAACCGTATATCTCATCTATTCGACCGAAGACACTGGACATCTCTGTGGCGCCCATCGATCTCTCCTACATCGAGAGAGTGATTCTCAAATTGGCGCGTTCTGTTGGAAAGATGACGCTGTGTTGTCACCACGATGCCCTTCTCGGCAGCCACACGCTGGATCTGCAGTTGCGTATTCAGGAGATCGTGGGCGAAGTCGATGCCAATCTAAAACAGGCAGCGCCCATGCAGCAACTGACACTGCAGGCCTCTGTCGGTGATGTCCGCGTGATGCTCCCCTGCAGAAGAGGAATCTCTATCGATCGACGCACTGCCAGTGGACATCGCGCTTTCCGACGGCTGCGTCACATTCGCCGCTCGGGGAGGAGATACCATCTCAATAGTCGTCAACCTCTCCTCGTCGTCGTTCTGAGCGGATTCAGTATGAGTACAGAGATGGACGAGTGGGAGGAGTCGATGCAGAACACCCACCATCAGTCTTACCGATGCCCTCTCTGCTCGCGAACAGATGAGCGTCAAGGAGGAATCGTTTGAGGTTTCCGATACGGGATCCCCAAGGGCGAGTTCCATTGCTGCCATGTCGGCGGAAGATCTGCCTGAGGATCTCACTATGAGAACCAACCGTATCAACTCGCGTCGTCTCTCTGTGCAGTTCTCTGTCCAGGCATTCCTGGGCGATCCCTTCTCTCCAGGCGAGATGACCTTCCATCGTCAAGTGCAGTTGCTCAAGCCGATGACCATCCAAGCCATCTGCAATTCCTGCATCCAAAGCAATCTCCTTGAAGAGACCAATCACACAATGAAGGTTGTGAATGCCAGAATCTCACTCTTTTTTGTCAACCCACGTGGTGCAGATTCAGTTGCACACGTCTGAGCTGGAATGCTATTTCTCGGCGCTGTCGCTCTGTGCGCTCTCTCAAGTGGTGGACAGTTTCACTGAAGTGCAGAGCGTCATGTGTGAGCTCTATCATGCCTTGATCCATTCCAGAGAGGAAGGACATGCAAACGCTGCTGACCACAGAGTAAGGCACTCTCACTCTTTCTGTGCCATGTGTGAGAATGTTTGTCGTGGTAGAAATCGAATGCCGACGTCAGAGATGTCTCCTCGACGATGGAGCTCTCTCTGCGCATTCCGGTTCTCTCTGTGAGTTTTGCTCAAGCCTTTTCTTTCGATGCAGATGTCACATCTCCTCATCTTCGACTGGGTCACATCACGATTCACATGCTTGAAGCAAGCATCCTGTCCCAAGGGGTCCCTCCATCTAACCTCCTCCTCTCCACATGCATACAGGTCATCACGGTGGCAGACGATCACCGAACGGAGGTCGTTTCGTGATCCGGAGAATGGAGGTGGTGTTGGACAACATTCTTGGTCACACGGCACTGAGAGCTGGCACACCTACCCTTGCCATGCCCTTCAAGATTCTGAGACCGATGCCAGCCGCACTGGTCCCCACACTGATGACCAAGCGCAAGACGAAGCTCAGGACGTTTCAGGCGTGGCGAAAATGTGTCAAAGAAAAAATGAAGCGCCGTCCGTCGCGTCCTTGGGCAGATGAGGGTCTGTTCAATCAGCTTCAGCTCTCGGGTCATGTCCTGATCGCCGAGAATGCCATGTCTGTCTCGTTGATGACGACATTTCTCGTCGTGGCTGTGGACAATCAGATGGAGGATGCCTGTGTGGCCTACTATGAGGAGGTGGTCAAATGCAGTGAACAGTTCCATCAGGATATGCAAGAGCTGAGAAAAGACGCGATGAGTGTGGGGCGGCGACCCGTACTACCGCTTCAGGAAACGTGGACGTTGCAGCGAAGGGATACCGAAACAGAGCGACAGAGATTTGTGCTGCATGGAGATTTTGGCCTTGGCTGCGTTCGCATGTGCTGCAGTGTCGATGGTAAACGGCTCTCGACGATCTCGGCCACCAATGCCAAAGGGAGAGTCGAGTATCAGGGCGGCCAGATGAACTCACAGCAAGCGACGCTCAAAATCGAAGACATCCTTGTACGGCACCCTCACACATTCCTCACACAACTGAGATGATGTGACTGCTGCGAACGGTTACAGGTGATTGATCAAGTGGAGAAATCCGTATGCTCTGAGCGGTCCAATGTGGTGGAGAATCGCCTCAACATGTATGTAGAGTTGCATCCTCCGTCAAGCTCACGAGCACATGAGGCTGCATTGGGTGTTGAACATGTTCAAATGGAGAAACCCGGTCCATGGCCTAAAAATAGAAGCGGTCCAATGTGGTGGAGAAGCTCAACGACAGAACGGGTATGTAGCACATGGGGCTGCATTGGGTGCAAAACATGTTCAAATGGTGATATCCGTATGTTCTGAGCGGTCGAATGTGGTGGAGAATCGCCTCAACATGTATGTAGAGTTGCATCCTCCGTCAAGCTCACAAGCACACGAGGCTGCATTGGGTGGTGAACATGTTCAAGTGGAGAAATCAGTGTGTTCTGAGCGGTCGAATGTGGTGGAGAATCACCCCAACATGTATGTAAAGTTGCATCCTCCGTCAAGCTCACGAGCACATGGGGCTGCATTGGGTGGTGAACATGTTCAAATGGAGAAATCCTTATGCTCTGAGCGGTCGAATGTGGTGGAGAATCACCCCAACATCTATGTAGAGTTGGTTCTAAGCGGTCTAATGTGAGAAATCGGTATGCTGTGAGCGGTCCAATGTGAAAAATCAGTATGCTCTGAGCGGTCTAATTTGAGAAATCGGTATGCTCTGAGAGGTCCAATGTGAGAATCCAGTATGCTCTGAGCGGTCCAATGTGAGTGGAGAAGCCTAATGTGAGTGGAGAATCTCATCAACCGGTATGCAGAGTTGGCTCTGAGCGGTCTAATGTGAGAAATCAGTATGCTGTGAGCGGTCAATGTGACAATAGTGACTGAATTCGCGCCGGTACCGATTGCTCCGTAAACTCGAGGCCCTTGAAGATATCTTCATGGAGGCTTTGCGACCATTGGCGGAGAGCAGGGGGTCTTCCCGCAGACATCGCGACGGTTGATGCGGTGGGTAGCGGCTGTGCTACTCGTGGATTGTCCCGTGCCGTCTCTAGGTTCGTACGCACCCTTCCTCGGAAGAAAAGCTCCCAGTCGCGCCACGCCGCTATAGCGTTCCTCCAAAGGATCACGGCGAAAACCATCCACACAACCGTCGCATTTTCATGGAGCTTGTTAAAGGCGCGTTGGAGTTCGTAAAGCGTGCTGTCCAGGTAATGCAGCTCGAACGACAGTATTCCCCAAGAATGGAGCGTGGACTTTGCGTGGAAAGTGAAAGTCCAAACCGTCGGAACTTGCGCGCCTCGGATGTTCCACACAGTCGCGATATAAAACAACAAAACAGAAAGTAAGAGCTTCGTCGAAGACCATACGGCTTGTCCTCGCTGCGAAACCATGTGAAAGACTCAGCGGAAACGATATCTTAAACGATTAGTCTTTTTTTAACAAAACGCGGTTTTTTATATTCGTACGGTTTCTTCTGAATCATGTGATCGCTCGATTCTTCAGATCATCGTCACTCCAGAAATTCTCAGCATTTTTTCAACAGTCGAGGCTGTTCGCCGAAGAAGCACCGAAAAGTGAAAAAACGTTCTTCGCATAAAAGTTGCAAAATGGATCGTGAAACCCGCTCATTTAGATCGGCGATTAAGTCTCAATTTAGTTGTCGAGACGAAGGCAAACGAGTTTAGATCCGAGATACGCCGAACGTTATCTACTGTTCAAACAAGCGGGACGAGAAAGATGGACGCTGCAATCAAAGCCAAGGCACGCAATCTTGGTCATCAGAGATTGAGATCTAGACGACGCATTCGACCCATTAATCATGATGAGGCCTCTGTTAATGTTGCAACGAGATCTTTTGTTGTTTGTGATAACTTTCGGTAGCCTGAGACGATTTGCTAAAAAGAAGAGCACTGCATTTCAGCCGGCGCGACTAGTTATCATTACCATGAGTAGTGAGTGGACTGGGAAGCATGTTGACGTACGTCCATGTCACAATCGTCATGTCATTTAGGCTAACAAGAACATGTTTCGATCAAACGAAGGCTCGATTATCACGATCTTTTTCGCATTCCAATCCTTCCTGCGGAGCTTGTATAGATGACTATCTCCGAGAGACGAAGAGATCATCATCTGAGTGGCGGTTATCAGGTGCGCTTTCTGCTTGACAAGCGTTTTCTTCTAAGAACAGGCCGAGCTTTGTTATTTTGTCGTCAGCAGCTCATTGGGGATCGACTGGCATCAAACTATACAAGAACTGCCGTTTTGCCAAACACACCTTACAGGTGTTCGTAAAACATGAAAAGAGGTTTTTGGGAGGAATGATGATAAACTCTAGAAGATCTTCATGAAATCGTAGGTGGGTGGAGAATCCTTCCAATGAGGAGGAGAGCTTTTGACAAGAGGCGGATAATCCTGCATTGCAGAAACATGTCCGATGCGCTCGTTGTATGTGGACAACAAATCAGTCACCTTGATCATTTCGTAGTACTTCTTGAGGTTTGGATGGTTATCGAACGTCATCCCATACCTGTGCGAAGACACCACAGTTGGCCCGAAGATCATATCTTAACAAACAGAGTTTTAGCAATAGGTGTTGAGTCGTAAACAACACAGATAGACCTGCAAGTGTGATAGTGTCAGCAGCAATGTATTTGTATTCGGCAGCATATCCCTCCCACAATGCCAACTCGGTCTAGACTTCGATCGTTCATGATCGCCTGATTGGATGACGAGGAATGTCACCTTCACATCGGCAATGTGCTGTTCTTCTTCTGGATCATCAAGACCTCTCATCTGACAGACAGGCAGAGGTAGAACAGCAAACGTAGGCTTCGAGGACAACCGACCTTCGGTAATGCATAAGGGAAGGTTACTCTGTCTAAAACCATCGCTTCAGCGAAACGCTGATAAACCTTTGGAGCAAGACCGTGTTCAGGCGAGGTCCATTCGAACCAGAGATCGCACCCGCGCCTTCGTTGCGGCATCTGAAGGAACGAGCGACTTTTCCGGATATTGACTTTCAAGGTAGAGCATGATAGCGGTAGATTCGTTAACGACAGCGTCGCCGTCTTTGAACGTCGGAAGCTGACCGCGTGGATTGAGTGCAAGGACCTCTTCACTTTTGTGTTCCTCTGCTCCATACGATCATTTCGATATGATTCGGTCGAACTGAACGAACTTTTTGAGAACTCCAACAGTTTGCTTTCGTACTCGAGTCCCTTTTCCTCAAGGGCGAAAAGCACCCTGAAGCAAGGAGTGGACCCGGAACCCCAATAGAGAACGCGATTCGCAGCCATTGTCGACAATACTCGAAAGAAGAACAATGGAGGAGTATTTATACGTATCCCGCTTCTCTGAGAAGTTAACGCAACAGGGCAGTGAAGTTTACGCGACGCTTACGTAAGGTGCCATCATCGATGGACACTTGCCAAAATGACATTCAATTCTTCGCATGTCTTGCGATTTCCCGACTGCAAATCTGGCATTATCAAGTGAGAAGATATGGTAGTGAGTTCAAATCCGTTATTCCAGATGATATAACAACACTGATGGAAATCGGATAGAGCGCGATTACAACGTGTGTGAGAATGGATCCATGTGTGTCGTGATGGTGACCATAAACCTCACTCTTTTGGTATAGCATCGAGAGGAGGTTAGGCTTCGCAGACTCACTGCGAAATTGAATAACGGTGGAGAACTGAGTCGTTTACGTGCTGCTGTCATCTCCGAGAATTATCGCCGATCCTCCGAAATCGCATTTCTTGATCTTGATGCTGTCTGTCTGCCCTCGAAATAACAAGGCGGTATAATGATCAGGGGCGATGAATGTTTCACGCCTTTAAGTTATGTATCGATAGGGGATGGAATCGCAAAAATTGGCCTCTGCTTACAACGTCCGTCGTTTGACATCTTTGTAGTTAACATCTTAGTTGCTACAGTCGGTGTGGTCACGCAAATGAATCTAAATGCGAGATGTCCGTTCCCTCTTAAACTAAAGGACCGTGTCGCCCTCCGTCAAATACTTTTGGATTGTGCAAAGGATCATATATCCGTCGATGAACTTCGACCTCCGAGCACTCATTGTGCGTTGAAATCAGGAACACGGTCCTTTCCTTCCCTATTCCAACGCTCGGACGCACACCTCAACAGCGAGACGAGATGGACGAACGCTTTCACTGACATCGAGCACTCCACATTCTTGCCGGCTGACGGCCGTCTCGTCGTTTCCGCGATAAGCAAAGCATCGAAGAGTTAATCGCACGAGACACGGCGAAACGGGCAGTTCATTCTGCGTGCTCTCGAGTTATGCCAACATCGTGCGTATTGTCAGCTTGCAGGCAACAGATGATCGATTTCTTTTCGCGTGTAGCAGCAATCCTCTAAATCGAAACACAGCGGAACTCACTCTCGCGAACGAAGTCTTTTGCTTTGCTGTCAAACTTTATAGTATCAAAACACAAGCAATTGTTCTGAAACCCAGCCAGAGATTGAATGCGTGAACTAGGCGCAAACAACTGTTTGACAAGCGTAGAATGCCCACGACTTCAGGAGATCGACGATCGGTGGTCACAAGCTGCTTTACTAGTGAACGGGCAACACACTTCTTATGTCCGCGGATTCCTGACAAGAAGCGCGTTGATCGTGTGTATACTCAGCGTCCAACGCAGGTGTTGAGGGCATGGAGGTGTGAACTTTCGTCAGCCTTCATTTGGTCCGATCGGCTGGAACGCACGCTGCAGTGTCTTCAGTCCTGCGAGTCTCTTTGAAGACGTCGACGTTTTTCTGTCTATTCGCGTTTTCTTAGCATTGACTGTCGAAATCTGGAAACGGATTTGGGTGATCGTTGACGACGATGTGCGTGCTCCCTTCTACACACAAGAGAACACTGACGAAAGAGCGCAGCGTGACGTGCAGAGCTGAATTAAAATGTACTTCATCAATCTCTTCAAGACGCAAGAATGCGAAATCTGCTTCTGTGGAGTCTATCCATTACCTGTCTCTTTGCGATATGCAGGTAGTTAGATCCATGGTAGTGTCCTGCCAAACGGAGGCTACTATTGTAGCCAACATGTTCTTTTAAATTCAGCTCATGAGACGACAACGTTGAGAATGTTTGACAACTCATCAGAACAATCAAGCGCGCCGAACAGCAAAAATGCGCACCTTGAACAACAACCACTGGACGAATGCTTTATGCGACGAGAGGTAAATTTGTTATCGATATGGGAATCCTTAGGAGTGGTCAGACATAACGCAACAGTCGACCATAGTACTTCTTACACGGCATGCATCCTGAAAGTTGCGGGTTCGCTCAGAAAAAGGAGAGAAATGGCTCACCGTATCCTTCGCGGCAGAGCTTCATACAATGCGCTGCAGACGGATGACTGGCCTGCTCCGAAGGAATCTCTCCGGTCCACTGCCCAATACCATGCCCTCGTTCTGCAACACAGAACGGCATTAGGAGATTGGCCATTTTCTGCTGTGTTTGGCAATACGGAGATCGGTCGGCGGTGCATCTGCCAACCAAAGACGGCTCTCAGATTAAGCATACGCAATGACACGTTTTTCACCTGGGATGTTGCGTGGCACGCTGTCTGTTGTGTCCACTGCGGCGCCTGCTGCTTTCTCTACACCACGAAGGCGTTAGAAGAGTGGTCTCTTCTGGTCTGCTTGCCGCTATAGAGATTGGTCGGCGGTGCATCTGCCGACAAGAAACGGCTCTCAGAAAGACGTTTCGGCAAAAAAAAACATCTTACAACGGTAGCGGCGAAACCTGCTGCCTGTCTTGTCCGTCGTCGGTTCTATGTCCCCAACAGATAATGGAGTCTCGATAAGAGATGAAATATGTCGCTTACTTTTATCGATCTCATAGGCGCTTGCCTGTCCGAACATCAAGGAATGCGTCGTGTTATAAGGGCAAGCGAATGTCAGGGCGTTCACCTCGACGGCGCAGCACACGAGGAGCGCGGCGAGGACGACCAGCTTCAAAGACATCGTGTATGTGTCCTCGTCGACAAAGAGAAACCCCAAAAACGAACGAACGAACGAACGAACGAACGAAAAAGCAGAGGCTCGCCGCAAATAGCAGCACTTACGGTTTCGCCGCGGCCTGTTATTTCAGCGGATGTCACGATCAGAAGACAGCGACTGCGTTGTTTGCCTAGGTAACGAAACCGCTCGTCGTCTACCCGTCTGTGATTGTCGCTGTCGCTGGAACGGGGCGACAACTGTCAGAATTCGCCGCAGCAGACGCGTCACGACTGTCATGATGTTTCTTTCGAGCACATTCCGAACTGAAACTTAAAGACGGAAACGTCGGAGATCATTGCGCCTCGAATTGCTTTACGTGGACAACCTCTTACCGTGCGTCATTTGGCCGTTAGTCACATCACCAGTCAGCGTTCCCGTCTGCCATACTCAATTCAGCTTCTTTAGTTAATGCGGGACAGTTTTTAGCGAGACACGCGCTCCTAAGATGAAAGAACACAAAGACAATGCTTCTCAGTATCCACCGTCTTCTACAATGTCACATCCGTCCCGTCCAGAGTCTAGAATTCTTCGGCGTCGTCACTTTCCCATCATTATAGATGCCATTTTTGCAACCAGCGTTTCGTCAATTTCGCCTTCAGGTTTGCAGTCGACGACCGTTTCCCACACCCCAGCAGACACTTCTTTCTGTAGGCCGCGATCGGAATCTCTCCCAGCGTGTTGTATATGTACTAGGCCCTTTGCGTCAAGCACCGACGACCGGTCTCGCCGCCAACACCTTCGACAGAACAGCTCGACGCTGCGACACGCAAGACCACAGGTGTTGTTTGGGGACTCGAAGACGCAAGGAAGCGCCATGACTTAGACCGCAATAACGATCCCCTTCGTTGGCGTCGCCCTCAGGAGAACAGGCGACGTCGTCGTCCTTCAGCCTTTCCATTCGACAGGAGAATACGTCGAGACACTGGAGATCGACCTCCGAACCAGCACAGCCGAAGCGTCGACGCAGCCGCGTTTCCTTCGTAGCTGCATCGCGTTCCCTGGACTTCTTAGAATGCTGCGCCTTGCCAAAGCAACGGTCCTCGTCACCATCAAGGAAGCTAAACAAGTGCACTCGCCTGCCCATGCAGACCAGACAGCTACCCTCTTCGTTCTGCAGGTCGCAACGGTGCATGGCTCCCCAGTTTACCGAGTTGTTCAGACAGAACTGCATCTTCCCAGGGACGTTTACCACCAGAAGATGCCAAGTGCGTGCATAGATGTATGGATGCGTGATTTGTGCGTGACCGTGTGTAGCTATATCGAATTGCTGAAATCGGCAGTGGATCCCAAACAAGCCGGAAGAGGGCTGTACTTCGGCAGTGGAATGCGACTGACACTGACCACTGAGCGACAGGCGGCCGTCAGCAATGAAAGCGGAGAAGGGTCGTGGGAACTGGAAGAAACCCGTTTCTCCTGGAATCGCCATCTGATGGAAACCGTCACACGTAATGCACATTTTTTCCGCGAGAATGTCCAGATGTCGGCGGTGTAGAGCTGAGAGCACATGGATTTGTGTTACCTGTCATTCAAGGCTTCGTACAAGAGCTGACAGATTCGGAATTTTCGCACCGAGTAACCAGGAAGTTGACCCTTGTGGCACGTCGTTCAGTGAGACGCCTGGGCACACGCAGCTGGAGAAGGGGCGCCGATCTCCAAGTGCTTCTTCGCGTCTACGCCTCACGAATCTGCAGATGTTGATGTCAGGGATCTGTGGCGAATTTTGTCGAGACAGAACAGCTTCTGTGTCTGTCGAATGGACATATGTGTTCGTTCGTTCAGCTGCGAGGATCGATCCCCGTGTTTTGGACAAGCATTCCGAACGTCAAGCACAAACCACCGACGCGTCTCGGGAGAGACATTGACTACACACATGCCTTCGATGTTCACGTCAATGACCTTCTCCGTACGTACACAGTGAGCAACAAGGCCTGTGTCATGGGGGATAGGATGCAGAGATGTTGTTCGATAGGAATGCGTTGCGGTGAATTTGGCACACGCCACTGGATCTAAGGGTTCCTTGACAAGTGCATCCGACAATGCCGCTCGGCGTTTCTCAAGGACGAAAGACGGCTTTCGTCTCATCAATTTTGATTTCCGTGAAGAACGTGGAACGACTCGATATCATCGTATCTCCATCCTATTCGACAGAATCCGAGCAGATCTGGATCGCTTTGGCCAGTTCGTTATCGTATCTCTATCCTCGTCCGATTTCGTGTGCGAACACAAATGCATGACAGAAGGAGGGTCGAGCAACTTCTGTTCAAGACAGCATCGTTCGCACCAATTGTGTCGATTGCCTTGATCGCACCAACGTCGTGCATACCGTGTTTGGCCGTTATGCCTTGGAGTCTTTTCTCAAGAAAGAGCATCTACTTGGGGTCCAAGCATCTCTGCCAGCATCTTTCCCTCATGTCAGATACAGCGCCATCTCCTGTCATCTCGTCCATAGCTTTGTGTTTGTGCAGGTCGCCCTAGGCGTGATTCCGCTCTGCCTGCTGCGGACCCTGACAGGTCGTTTTGCAACCTGTCTGGACAGAGGGGCTTCGATCGAAGACCTGGAGGAAGACGTCTTCAAGAAGCTAGAAGACAACAGGGAATCCGTTGCCATTCCCTTGGACAACGGAGGAGAGCCTCATCTGCCCATGGTAAACAAAAAGAATCTTCAAACTTTGATTTGAAAGGAGATTGTGCATGACAGGAGAGAGGAGGACGAGGCACCATCATAGTGGACACGCGAGAAGTGCCAGCCTCACTTCTCGCGGCGATCGACAGGGCAGATTTCAAGACGGATCTTCACCTCATCAAGGTAAGACAATGAGAATTAATAACATATCTTTACAAACTGATTGTGTGACAGGTAGGCGATTACATCCCGACTCCCGACATTGCCATCGAGAGGAAGACAGTGGCGGATTTCCACGCTTCCTTCATCAAGAGGAGGGTCTTCTGCCAAGCCGCCAAGATGACCAGACACTTCAAGATGACGATGCAACGTGCTAAGATGTCAAAGTTTGAAGAATTGGCGAAGAACTTCACTGCCGCGGACACACCCTGCGTTGCTGGAGCTAGCACATGGTGGATAGAACCCGTCGCGGCCTTTCTCTGCGAGCATACCCATGAAGAAAAACAGGGGGCTGTTCTTCTCATGGGATGCTCCAAGCTGCAGAAGAAAGCTCTGCAGAAGGAGATGCGATGTCAAGCTCCAAAAGGGCTGCCAATGGTCGATCTGCGCAAGCGGAAAGTTGCCCAACGGCAGACATTTTACGATGCCAGGCGTTTCTGCTATGCGACCCCGCGCATTGTGCAGATTGACCTGTTAACAGGAAACGTTCACCCTGGGGCCTTGGCTGGATGTCTAATCGTCAAGAACAAAGATGGTTGACGGACTCGCCGATTGAGTATGCCGTCCGTCTCTTCCTTCGTAGCCAATCTGGTGGATTTGTGCGCTTCATTGAAGAGAATCCTGCTTCATTTGAAGCAGGATTTAGCCAGGTTTTATCTTGCAGTGTGAGACATTTGTCTCAAATGTGTGAGATTTAGGCTAAGGAAGTGATAGGATGGTCGTCACACACATCTGCCACGGTAAAAAAAATCTTCAAATTTTGATTTCGAAAGGAGATTGTGCATGACAGGAGAGAGGAGGACGAGGCAACATCATAGTGGACACGCGAGAAGTGCCAGCCTCACTTCTCGCGGCGATCGACAGGGCAGATTTCAAGACGGATCTTCACCTCATCAAGGTAAGACAATGAGAATTAATAACATATCTTTACAAACTGATTGTGTGACAGGTGGGCGATTACATCCCGACTCCCGACATTGCCATCGAGAGGAAGACAGTGGCGGATTTCCACGCTTCCTTCATCAAGAGGAGGGTCTTCTGCCAAGCCGCCAAGATGACCAGACACTTCAAGATGGCGATGCTGCTCATCGCGTCAGACGGGGGTCAGCCTCATTTAAGACATGACGAGAAGATCGCCCTGTCGATCGATTGTAAAGACATCATTTCTCGCCTCGTCCTCCTCATCCATCACTTTCCGACACTCGGGTACTTAGTGATGCTTGTATGTTCTACAGACAGATGGTTTTTCTGTTCTACAGGGTGGTTTGGTCGTCATATCCGGATGCGACCTGTCGACTCCTTGTCAAGCTCAAGCAGAATCGCCCAAATCCGGACATTACAGAGATCAAGAGACGAACCGAAAGGGCGAATGATGACTTGACAGACTGGAAGACAGTTGACATCTGCAGGTGTGCCATTCCTTTAGTCTATCTGCCATGTTTGATCATCGTCGTGCTTGACATGTGTTTAGAAATTTGCCCGGAGAAACAACAACCATCCGCCGGAATCTGCTAGAAGCTTTTAAAACATTCAATAATTCTTCTGAACAGTGTTTTGTACTGTTTTTTAACTTGTAATAGAAAACACTGAAAGTGTGACATCATATTGACTCCGGCTGTGACCACAGTTCTGCGACAGAATCGTAGTTTTTGGATGCCTGTGTGCGTAAGAGTGAGAGTGAGCATAGCTGTAAGCACAGCAGGTTCCGTCGGACATATTGAGTGCAACATCTATGTTCGACATTGCATATCGGCTGCGTGTTGTGAATTCTCGATCGACAGTACCTGTTGAATTTCTGCCGAAACGATGAGACATGATTGTTCGGTTAAAGGAATATCAGAACACACAAACTCATTACAATGGCAGAATTCAAATATGACAGATTGAATGTTGGATATGTACGGCGGCTTGTTCTTGGCACGACGATGTCACGTGTGCTAACAAACGTCAACACATGGATCAACGAACGTAACTCACGTCGGTCGTTATCCTTATTCATTCATCATTGTTTACTGTCTCATACCACATCCAATAAAAACACTCGTGGTAAAACACATCAGAGCGAACGCACTGACTCGTAAAAGGAACACAATAACAAAGAATAATGAGATGCATCCCCCAGTGATATCTGTATATTCATCAGGGCTGTGCTGCTCCTTTCTGCGGATCCTCAGCATCTTTATTCGGTTCCTCAGGGAAGAAGGACGGAGGTCCAATCAGGGACAGGATGGTCGGTAGGAGGAGCAGGCCCGTAAACATGCCGGCGATAGTGGAAATGGAATACTGAACGAACAAACGATTGCTAATGGCTGGATAATCTGAAAGAGCAGAGGGCAGAATTCCGAGAAAAGTTGTCACGCCACCATTGAATACTGCAACGCCCATAGTCTGAAGCGCGTGTATAGAACGTGTGAGACGATCCCCTTCGGCCAACATGAAATCTCGAGCAATGTGCGCACAGAACTCCACGGACAACCCAACCGTCACAATGAAAGCAACGTAGGCAGAGTAATCCAGATCGATAACAGTCCAACTGGTCATTCCAACCGTCAGCAAAACAGAAAGCAGCACGCAGACAGACACGATGAGCGCGGCAAAGATACTGACGATGAGGGGCAGCATGACGACCGTCGCGACAGCCATGGAGATGCCTATCGCCTCTACCGTCTTCAACGCCAGGCCTTCGTACTGCTCGCCAATGGCATACACCACGTAGTCGAATGGATAGACCTTGATCGACTGTCGATCGAGAATGTCGCGTTCCTCTTGGAGGTGGTCCAGTTGACTGGGCACGCTCGTGTGGCCTCTGGCATAGACGTGCGACCGCGTGCCCTTTGGCGTGCCGAAGGTGTTTCTCTTCGTCGTTGTCTCCTCGTCCAGGTTGATGAAGACTCTGGATGCACGTCCCGTCGCCGTGTTGTTCAGGAAATCCACCCAGTATCTCTCGATCTTGCTGTCAAAGTCTTCGGGGTTCTCGTAGAAATTGCGCTGTGTCAGCATTGGTCGATAAGGGCAGTAGCATTCCACCGAGTCCTTTTTGTACTGGCACCGTTCTCTCATTCCGACTGCCGCCTGCGGACAATGCGTCTCGCACCTCTGCTCACACTCTTCGGCTGACGCGACGCCAGCGCAGATGTTCTTCGACAGATGCGCAAAATCGGCAGAGGAGAAGCCATCGTAGTACCAGTGCACTTTGTCCATACAGATCTCGTTCGAACAGAACTTCGTTTCGACATACTGCGTGTAGAAATCCATCCACGACTGCGACATCAGCCGCTCCTCTGTTCGGAATCCTCCATCAACGTATTCGTATTCGTACTCCGACTGCCTGGCTGGCCGTTTCAAACTCTTGAGGGTCTGTGTAGTCGACGGAGTCTCGGAACATGATGTTGATCTGCGACGTGTCGAAGTAGTCTTCAGAGGTTGTGAGGTAATCGTAAGTGTAACTGTTTGGGGGTACGGATTCGAAGTCCCTGTCGTGAAGTACATTTCGGATGTACCTACGTTCCTTGTAGGGATCAGTTCAACAAGCACATCAAGAGCGTAGGTGTCGATTCAGTGTCCATCCGGCCTAGAACCTAAAATGAAGCCGTCGATATAACATCCATGTCCGCTCTTCTCATCTAGCAAGTACTTTGCCAAAGCAATGGATGGTGAAAGAAGTACCGCCAGTTTTTGTGTTCTTCGGAAAGATGATTTGTCTTTGAAGATGGCGTTGTCTGTCAGTGCCTCTGCGGAAACGCCCCGCCATTTCAGGTTCAAAACGGCAGAGGTGATTGATGCACGCGTAGTAGTTTTTCCCGGCAGGATGCTGCGTCAGCAGCACTTGTCTGCTCCTATTTTCGTCAACTTCGTGCGGCACGTTATCCTAAATATGAACTACAACTACAGCCATCGGCCATGTGACCTAAACATGAACTATAAGTATAGCCATCGGTTAAGCGGCCACTGCAAAGTGTCGCCGTCGTGTAAATCTCAGAATGAAGCTAGTAGCACAACCTTCTTCGCCTATTCCAGAGCAAAGAAATGACATACCCCGACCTCCACGGGCACCTGACCCAACCGACTCCGAGCTGCATGAACGCGATGATAGAATTGATGTTCGCTTACCATCTTTACCGGAGGCGTCGCCACCTGAGCCACCCTCTATTATTTCCAGGGCTGTCAGGTATGTTCCGTCCTTCGACGAATGCAACGCACTAGAGAGACGACGTGATGCAGTTTGATATGGGGCAGCTGCATGGGCTGTGCCGTACTGGGCGCTTTGTTTTTATCGGCGGCCGTCGTCGCCACGAAGGAGCTCTCTAATGACGACGCGTCTGTCTTCCAAGCCATCTTCGCTCGTGGAACTTTGGCATTACCAGTCTTGGTGTCACTTGGATACTACCAAACAGGCTTCATCATCGGTCAGTTGGATCGCAATATGAAATGGATCGTGCTACGTGGAATATGTTCTGCTCTGGGATTGTTCTTTTCTTTGGTCTCTTCTGTTCTCATTACACTGTCGGAGGCCGCTCTTCTGAACGGGACCTATCCAGGTCATTCACAAGTACTCATGATGTAAAAACGAATGCGTGTTTGTGTAGCAATGCTCGCTTTTATGGCGTGGATGTTCCGAACTGAATCTATTGACATGTGTTCCTGGATTGGCATTGTTGGATCGATTGGTGCAAATGTACTCATCGCACGTCCACCGTTTCTTGTTGAGGATGAAGATTCTCTCGTATGGGATATCGAGCGCATCGGTGGCCTGGTCTGTGCTTTCTTATCTGTCCTTTTTATAGCCACAAGCTTCCTCCTTGTCGGGTAAAGCAACCTTTATCCAAAACAGACTGCATCTTTTGTCTTTTGCAGGAAAATCGACAGAAGCATTCCATCCGTCGTGATTGCGAATCACTCAACAGTTCTTCTCGCTCTTTTTGCAGTTCCTTTCCTCACCATCGGTTATCCAGAGAAGATTGATTGGACACATTCGCTCAAACACATCGGTCTGTACATCTTGACGGCCTGTGGTAGCGTGAATCATGTCTTCATCGTCCGTGCGTTTCAGATTGGTCCTCCTATCAAGGCTGCCATGGCCTCATCATCAAGTGTTATGATGATTGTGTGCGGCGGCGTCATTTTCTTTTCCGAAGAGATCAGCCTCCAGCTTGCAGTTGGAGGATCTCTGCTGATCTGTTCCATTATCCTTGTCATCTTTAGCAGAGATCGTGCCAGAGTGACTAAGACGTAAGCAGCACGTTGTCCAAAACCGTGGTGATAGAAGCCCTTTTATTATTTCATTATCCAAGCTGTCGTTTCCGTTCTTGACGTGTGTTTTCATCAAGAATGACCAAGTCCACATCGTTACTATGTTTAACTCTGCGGAAACTGCAGATAGTGCAAGTATTTTGCAGTTATTCCAATGTTCAACTCTCAGTCCTGAAGTTCTTGGAAGATATGCGGTTTCCTGTGACGAGTGCAATTTCATTCTTAATTTTTTGTTGATTTATAAAACGTTCCTATCTGCCGATTTAGAATCTTTTTTTTACAGAAAGCAGGAATTCATATGCCCTACAGCACCGCGACCAAACTTCGGTCAAGTGTAAAAAAGATCTCGGCAATAGGCCAATGTTTCGGGCATGATGCCACAGGCTCCTCTCGATCCCGCACGTCATACACGCGACAGTCAGCTCATTGCCAACATCCTCTCTATGCGATTCGTCATCCCGGAAAGAATCTGCTCGGTTACAGAGACGAGAGGTGTAAATGATGACGACCGTTCGAGTTTCGAGAAAGAAGAGTGCGTTATCGCGGCACAAAGTAGCCTATTTGTAAAAGCGAAAGCGTCAAAGCGTGCCCTTGAAGTGCTGGATGTGGGAATACTGATTCTGGCTCTTCTCTCAAAGCAAAACGCTGCATTGCGGAGACGCTGTCACAACATATTGTTCGTAGATAATGCTGGGCTTTTTACCTCCGAGTAAACTCCGGGGCGAACAACGAGAGCTTTTGAACGCCTGGCATTGGCGCCGTCCAAAGTTGAAGTGCCCTGTTGATTTCTTGCCTCTTTTCCGAACTCTCTCAGTACAATCAAAACGACAGAACAGGTGTAGTCTACCTTTCTATTCAACGCATTAGTTGGATGATAGAACGATGAATGAATGGCCTGCTTTTTTATGACTCTAGAAATCCAGTTTACAGCAAATGCCACGTAAGAAGAGGTGTCCTATAGACCGACGAAGTCGGACTCTTCTTTCAGAACATGTTGTTGTGATATTTTATATGCCAATGATGGGCGGCATACATTTACAAAAGGCGCTGTAGTTGACGCTTTTTGGCAGATGCATCTATTCGGACGCGTTGCTCAGAAGCTGAGTCAACTTTGCTCGCGAAGAGCAAAGGTACCACGGTACGACGCTTGCTCGCGCCCGACGATAGTCTTTGTTACTCTTCAGAATGACATTGCTGCAGACGTTCACAAATAGAGCTTTTTAATCGTCTCGCCTGTGTCTTTCCTGCACATGACAGGTAATCTTGTACTTCGCACCATAAGTCACCATTTGAATTGTTCGCCGTACGTGGCGGCAAACGTTGAACACGTGATTCATTTAATGCTGTGCAGAGGGAGAAAAGAACATCATGCATGCTTAACGACGTCGAATCAAGATCTAATGACCTTGAGTTGCACAAATAAAAAACGTAATGGGTGAAGAATGAGTGAAACGTAAGATCCCTCCCTTTTGGGAATCCAAAAGGAACCAGAGTGTTGTTGTCCGTTTATCTGCAAAAACAAAACTCCGAGCTCGAACGCTTCAGTTCGAGCGGTCTGATAGTTCAACTTCATCGGGATCCGTTTCTTTCCTAACTTGGACATGGATGACGGTCTGAGTGCTGCGATCTTTCTTCCAGAGTGCGTCCACGAATTGGCGGAAGCGCAACGTACAGTAGTCCGTAATCGTGCGAATCAAAGTACCTTTCCGCGACTCTCTGCCCACCGAGAGCAAATAGAATCTAATTGCGCGAATCTTATGTTTCATCATAAAAAAGAAAAGGATCAGAAGGAGACTGATGTTCAGCAGAAGAACGACTGCGACCAGGAAGGCCCTCAGACTGTCATCGGACGTCTTCTCGTCGTCCAGGATGAGACCGCAAAGAACAGTACACGAACTGACAAAAAGGGAGGCAGATTCCAGAAGATTGAGGGCCTCCAGTTCTGCTGTGAATGGCGACACCATGATGTGCAAGAACAAAACAAGCAGAAGAAGTGCAATGAGCAGATGTCCTTGCAAATTGGCCCCCAGGCTGTGTGAAAAAGTGGCAATAACAGCGATCAGGGCCTTTCTTAGCAAGACAATACAATCCCAGAAAACATAGGCTTCTTTAAAGCCTTTGAACTGCATTCCGATGGTCTCCTGTATCCACGGGGAGTCAAGGATTCCCCTTTCTCTAGCGATGATCAAGATCACTCCTAAGAAAACGGGGAAAAGGATGGCGAAAACGATAAGCGGTATGGCGACGGCAAAAACGAGTGTGGAATGACTGTCGGCAAAGCATCTGACAGAGGTATCCTCTGCCCAATACGAGTTAGAGGTGTCAATGCCATGAAGGGTAGCGGAGTCATAGACATCGACACAGGAGAAAACGTTGATGGCTGTTCGGAAGAGGGGCAGATAGGCAACGTAAAGCACAGACACCACTGTCAGGACGAATCTCTTTGCCAGATAGTTCCACGGTCTGTCTTTCTTGGTTGCGCTGCATACCCAAAACGCACATATAAAAAAAGCGACGGCCAAAGGGATGACAGTGACGAGAGCTGCCTGAAGAACAGATCTCGGTGCTGATCCGTTCTTCGACAGCAGGCACATGAATGAGAAGGTAGATGCCTGACTGACAGCGCCTCCTATCCAATCTGCACAGAGCACATATCTGTGTTACATCGCAGCGACAGTTGTTGGTTACCCCATGATTCGAAGAGTCGGAGAATGGCAGGTGACCACGCCATGTCGAGTGCGATTCCAGTGGCCACCACTTGGACGAAGTTGATGGTGATCTGCGATCATGATAAGGCAGGGAGCTGCTGGAAAAGGGACCTTACCTTCAGAACTTGTACAAACTTCGTGTTCTCTTCCTTGGCCTTGTTTTCGCAGTTCTCGTTCCCACGTTGACGTGCTTCTGTTTGTTCTTCGGATTCTCTCTCTTGTTCGGGCAGACGCACGGATTTACTGCTAATGTATGCAGCTAAGGGGACGGGAAGACGCTTCCAGCTTAGGACGAAACGAGACCGGCTTCGTCGAGACTGTGGGTGATTGGCTAGAGTGAGGTTTCCTCTGATCTGAAGCATCGAGAGCATCGTCAAGATGAAGAAAGCAGCCAAAACAGCAAAAACCGCCGAGGCATTAGACCCGCAGACCAGACACCGGAAGGCGCCCAGTTTGCCATGACCCTCTGCGCATGATCCGCACAGAGGGCCTTCGTACCCGTCCTCGCACAAATCGGCTTGGTACTGCTCGGTCTCTTCATCGGAGAAGTCGCACCCTTCTGCCGCATCGACCGCGACAGTTCTGTTCAGTTCCGACGCATTGAGTCCACGACAGGCTTCCCCGAACACGCACTTCTGCATGTGGTGCGAGCAGGGGAACGCATTCCAGTGTCCGGACTTTGGCAGCGCGTACTTGCCAGAGCAGTCGCCGTTGTCGGGACAGACGGTGCATGTCCCGGTCTCAGGATCGAAGTTATAGCGACCGGGCTTGCATTCGATGCAGCCTCTGTTGTCATCTCGAGGGACTTCGTTGATCACACAGGGACGGATGTTGACGGACAGCGTGACGTGTTCTTCGTTAAGATCTGGGACAATCAAGGCCGCCGTGTAGTCGTCGGGCGTCACCAGCGGCGGGCCGACGGTAATGTTGTCCCTCCCAGACGTCAGGTTGCCGACCAGGTCGTTCGGCAGGAGACCGTCGTCCGACACCAGAACTGCTCTGGCGTACGACAAGTAGTCGGGCAGATGCACGTCCTCCAAATCGCCAAACTGGGCCTTTGCGTCTCGGGATCCTCTTCTGGCTGGACCCTGTCCGTAGTGATCGTACATGGAGACTTCTATGGCTGGGAGATCGTCGCCACTCTTCCACCTTCCCAGATCATAATCGTCTCCCTGCTCCAGCGGCACATGTGTCCCGTTCTTGTAGTACAGTGTGACGTAGTAACCGAATGCTGGTGTAGCAATGTCGGGTCCATACCCACCTTCCCCCACAGTGTTTCCCTTCATCGCTCTGCACACAGCACTTTTTGCGAACGATGTGATCGTGAAGTTTTGAGTGTGTGTGAATCCTCCACAAAACTTCTGCATTTGGGGGCAAGGACTTCGACACGGTGTGGATTGAGTGCAAAAACTGCACCTCCAGCGACAGAAGCTCGATTTCTGCGGAATAGTAAGTTCTTTCCGAAATGATGAGAAGTACTGGGTGTTAACGAATTGGCGACACTGTGATCTTTTTCTACTGATATTTCAGGGACTGAGGCGTCAAAGAAAATTGCACCTAAAGACAACAAGAAACTGCATCATTGACACCCAGCAAAGCCAAAAGCTGACCTCCGATTGCCGCTTCGTTCTCGACAAATCTACTCGAAGAGGTCTGTGGCTGGAATGTGGGTCCAACATTCTGTGACCTCGGCGGATGGTTATCCACGTAAGCAATGCCTCCTCCCTTCTGAGCTTTGTTCCGCACAAAAGAGCTTCCTTCGACCGTTGGACCCTTATCACCACAGAAAGCCAAGGCTCCTCCGAGTCTTGCCTCATTTGCTTCAAAGCTGATCTTCGTAAACGTTGCCATCATGCAGTCAGATGCAAGAATGGCTCCTCCAGATTCGGCAGCACTGTTGTTTCGAAAGACACAGTCTCTTACGTTAAGTCGTGTAAGGCCTCTAACATAGATGGCACCGCCACTGGACGCAACATTATCTTCAAAGCGGCAATTAACCACGTCCAATTCTCCTTGTTTCCCTCCGGTGGAGAGATAGATGGCGCCCCCAGTTTGTCTTCTTCCTATTCCGACTGAATTGGAAGTGAATATGCTATCCTCTATCATCACACTGTCTGTCCTCTGTATGTGAACCGATCCGGAAGCTGGTTGGACTCCCTCTGGATTATTGACGAAGTTATGCATTGCAGTACAGTTTGTCATTTTGAGTGTCTTTATGTCTTCTACGAACAGAACATTGCCGGCCAGATTATGATAAGGGTTCTCTGCTTGGGCGGAATTGCGCTCAAATCGACTACCTCTCACTTCAACCTCGATCTCCCGTCCCTTCGCGTAGACTGTGCCTCCGAATGCGACGATAGAGGAGAAATTGCTTTCAGTCACGTTCAGCACCGTGCGAGCGTCATGGCTTCGACTGTTTCTCAAGAAAATGCTGCCGCCATGGGCACAACTAGCGAGATTCTCAAAACGAGATCGCGCTATTTCCAGCACCCCGGTGGTGTCCACAAAGCGAAACGCAGTTCCCAAAGGGCCCGCTCCCTCGATGATAGGTGCCCTTATGAAAGATGAACTGTCGGCTTTGAATGACACATTACGGGTGTTCGCCATGATGATTAAGCCAACATGATCGTCCTCCTTGTGGCTACAGCTCCCGAATTCATGGCTCTCGAAACTCGCTGACTCTATCAACACATGTCCATGGTCAAAACGCTCAAACATCACAGAACCACGGACGATGCCTGCTCTAGCATCCGCCAGCGCTGTATTGTTAACAAAGACACAGTTAGAGAGCGTGACGGCGGAGGTCGAATCGCTGGAACCATTGACCCAAATGCATCCTCTGTCGAAATTGTGATTCTGCTCAAAGACACAGTCCCTGATCTCCAGATGCGCAGGGGAGGTGGCACGGATGCAGGTGCCATCTCTGGCAGCGTTCTTGAAGAAGCGTGTGGAGCTGATTTCACCGCTGGATCCGTTTCGTAGATCCAGGCATCCACCCGGATTAAAGTAGATATTGTACTCAAACTGAGCGCCTTTCAGGGCGACTTTGCTCTCGGAGGCAACGATGACGGCGCCAGCATTGCCGGTGTTGTTTGCAAACCTTGAATTTCCGCTGATCGACAGGGACCCTCTGTCGACGGACACAGGGTAGCCAGCGTTGTCGACGGAGACAAGATCTTTCACGGTGCTCGTGGATGCTTCGGGGAATCGGAAGGCAGCGTTCTCCAAACCGTGCATCTCAGTGTAGCCTTCGGGAAAGCTTTTCGTCCTACGATCGATCGCAAATCGCACGTCTGCCTGCAAAGCAAGGAAGCATTACCAGATGGGTAGGTCGACGTTTCTGCGCATATAAATTATTGCTGACACACTATCGTAAAACGTTCTGCTGTCGGTGAACGTTTTACTCCACTGAGTGTTCTCTGAGATAACGATGTTCTCCAGATCATTCTTGTGGCCGAATATGGAACCAAGGAAATAGGTGTTCCCGTGAAAATCAAAGTCACGCAGCTTGACCTTGACACACGACGGATCTTGGGCACGGAATCCTGCGATGCCGCCTGGATTCATGTTGTGGCTGAAGTCGACGCCGCGCATTTCCAATACAATATCGTCATCGCGTGATCGATTGCAGCTGATCTCGACGACACTGAGGTTGTAGAACGGATCGGTGAAGACGCAGCCCCGGACGGAGACGTTTTCCAAGACGACGTCGACATCCCTAAGAATAGAAGAGATCTGAAAAGACATCGATGGAAGCACTCCGTCACCGACCTGATGACGAAGAGGGGGTCATTAGGAGGACACGTCAGAGTTGGTTTCGCGCGTGCTTGTCGCGTGGACTTCTCCTCGTCGCGTCGGGGTCCTCGGATTTCCAGACGCTTCGAAATTTCGATCTGTCTTCTCGGCTGGACAGGTCTGGAGACGTTCAGCCGAATGGTGTCGCCGTCGGAGGCGCAGTCGACGACGTCTTGCAAGTCGTGGTCTTCGAAGTAAGCGTCGTCGACATGCCATGCCCGTGTCGCGTCGTCATGGGTCTCATCAACGGTCTTCTTCGGCAGTTTGCACCCGTCACCTACGAAGGTCGCACTGGTGAAGAAATCGACGACAGCAGCTTCTTGAATTCGGGCCGCCGAACGTCGAGCCATCATCAAAGAAGTGACGAAAATAGCAAGGATCGTCCGCCAAGGCGGCAACGAAGCGAATCGCATCACTACCTGCGGGACTCTGTTGTGCTCCTGTCGAACAGGCGATTAAGAGAACGCTCCCTGCCAGATGGAGCAGCGATTCTACAGACATTCGCTGCATGACCCGAAAACTTGCCGTGTGCGAACGAACCAACGAACTTCGAACAGAACGAAGTCAGCGTTTGTCAGCCGATGTCCGAATGCAAGGATAATGATGCTCATGGACCTCGAAGGCGTCCGTTATCTAGACGCGTCCGATCGATGACGGGACCTCTCGATGCTGCTGAACGGCCTTCCTGTCAACACACGACGATACTTCGCCTCGAAATCGACAAGACGCCGAGACAGGCCCACGTCGTTTAAGGCAATCGTCTTAGTCAAACAGGAGAGAATCGGTTGTCGGACGTCTGTGCGAAAATTCAGTGATCGACGTCTCTGTCGTCTTCGTCTTCAGCGACCTCTAGAATCCCAACAGAGCTTTGGCCGCCTCGCGCCAAAAGCGGGTTAGAATCTGCAAACTGCTTCGATGCAGGCGCACAGGCTCAACTCTATGACGGTTGTCCGTTCTGAGAATGCTAAGCGCATCAGTCGACTACAGGGAATGACCCTGCATACAGTGACGGAATCCGTCGCGTCCGTCTTTGTCTTTCTCTTCAAATGACATCCACTCTAGAGAACAGTTGTTCTTCGGATCGAGGTCGCGGAGAACTCCCTTTTCGACTTGTGACTACAGATTTACTTTCGTTCTTGTTTATTCTGTCAATGATATGCGTATTTTGTGAGACTATCTCTATCGTTGATGGACTAATATATTGTTTTTACTGTATAACATGTAACAGAGATCTCTATCTGAGGTTCGTGTGACGCTTCTCGTGGAACGTTGCCGTCTTTAGCGGAGTCGGTGAAGCTTAGCCATTACCCACCGCGGATGCTGCTGTCTTTACCATCTGAGTAACACCTCGCGCCAGAATCCCTCAGCGCGGTGCCAACAACTCTCAGTGCGACAATCATACGCGTTTATGCTCTTTCGCCGTGGCGATGCGATTGGCAGCATTCTTACTCCTCGCATTCTTGTCGCTTGGTATCCAGGGAGGGTATGTGAATCGCATCGTCGATGGTCTTGCGCGATGACTGTCAACGTTTTCGCATTGCGAATTGGGATCAGTGTGAAGTCGTCGAAGTTGGTGCCCGATCGCTCGGTTACATTGACCCCCATCCTGCAGGCGAGACGGCTCACAGGCGCACGTGCTGTGAATCATCGTTGGGTTTAAATGGTGATGGAGAGTGCTTCGATACCTCGTCGCCCTAAGACGGAGTCCAAAGTGGTGAATGCGAAGTTCGATTGGAATTTTTAATGTGATGGATCTTCTGTGGTGGTCAGGGCCTGCATGCAAGGCAGAGAAGACTCTAGAAGCGATGTGAATTGGTATTCTGCTTACTTAAGCGATTTATGTTTGTACGAGTACATTAGTGTGGTCGCGGTACGGGATGCGCAGCGAACAATGCAACGGAAAACTCGTTACAAGCTCGAAGCAGAATTCTTTTGAGGTCCACATCCACTAATTTATATGCCGATCGTGTGACAAGATTTGTCTAGGCAGGTGAGTCACCAGCCTCTCAGAGCCATAGAAAAAGGCCTCGCATGAGTAAACCAGCGCCTTTTTGCGTCATTACCCATTTCACAACAAGACAGCATGACGGGACCCTTGTCGAAGACAACAATTAGTTAGTGTTATTAAAGTCGTGCAGTTCTCCTAAGGACTCGTACGACGAGGGCCGACCTCCGAATCAATCTTTACCCCCATCTCTTTACTTCGTGTTGTCTCTTTGTGATCAGTTTCGTAGGATATTTGTGCGCGGTACTTAAGCAATTCTTTTATCTCGTTCGAACGAAAACATGCGTTCGACAAACGATCGATCAAAGAGAGAATACTTAGGAGTTTCTATCAATCGATCAATAGAAGAAGAACACGAAAGCACAGATTTCGGAAGTTATCATGTCGCGCTTCATCGAACCGCGTGATAACAAGCGACATCATAAAGATCGATCAATCTGTGGCTGAACGACCGCCTCGTTTCGATCATTTAGATATCGCGCACTATCTACGATTCGAGTTATTTTGAACCTCGGATCGGATCGGATCGGATCGGATCGGATCGGAAACAAGCTTCCGGGTATTTACTTGCGCGTCGACCCAACCGTTCCAGATAGATAGGTCGGGCGATAAGACATCTGCATCTCTGACACGGACCCTCGAACTGGGCCGACGACGTCCAAGTTCAAGTTTGGAGTTGATACGTTCAGCTTTGCAGTTTTTAGGTTCTCTCCCGACAGACTGTCCAGCAGACTTCCATGTCCCGCTTACTCAGTAAGGCGAATATTCAAAGACCTGAGGTTTGTAAGAAGATTAATCTGAGCGTGAAGAGAGTTAGTGACCGGGAACTTGCGATGAAAGTCTAAACAAAGATTTGTCAATTCTGGAAATGTGGCCAATGTTTGTTGATACATGGTCGGATCCGCGCCCACATTTCCGACACCTCTGGCTGTCTTAAACTTGTCATTCCGGCGAGAAAATCGCTTGGTACAAGCAGCTATCTTTTCCAACTTTCGATACTCGGGCGCTGAATATCCATCACCAACTTCAATGCGCAAACAATATCCTCGAAGCAGTCTTCGTTCCCAATCACAACTTCGAAGTGCGTGATGTTGGCCAGGCCGCAAGCAAACCGATTAGGCGACTTCTCTCGGCGAGTAGTGAAGGGCACGAGGAGATGTGCCGCCGCGGCTTGGCTGTCCGGCAACTTTTCAGACATAGCGCCTCCAGAACGATCGACCACCAAAGGCCTCTCCTTGCTCATGGAAATTGTCCACCGACACATCTCCACGTGCTTGTAACTTTCCTGTTAGCAAAGTCGTTCACTCGGCGGATTCCATGTAGCGCTTGGAGGGTTGCATCTTGAGTGTGGCGCAGGCAAGAAGAGTCAACACTTGGCCCGGTTTTCAGTACTGTCGAATACTTCGACTTTCGCCGCTTCCTACCCACGTCACCCACGACTCTCAAGGTCCTGCGTCTATACGAACAAACCAACATCCAGTCTCCTCCTCCTACCTCAGCGGAGCGACGTGACCCGTCCAGTGTCGAGCGTTCCTCGTTTTTTAAGTCGCGTCCCCAAGCAAATCCCATCATGTCTCACCATCGAACGTTCAGTCCATCTTACCGAGAGCACGGTCGACCACTTAAGGTCTCTCGATGCTTATAGTAGATTGCTATGCAAAGCAGAGGTGAAATAGGTAGATATGCTCACAGTACGATGACGGCCTGGAACATTTACTTTGTCGTCAAAGTGTTCGTTACTCTGCCGTTCTTGGATAAACCACAGCGGCCACCGAGAATTGTGATGTAAATTCAATTCATCAATCGACGACACACGTGATGGTGCATCGTGATCTACGTACGTACACTTTCCCTGTCAGCATAGAAATTCTTACTATAATGCTTTGTCACAGACTATGCAAGCAACATCGCCAAATTCTCAAACATAGGCAAGCTCCACAGAAGCTTGGGCGGTGCCCTGTTGGGAAGCAGCCAGTGCAACACACTCTTTTGAATAGCGTTACTCGAGCGTTTTCGTTCTAACTATCGGGCATACGTTTTGTTTAAACCTCCAGAACCACAAAATCCCACTCTGCATGCGCATGAGTTTTGAAGTCACCTAACAGATCTTTCCCTGGAACGCAATAATCGGCACAACATGGATCGTCATCTGTCGCGGAATACTTCGCGTCCTTGCTTCAAACCTCGAATGAATGCGTTGTGGTAAATCGTCGCACAATTCCCGCGGGCTCCTGGATATCTTAAGAATAGACTTGATATTGAACAACTCAGATGCGCCACTACCGTAAAGTAAGCATCGATCGTGAATCAAAAGAGACGCCCTTTGCCCTCCGGCGGTTATCGTGTCGATGCATTTCTAGATGTGCGATGATAACCAATGATCAATTGGGGCCTTACAACAGGATCCGAGTGTCGAAATCTCTCACCATCAGCCAAGAATCGAAACTGACACATGAGTACCATGTGATTAAAGATCCCATTGAAAAGTCAGTAAATGAAAGGTAAAGACGCCCTACGAGACGTTTCTCCGTGAACGAGGAATCGCCATAGTGGCAAGAGCAAGGTCCATCCATCAAATCCTTCACTACCCGAAGACTTTCATGAAGTCATACTGCGAAGGACTGTCTTCCAAGGCAGAAAGCACAGCCTTGACAATTGATGGACGCGTCTACATTGCCGTTAAACTGCTCATGAGTGCAATAGGATTTTCTGGGGGCTCGCCTTCACGAGTTCGCAGTATCTCTTCAAGTTTGGGTGGTTCGTGAATGTCATCCCATACCTCTCCAGAACGAGAATGACCGGTGCAAACGATACATCTCATCATAAACAGCAGATCGTCTGATCGATCTACATTGGCAACGGCACCACTGTACCTGCAAGAGTGAACGTGTCGCTAGCAAGGTACTCTTGATTCGCAACAAAGCCGTCCCACAACATCAGCTCATCCTATGTTCGCCCCTTCAATGTGAGTGAGGTCCTAGTTGCACCTTGCCTTGGAATCAGCAATGTATTGTTCTTCTTGAGTGTCGTCGGCTCCTCTCATCTGAATACCGAAGTACACATAAATAACTGCTAGGGATAAGGCAAGAGCAGTTATGTAGACCTTCATTAGTACAAAGGGACGTAGTTTGTTTTCCAGAACATTTATCTCGATCAAACGTGCAGCACCTTTTACAGTTGGTCCCTCGTTCAATCAGATCTTATATTTGCGTGATCACAGACTTGCGCTTTTGTCACTGGATCCTCAGGGATCAGTGGCTTATCACGATAGTGAGACTCGAGATACAGCAAGATGCCGAGGGAGTCATTGACGATCGCTTCGCCATCTTTGAACGTCGGCACTTGGCCTCGTGGATTGATGGCGAGAACTTCAGCGCTCTTCTGTTCCTCTGCACGAGCAGCGCGATTACAATCCAGGGCTACCGAAAGATCTACTCTTTTCGTATATTTCCAGGGGTTTGCTTTCGTAGCTAAGTCCCTTTTCTTCGAGGGCCAGACGTGCTTTCCAACAGAATGGCGAATTTATACTTATGTACAGGACGCGAGACGCATCCATGTTCATCGAATGGCAGTAGAAGAGATTGGCCGAATCAAACTCATCTTAAGCTGTTCGGTTTCGCACACGGTCGATAATGCATCAAGCCGAATGGACTCGTATCTTAGACAGGTGACAGAGGAGCTGCTAACAGCTGAGCTCCATTGCGTTCGCATGCGTCGTTTGCTGACCTGGCCATGCATGTCCTTACGTAAGCCATCGCCGAATTTCGCCCACCCATCAGAAATCGCTCTATAGTTGAAACTGAGAACGAGTGGGCATCGGTTCGTTCTAAACGTCAACAAGGCGAACGAGTTCTCGAATGACCGACGCCGTTCAAGTATTATTGCAGTGCTACGTTTGTCGACAAACGTGCTTCTGCAGAAAACAGCATTCGGTTGATGGTGGTACATCTTCCTGATTAAGAATAGAAAGCTGTACTTCGTTGGATGCTGAGTGTGTGTGGTGAATATGAAGAACCATCGTCCACTGCACGTCTTTTCAGTGTTAGGCGATGGACAACATGCCTTGAAGCAATGCTCCAACGGCAAAGAGAAGTTCCTTTACTGCCTGTTTGGAAAGAACGGGCTTATCGAAAAAAGCGTCACCCAATGTTGAAGTCAGCTACACTAAGAACGGTCTGCCTCAGTAGGTGACAGAAAACAATAGATTCGGGTGCGTATATGTCAAGAGAAAATGGACGGCTGCATTTGAAGATACCTGCAAAAATACATCGTCCTAGGCAGCGATACGATAAGTCAAACATCATCAGATGTCCTGCACGACGTAAAAGACTAAGAAAACCAGCTGTCGATGAATCGACGGACTTCGCGTGATCTGGGCAATCAACCCACAAGAGAATCGAGGAAAATGCCAAATACGGAATCGAATGAATGATACAGCACTTTTGGCCAGGAGATCGTACTGTCGGATGGATGGGTCACTGACCGATGCCATTCTTGAGTTGTGCAGATGCCTCGAGCATCCTTACGCGTAAGCAGTACTCGAAGGACAGAGTCTCTTTCAAGAACAATCGTTTTATGCTTTTGCACAAATAACCTGTCACGACATGCGTCAGTCACTCCTGTGCATCCAATGACCAGAGGTTATCAACATCGTCATCTGGAAACGAATCACTAACGAGGCATGTCCAACGAAGACTGCACGTACGCCATACCGCGTGTTCAACTCAAGACGCATCAATAACGTTCAGGTGGATGGAGCCATCCTAATGATCTTCCACGTTTTTCGTCGATAACGCGCCATCCGCTTTGCGCGGCGCTCCTAGGTTTTTTCGTATTCCAGTTTGCAAACATAAGAATACTTCAGGCATCGATATCAACGTTTTGTGTTGTTTGAAGGATGCTGCTTAAGAAGCAGCATGCGGTCGATCGAAGAGATACTCAGCGTTTCGAGGCAGTGGATGCAACGAGGCCATTCATTGCTATCCGTCGTGGATCGCACCCCGCTGAGGAGTGCATCTTGATTGGTTCCTTTGTTTCTTTCCTTTTCTCTGAACGGTTAGGGTACCTTTAATAGTCTGTGCGTATAGCTTCGTGCAGCGTTGTAGATTCTGGGTATCAGTAGAGGCAGTAGCTCTTGATGGATTCGAGCGCAGAATTCGCGAGCTTGGTGGCGACGCACCGTCGACTAATGGAAAAATACGAGCAGAACCGATGTGGCCCTCCGAACGATACCACTTCTAGACAGACCAACCAGCCAAGCAACAGCACATCTGAACCGGCAATGCGTCGAGTGGACGGCACTCCTTGGATAGATATGGCCCATGCTTCAACGCCACGTAAGCTTCCGTACCTCACGAGCGAAGCTCTGGAGCCACGCTGTTGTCCGAGATGCCACTACTCTATGGAGCCAAAAACGGTCGATGTGCTTTCGACGCCTTTCCCCAAAACCATTCCGGAGCCAAACAAAGCCATGGCTCCATCTTTCTCCACGGACGGAGTGGTCGGCATTAATCACATGATCCAGCTACAGTTGGCCAGTATGGAATACGCGAGGCTGTTATCTGCCCTGCGCACTGGGAGTTGTCTTCCCCCTCCACCATTTTATCACGATCAACATGTTCGACCATACGTGATCGATCCACTGTCCAGTAATGATGGCGTCGCTTCGGATGTTGTGTTCAGGCATCGACGATGGTGTTGTGTTGATGCAGGTCGTCGAGATGATTCGGCATCCAAACCCCAGAATAAACGAAAGGATTGTGAGAATGAGACCGATTCTGCGTCCACCCACAGGACGATCCCTGTCAAGCGAACCCGTCTCGTGTGGACGAAAGAACTCCATGAACGATTCGTGGAGGCTGTTGAGAAACTCGGTCTCGACAAAGCTGTTCCGAAAGCCATACTCGAAGTAAGCCGAACACAAACGGCGATGGATCTGCCTCTATGGATATCTGCTCTGTCTAGCTGATGGGCGTCGAAGGATTGACGCGCGAGAATGTGGCCAGTCACTTGCAAAAGTACCGTTTGCAACTCGTCCAGAACCAAACCGATAAACGCAACGGCACATCCCTCCCCAATAAAGAAAAGATCAACGAAGCGCCTTCCTCGGTCGCCCAGGGATCCAGCGCTTTTACCGAGAGCGAATCCACAGAGAGCGTGACCCACAACACCGGGGATTCATCGACAACAGCGATGCCTGAACAGAAATGAGATGTACAGCGTTCGTTCGTTCTTCTTTGGTTTCGCCCTGCTTCGATTAATCAGTCCGACACAATGCGTACATCATTTTGGTTTTCCCCGTTTTTTTCCACGAAGCTGTGAACGTCTCACACGTATGATTGCGCGATGGCGAGGTTCGTAACGGTATTAAAGTTGTTTGTGAGCTTTACGGTGTAACTGTGGTTTGTGGCGGAGATCAAGATTTCCGTCAGTCCTCGTGCGCATTTCCTCCTTCTCCTCCTCCACCGAATTGTGTGGAGTTTCCATTCCTGCGAATAAACACTCGTGTTGTAACGGAGACGATTAAGATGTCTCTTTACCAGAAAGCATTCGATGACCGATTGCGATCATCGCTATCATCACCATCATGCAAACCATGCACATTGCCACCCCATCCAGATCGACGACGCACTACAACTCGATACTGGCATGAAAATTCATGTCGATCTATGGCGACACCTGTTCGCGAGTCTTGTTGAGATGGGATCGTCTCTGCTGCGCCTTGATGTGACGTTTCCCTCGACGCTGCTGGACAATGGATGGATGATACATCAAGAGACAGGGATGATAGACATATGCGTACGTTGGTTTTCGCCTGGAGTGTTGTCGTCTGGCACGGAGAAGAAGGAGAAGGAACTGATGTAACTGTAAGCTGAACCGATTCCATTGTAAACCATCGACATCAGCCCTGCTTCTCCACTTGAGCCTGCGACTTCACTTCCTTGGCCGCCGCCTGAACTCAACGGCTGATCGAAACGATCTGTCATTTAAATGCATTGTCGGTGGATGGGATGTACCATGAGTCGGACAGTAGAGCGAGGAACCAGGTCCAACTGTTTAAGCGTTCGGCTGTAGGCGTTTTCTCCGAGTGATTGTCGTGGATACATCATCTCCAGTACATAAGGTGCTCCACCATCTGTCCGATGAACATCCACATGACTGCAAACCTCTCTGAGAGTGGCATCTGCTGGAAACTCCTGCCTGCAGGAGATTAACTGTCGAGTAGAGAGCCAAATGAAAGATGCCTCCTTACTCCAGCACATCGTCATTTGTCAACCGTATACGCAAAATGGCGGTTGTGTAAACAGGTGGCGGCGGAGGCGGCTCTTGTTTCTTCTTCTTTTTCTTCACCACTCGTGGCTGTTCCTAAAAGGTCGCTCACTCGGTACAAAAATGCCCTGTTCGTGCTCTAGATCAAAACTGGTGGCGTCGATGCTGTCTGCACTGGCCGGGAATCCATCGATGTCGCTGTCCGAACACTCTGGGAAGCAGGAGGCGTGGCGGGATTCTGGGAAGCAGGAGGCGTGGCGGGATTCTGGGAAGCAGGAGGCGTGGCGGGATTCTGGGAAGCAGGAGGCGTGGCGGGATTCTGGGAAGCAGGAGGCGTGGCGGGATTCTGGGAAGCAGGAGGCGTCTGCTCAACAGGAGCCTCTGTCGCTGCCTGACGTGATGTGTTCTCAGTCGTCTGCGTCACAGCCATCACACCGTCATGATTTAGATTCGATCAAACCTGCTCATCATAAGCACGGAGTCCATTCTCTAGTCGAGTGAGTAGCTCCTCTGCCGAAATGGACCCTTCCACTGAGACCAATGCCACTCCATTGACTCCCAATAAGAATACCTGTTTTCAGAGTCAGTCAGTAGAGAAGAGGATTGGGCAGGCGAGTACGGCAGGGAGTTGATTGACAGGAAAGAGTTGCCGAAAGAGACGGGCATTGTTATACTTGATGTCTTCCGTATTTCCCAAGTCATCTTCGAGCAACAGCACCAAACAACGCGCCACGACTGGGGAAAACGCTTCGCTGCGAAAAGCGTTTTCGATTTCAAGGCTGTTATCGCAGCTTCCTGTTGAATGGTATTGGCAGAAAGAGAAGATTTTGGCAACGACCTTTCAAAAAGATGATGAGAGGTCTTTTCTGCTGATGCGAAAGAGATATCGCGTCTGGGACGCTTCCCGAGAAAAAGACCGCAGTGGCCATCTGCCAGTTAAGCCCCTTCCGCTCTTCGGTTCTTTAATGCGATCATCGACAGCCACGTTTATGCGCACATACATACATGCAGCCGAGTGATGGGACGTTTCCCTGCTCTACTGGTTCTCATATGAGCTCATACATCTGCTTGCCTTCCACGATCACCACACATACCCTGGCACTAGACGCTCCTCTCGGGATGAACAGGTGGTCGAGGCTGACGTTGTTGACGACGTCGGAGAGGTGAGCGACGAAGGACGATCTTACAAAAACATCGCTGTTTCTTACACATTTCTTTCTTCTTTCATCGCCTTTCAGGTCGTTCGTCCTGTGTTCACACCAAAAGAATACCGAAATCTACACTCCAAAATCGCGAGCTATTTCAGTAGCCCTTCACATTAACCAGCGGCTTCAGACGATGCACCACCTCCACCAGATCTTCCTGGTTCTTCATGACCGTCTTCAAATCCTTATACGCTTGCGGAGCTTCGTCCTTGACTTTAGGGTTTGTGTCGCATACGATGCCCTGCATCGCCCTTTCAAAATCAGCCTAGAGACACCCTTTAGCCGCGAAGTGTCCTGCAAGGTGTTTGTGCTGTGCCTGCTCTACAGCCTTAAAGGCCTTGGTTCGTGACATCTTCCTTCCGGCGCCATGCGAGCAGGAGTTCCACGCCTGTGACTCGCCCTTTCCCTTTGTGATGTACGATCCAGTTCCCATGCTGCCGGGAATAATGCCTGCAGAATACAGGCAGTTGTCAGATGATGCCGACTTGAGAGACAACGTACCGTATTCTCCGGCCTGTGCACTCGTTGCTCCCTTTCTGGTCACCCAGAGATCCCTCTCGACTGTCTCCTTCGTCTTCGGATCCTTGTACTGGCACCGCTCGCATTGACAGAAGTTGTGGTGTATGTTGACGGAGCGGGTCAAATCTGGTTCATGTCCCGTGACTTCGTTGACGCAGTCGATCATGATGTCCCTCATAAATCCCCGGTTTCTCATTGCATACCTGCGGCCAGAGATCACAAAATACATGGGAGAGCGGGTCGAGACTCACGCCTGGCACCATTCCATATCCTTCAGGTAATCCTGTCCCTCTTGTGTGAAGATCCGCATGTAGTTCAGTCCAGGCGGCACCCGAATTCCCTGCTTGTATAGCATATCCCTTGCCACGACGTCATGGTAGGCTGCTGATGTGTTGCCGATGTTGCGGCTGCCGGAGTGCAGCAGAATCCACACCATGCCATCCTCATCGTGCACCAACTGAGATTACAGATGAGGTTACGGTCACTGTAGGCGACGGCAGAAGCATTGACCTCGAGAAAGTGGTTGCCTCCACCGAGGGTACCCAATTGACAAGCGATCTTTCTCCGGCGGCGGAATTCGGATTCCAGTCTCCTGGTCGGTGGTTTCAGATCGCTGATCTCGTCCAGTGCAATATCAGCCCCTTTCAGAGGGGAATTGTGCGAGTTGAATCCTAGAAAGCAATGGCGGATCGTCTGGTTTACCTCTGTGTATTCTGGAGCGTACCGACAGGTATTCTTCTTTTGATCAATCGCTGGATCTTCTTCTTGTGGTCCTCCGTCAAATCATCCTTGTGCAAATCTATCAGTGGCACTGCACACATACCGCATCCTGTAGACAAACAGCAATAGAGTTGGAGGAATGTGGCCAAACTGTCTACCGATGTCGACGCCGACGGCATTGGGACATACATACTCTTCACTGGCGAACACCGACCCTATCTACACACAATAGACAAGTGACCGACTATCGACGGTTTCCAGGGACATTACAGTGACGCCCTTGCCCAGGTGCACGTCAGGCATCGCCGAGACATAGCCGACCTACATGATACACGTCCAAGACGGCTGAATGTCGACGTGGAAAGTGACCGCCAGCCCCGACTCTGCGATGTTGATGAGTTGTTTGATCGCATCTCGCTCCACCTCGTGAGGATAAGCATACAGTTTAATCTGGTACCACATGTCCAGCGTCGGCAGGATCTACAAGGCGGAGAACCTTACCGGCACGCCCCTGGTTTCAAGGGTGATCGGCAACTTCCTGTTTTCCAGACGCGTCAAGTCCGCCGTCTCGTTGACGACGGCATCTGCCAACTGAAGAAAACACCTTGTCGTGACACACGCATAGAATCCCCTGCAGCTGCATACCACGTCGAAGGTGGCTCTGAAGGGGCGCAACGCCAGGAATTCGTGAAGCGAAGGCTTCGGAAATATCCGGGTCAACTCGGACGAGACGGAAGACGTGCGCGACGTTGCGGACCACTTCAGCAGCGAGTGCAAACGCGAAAGAGTCGTTGCTCGAAACATGGCGAACGTATACGAGGCGAAGGCGATCGCAATTTAACGTCGGCAAAATGCGAGATGTCTTTGTCGTAATGCACGCGACATTCTGTCGTCGACATGTGGACCTTAAGCGCAACAACGTGCTCCGCCATCTGGGGGAGAGGCATTGCGTTTCGATCCAGACTCTCTCCGAGATGGATGCGTCGAAGAGGCCAGTCGACTTTGAGTTGTCTGCCTTACATGGAGAAACTGGGCAGAGAGCAGAAGTCCATCCACTACCATCGCGCTGTCGAGGCGTGTAGAGTCATCGAGCAATCGCCGCGAGCCTTCATACAAAGGGCCATCATCGATGGACCACGGCGCGACGCTGCTATCTCTTCTTCGCCCGCAGACGATTCGTCGCTCTGGATTCTCTTCGGTGAACATCGCGGCGTTGACAGTCAACGAATAGATCTGTTTTGTATGCAGTGCATGTTAATCGGGCAACGCTGGCTGCTGGAATCGAGCAGTCGAACGTCACCCAGTTCGCTGACGGTAAGCTCCGTCAGCACCCCTACCTTTACTGAGAGTGTCTGCAGTCCTGGGCGGAGATTTTGCGAAGTTCGCCGTTGTAATGAGCCAACTGACGGCGATTGGTGCGCTCGTCCCCTTCTCTCAGATGCGCACGGGTCTGTCTGTCTCTCAGATATCGCGAGTCTCGCCTATTTCAAGCAGCGTCCAGACAAACCGCGTGTCCCCGAATGGATGCGGAAGTTACTGTACTTAAGCTGCCCGACCTGTGGCATCTGCGGAAAACCGCTACTTAACATGCGCGAGGTTGAGGTCGACCACGTTGTCCCGTGGAGTAAAAAAGGTTTGACGAAAGCAGACAATGTGCAGCTTGCACACTACTGGTGCAACCGATCCAAATCCACAAAACTCCTTCCGTCGGTTTTCGGCGAGGAAGGCCTCGAAGAATAGGCGACAGCTCATCCATCGCTCCCTCATCATCTGCGATACTCTTGCCGTCGCAGATCGGTAGTCTACTAGATAGACTGCAGGCCGTAACACGTGCTTTCACGGTGTTGGAATGAGTGGCAGAGATTTCGCACTTCGGTTTGTTTGCAGAAAGAGAGATGGGTTCGAGTCATCAAGGCGTGTTCTATCATTTCAGAAACAGCAGCAGTTATGCAACGATATAGATCGCAGACATATGAATTTCTCGTTTTCTTATCTGCGCCACCGACGCCTCGCAGCACGAATGCGCGATCTCTTTCCTCGTCCCTTGTGTGATAAATATCGTTGCTAGGCGTCTCCATCGTTTGGGACGAACATGGCAGACTGCGCGCAGCTCCATCTTCCAGTCCATGGCCATTAGCGACAATCCACTGGTCATCTAGCAAAGCCGAAGGCATCAATGGCGACGCAGCAAGAACGACTCCAGGAATGGCGCAACGTCGCCGGAGAAACAATTCGTCGTTCCGTTCGTCGAAACAAACGGTGTGTCTGGACCACCGCACTCTCCTCCATTCGACTATCTTGTTGTTCAGGAAACGCAGCCGAGTCGACAACCAACCTAGATCACGCGGCGCTTCTTTTCACGGGAGGCTCGTCAAAGCGGCAGAAGAAGGACTCGCCCAACGCGACACTTGGCTCAGAGAGGGAAGCGGATACGTCGAGGCCGAAGGTTAATCAGCTTCTTCTGAGAGACGTCCAAGCGCAACGTCGTGTTCTTTCATCAATACAGAGGGAGAGGAGACATTCCGATTTCGACAAGAAGACATTGCTAGGCATGCGCCGATTGGAGGCGCACAGAAAGCCTTTGATCTAAACCTGCCTGAACTAGGACCTTATCGACTGGATTACTCGCCCAACGGTCGGCATCTGTTGATCGGAGGACGCAAGGGACATCTCGCTGAGTTCGATTGGCAGACGGGTGATCTTCTGTCTGAGATACAGGCACGACTCTCAGCTGCTCTCCTTCATTGACTCGCCAGTCTCTGTCAACAGGTCCAGGAGACAGTGAGAGATGTCCGGTTTCTGCACAACCACCAATACTGGGCAGCCGCTCAGAAGAAGTATGTGTATATCTACGACAGCGGCGGCTTGGAGCTGCATCGACTGAAGTCCATGCACGAGCCATACTGTCTTGAATTCCTCCCCCATCACTTCCTTCTCTGCTCTACTGGGAACGTTGGTAGGCATCATGCCGCGTTCTATCAGCGTTCTCTCATCTAACCGGTGCAGGTGTTCTGACGTGGCAGGATACGACGACGGGACAGCTGGTTGCGTCGCGCCCTACGAAGAAAGGCTGCTGTCGCGTGATGCGTCAAAATCCATGGAACGCTGTCCTCTGTCTCGGACACTCTTTTGGTTGCGTGTCGTTATGGACACCGAACGCATCCACAGCTGTTGCTCAGATCAAATGCCACAAGACGCCTGTCTGTTCTCTAGACGTGGATCCCAGCGGACGCTATCTGATCACATGTGGCACCGAACGCATCGTCAAGGTCGTCTTATACGTGTCACGTCAGCGATGTTCGCCACAGGCACCTTCGATAGGTTTGGGATATTCGCAAGTTCGAAGAGGTACATTGCTACTTCACTTCCAAGACACCAGATGCTGTCAGTGTCAGCCAGACAGGACTGTTTGCTATTGGATACGGTACAAGGGTAGAGGTCTGGCGAGATGCTCTGGTTCAGAAGCAGGAGAGGCCTTATCTCGTCCACCGTTGCACAGGCAATCGAATCGGCTCGCTACGGTTCTGCCCTTATGAAGACGTCCTTGGAATCGGCCATGCGGCTGGACTTCGCCATATGCTTGTTCCTGGCGCGGGAGAAGCGAATTACGACTCCTTTGTCGCCGATCCTTTCCAAACGCGAAAAGGACGGCGCGAATCCGAAGTGGCGCAGATGCTCGACAAGCTCCCTCCTGACCTAATCGCGTTGGACCCCGAGGATGTCAAGAACGTGAGCCGCATCTCCACTAACGCATGTTCGGATGTGTGATGACAGATCCGGTCAAAGACGGAACCGAACCAAACGAGCGTCGGGAGCGAAGCAGAGGAGAGCGATACCGAACGGAACGAGACCAAGTCGAAGAAGAAACCGAAAGTGTGCTCTAAGTCTAGCTGCACTCGATATTATAAAACCTGTTCACGATGTAGGCGACCAAGGCTCGCCGACAGACGCCAGTGGATGTGCCTTTCGCTCTGAGACGCTTCTACAGATGAGACAACGAAAGAGTAAGCTGTCGCATATAGAGGCCGTGTGAAATCTGCTACGCCATCGTCTGTTAGATCAGGAAACTGATCGGGAGACAAGTTTCCTGTAGAGTGCGGGACTTTCGCGGTCCGCGAGAATTTGCGACGGGATCCTGTACCTGACATTAAACGGGATTGGGTCTATAGTGACTTCATGATCGGAAAATCAAACCACGTTGTCTAGCGTCTATTGTCTCGGTTAGAATTCTGGCAACACTGTCTTTCCTGCTTCTCTCATGCGCTTCTTGACACAATAAAGGAAGGCGATTGACAGCGGTTTGACATCAAATCTTACTTAATCGGCGCTCTTCGATGATGCACATGATGTATGCGAATAGACAGAACGGGGATCCATTCGATTTAGCGATAAATCACATAACCGATAAGAGAACCACCGACAGGAGGTGTGCGACTGTCAACGTGTCGACGATCGAAGGATCAATTCCTAATTGTCGACCATTGTGTTCTGACGAATACCACGACACCTGTCTCTGATCGGTCGATTAGATTTCGATTGACAGCTATCGATTGACCCGAAACTTGAAGAAAAACTAATCCCCGCGTACGATATCCGAGAACATATTTATCGCCCTTCATTAAGTACTCGCGTTTCTTGTCGATGTAGTCGTTTGTCGGCAAAGCGTTTTCGATCGAACTCAAAGGTGTTGTCTTTCAAACCCCGGTCATCGCCATACAGACCCGTGGCGCATTCGAACGATATCTTTTTCTCACTCCTTGTATTCCGGGTTGACCGTTAGAAGGAATCGGATAAAGTTTCACGAAAAGTTAAAAGCGGCCGCACCGTTGGTCAGCCAGGTAAGGTGGAGCAATACTGAACACGTTTCAATGTGTCATCGTCTCTCCGTGTGGCGCAAGATGTTCGATATTCCAGTCCTACAAGTGGGGTAAGCACACAGAGAACAGAATGTATTTAAATAAGGGCCCATTATCGAGAGAAGCTTCTATTCCAAAGTGGTTGTCGTGAAGAAGGCGATCTGTTCGCCGATGAGTCTAGACCCCGGACTGCAACAGAAGGAGATAAAGACCCTCTACCCCGTCCATCGTCACGCGTTCAACTAGCGCCTCCATCTCTTGTTGAGCTGTGCAGAATTTGCACAGTAACTGTATTCTGAGCCCTGAGGAAGTAACTCCTCATGGAAACCGAAGCAGATCAACGCAACCATCAACCGTTTGAGTCTGGCCGAACGAAACCACAATCTTATGTGCAAGCAAGAAGCTCGAGTCTTCTTGCTTTCAAACGGGCTGCCTGCAGAACGAACACAGCTTAATTCAAATAGTGATCGCTTTTGTGGAGTTAGAAGTGACTGACAGTTGAACGCCAATACTATCTGAGTCCTGGATTTCAAGCACAGTTAAAGAACTCTGTTCTCTATCTATCGACTTCATGAATACCGTAGAGAATAAGGTCAGATAGACAACACAGATTTTTGAGAGCGCAGGAAAACTGCATCGCTTGCGAATCAATCTTAAAGAGCATCCACTTCTGTACAAGCGATTCGGACAGCATCACTGATTTCGATCTTTTTTAGTATAACATTCAACAGACGTAACTGAGTCCATGACCACCCGAGCACCAACTTTGTTGGCGTTACTTGAGAAATGTTTATCTTCCGAATTAAATAAAACAGGCGGAATGGAAACTTTGATAACGCCAGCAGGAAGCTTTCAAGATCAAATCGGGCGAATTGCATGCGATGCGTTTTAAGCTGTCCTCGTCGTCTTCATCGTCCTTTTCATCGAACTCCACCCACAATTGCTCCAGCTTCGTAACGAACTTGGCAGACAGTAAAGATGACCATAATCTTCTTTCTTTCTTTTCGTATGCAATTATACAAAAGATGCGGAGATTGCATAGGTCTTCCAGCAAATGTGTTCCTTTATTTGTGATACTGCTTGTGTGTTTGGCTCTGCAGCACGATTCGATCTTCAGAACTTCCAGATTCGTTTGTCGAGAAATCGACAGCAGCTCAGAGTCGTCAAGGACCGAACAAACACTCAATGATCGAAGCTTCGGCAGCTCCAACTTCTCCCATGGCAGGTGCAATGACTCCTCTTGCGGACTAGATACGTCATGCCAATCCAAGAGCTCCAGCTTGTGGAACTGGGCGACAAACGTCACATCACTGTCCATCAGCATGCAATCCAGAATTCTCAATGCATTGAGATTGGGGAAATTCCTTCGCAGTGATGCTCCCACCAAATTTGTATATTCTAAAATTAAGCACTCCAGTTGATTGAATGTGGTCTTGATGTCATTCAGAAAAGCAAACTCGTACAGTTTGCAATACCCATCTATGTGTAGAACCTTCAGTTTGTTCGACAGAGGAGTGAGAGGCAATTCTTCGAAACGATCTGACCCGACCCCCATCAAGCTCAATCCATCTAGACGAGTCAGTTTACCAAGAGTGTCCCATCTTGATTCAGGAGAAAAAAACAGGACGACAGAAGTAATAGATGTTGATAGGTTTGACAGTTGAGTTGGCATTCTACTGCTCGCACCTTGAAGGGTTACATGTCTGACTTGGTCCAGAAAACCGAACTGTGAGCAACAATCCAGCACCAGAGATTCAACCTCCAATGTATCCAAACGCCCCAGACTGCACACCAGTTGCGCGAGCATGTTTGAAAGGTCCAGGTCTGGATCGTAGTCACTCAGCGCTGTCCAGGTTGTGTTGACACGTGTCTTGCCGTACAACCTGCGGTTCTCGCATATGTAAAGGTACACTGAAGTGATCCTCTCTAACAGCGAAAAATATTCTCTCGTTCTTGGACAGTGAAAGTAGAGGCTGATAATCGTCTTAAGTCCGATCTCGATTTGCGTCAGCTTTGGCATGTCGCAGAGCAGGTGAACAATCCTCCCCAGCTTGGTGTCATACCAATTCTGTCGGAAGAGCACCTTCTGCTTTCGGTTTTTCGGCATCACATGTTTAGGAGGAGGAATCAAAAACGGCGAGATGTCCACAGACGTCAGCCATTTGAACTTCGACAGCGACGCGATGTCCTCGTCGACAATGCTTCGCGTTGTGTCGGGACGAATCTCCTCTACCTGATCTGTGACGGCTGCTGACCAGTGTTTGTTGATCAGTCGCAGAGACCTGCCCTCTGTGAGAGGACCATCTTCCGCACGTCGAAAAAGTTCAAGACGGAATGGTCGAAAAAGGTGAAAAAGGTTTTTTCCCATACAACGATTCGTTTTTTAATGTTCAACGTCATGTCGGTCTTTTCATCATTCCCCTTATCTAAATCAATGGCCTCACAGGCGCTTCCCTGCTAACTCCGACAATGATCTGAGAAAAACCTCTTCAGATCATGAGTATGAACATTCGAAAACAGAGTCCCTCGACTATCCTCTACTACCCACAATTGTCCAGAAGTCCTTTCCTTGATGGTTAACGGGCCCATCCACTTTGTCATGAATGGCTCATCCTTTTTCATTCTTTGGGGAATCATCATTAGCACTCGATCGCCCACACGCAATTCATCGTGAATCTTGTGCTTCTTTGCAAGTCTTCTGTTGGCAGAACTTCTCGTCCTTGTTGTGTTCTCCACCGCTAGTTTTCTCCAAGCCTTAAGCTGCTCGGATGACACTCTTTCACCTGATCTCTTTTGTCCATTTCTGAGCTCATCTGGAGTAAAGAGCGTAGTCTCATGAACTGCAGAATTAATTTGCCTTTCGACTTCTGGAACCAACGAAGTCCAACTGCCATTCTCTTGCATCAGCATCTTCTTGATTCTCAACTTCACCGCACCAACACATCTCTCTACCAGACCATTCGAAAAGGGGGTGTAGACTGGCGTCAAAACGTGATCTATTCCAAGATTCTGCAGCCAAATCTTCGTAGAAGAAGCGACAAACGCAGACCCATTATCTGTCTGTACACACCTCATCTTTCCATTCCTCGAGCACCACTTCTGCAGAGCTCTGATCACCACAGCAGAATCACAGGACTTAGTCACATTTATCTGCGTGTATCTGGTGAGAGAGTCGACAAGAATCAGCAGGTATCTCGGATGCTTTCCGTATGGCAGCTTGTACGGACCAGCAAAATCTGCTGCCACCACTTCGTTGAACTGCTTCGATTCTCGACCACGATAAAGTGAATGATATCGTTTGCCACTGTGAAACTGACACTCAGGACATCGCTGCACGAAGTCTCGGACTGCTTTCCACATTCCTTTGAAATGAATGCCCTCGCGCTTCAAATGCCAGTAAGTTTTTCTCTCATTCCAATGACCACGATGTGCCTTCTCAATCTGCTGCTCTTGTTCACTCGTGATATGACTAACTTGTTGCATTATCGGCACAACCCATCTCGACAACTGATCAGCAAATGCATTGTCCTCAGACGGTAAGAACTTCACTTTCAATCGTGCACCGACAGGAAAATTCTCAAGAAGGTATCCCAAACACCTCGAGACCCTCTTATCACAGAAATCATCCGGCCTAGGGCAACTCATCAGCCTCTTCTGAGAGGACTCCGAGTCAGTCCAAACGGTGACCTGATCACCCTGCAAGAGGTGCTCAACATCTCTCAGTGCCCACACAATCGTCTTCAATTCGCCAAGAAACGAACTTGTTTTCCAACCGCTCGCTTCTCTCTTCGAATTCAGAGCAACCATCCTTCCTTCAGGTTGCTTCCCCATGAACAGCGCATAACCTTGGCCTCCATCTGACCAATCGCAATAAAGATTCCAGTCCGTCCTTTTCTGGCCCCCCTGATTACGATAGACTTCCAGATTGCCACTCATCACTTGCATCCACATCTTATCCACGATCTCCTGCATATCCTCTCTTGGAGGCAACTTCTGCAACTTCAAAAGTCTTTGCACTGGCTCCAGAATCTTCGAAAGATGCGGACACGCTGGCCTTGTAAATCCCGCCATTCCAATCACCTTTCTGAGACTTTTCTTATCCGAAATTTGAGGCAGACACCGTGACACTCTCTCCAAATATTTCTTAAACGAGAAGGTTCCCTCTCTTAGAGTCATTCCCAGGAATTCAACTTCTTCTTTTGCAATCTGCATCTTCGTCTTATTGATGAGCAGACCCCAGCTTTCGAGCACTTCAAGCACCTTGAGGAGGTTAGCATCATGCTCAGCCTTGTCGCTGCCGCCAATGAGCAAATCATCTATATAACAGACGACCGGCAACCCTTGGGTAATAGAAAGTACTCTCGAATGGAACAGGCCACTGCTTGAAGCCCAGCCTTGAGGCAGAGTTTTCCAACACCACCGTTGCCCAAGCACCTCAAAGCCAAAACGACGAGCCAACTCATCATCCACGCCGATCTGTTGGAAACCGTCCAGTAGATCAATGCAGCTAAAGTACCTCCAAGTTGAGGGTACACTTCGAATCACACTTATAGCCCCAGGAAAGTGAGTTGTCCACGCATCAGAGAAAGCATTCAACTCTCGGTAGTCGTTTAATGGTCTCAAGCGACCATCACTTTTCTCTTTGAACATGATCGGCGACATCCGTGCACGTTCATGTGGCAGAAGTTTCCTGATTTGCCCTCTGCTCTCCAGATCTGCCAACATGACTTCCACTCTGTGCCTCTTCAGAAAGTCGACATTGTAGACGATTCCTTGATTTGCTAAAGGGATCTCCTTGACCTTCCATTTTATCTCCTCACAACCCACATCCAATGCTTTCCTGCGATCACGTCGCTCATCTGCGTCATCTTGCATCCCAAACAAAGAAGGAAAACGCTCGGTATACTCATCCACATGAAAACAAGAAGGAGTGCTATCGCATTGTTTGTCAAACTCAACCCAACAATCCGCAGAAATCAACAAAGAGCACACCCATGCCTTGGGTGAAATGGTGATGACATCATTGACAGAATTATAAAACTGAACCCTGATCAAGCCATTCCGAGTCAAAACGACAGAACTAAGAATTCCCTTTCTTTGAAAAGAGCAAACAATACCACAAATACCTTGACCATCAACCTGACAAGGCAAGGTCACGACCCTGGTCTCTCCCGGACCAATAAACAAAGAACGTCCAGTAGACAGCAAAATCCGATCCCTCACTCTTTGATACCTCCACACAGATGACAGTATCTTGACATGAACAAATCGACACGAATCCCTCCGTTTTAAACCGGCTGAGGGAGCCGGTGTCATTCGTTTTTTGACGCTACGTGATGACAGTACAATCTAGTGCCGTTCTCGGCCTCTAGACAGTCTTCCTTCCAGTTCAACTTCAAAGCAAAGTCCTTCATTGCCTCATTCCCAAGTATTATCTTCGATACAGCCTTACTCACCAGAAAAGACACTGTCCGTTGCTCATCGCCTAGGGTCACTGCCATCTTGGCCACCCCAAGGATAGGCTCGATCGAGCCATTGAATCCAGCAACGATCTTGATATCTGACGCATCGACAGGAAGTCCAAGCTTCTTGACGACGCTCTGAGGGAGATGACTGTGTGCACTGCCACTGTCAACGAGCATCGAAACGCCTTGAGGATGAGAGGGTATACTCGCCTCTACATGGTATAGATATCTGGCTGCATCACGCGTTTTTTCAGTCGGCAGAACCTCGTGATTTGTCCGTGGCTGGCGACCGACTCTCTGTGCCATCATGCGATCCGTAGATCCGACTCGTTGAGGGCACTGGTCTCTCCAATGGTAGTGGCCATTGCCACAGATCACACACGGCTTGCTTGGGTGAGTGGGCCGAAGAGGACACGTCCACATGGGGTGCGCTGATCCACCGCAACGATGACAAGTCTTGACTGAGATTCGAGGCTCGGCAACGCACTCTCTCTCGGCTTTAATGGTCTGAGGGGCGTCAATCCTAGCTCCATAAGCGGACAGGTCTTTGGCAGATCTGAGATATTCTGCACTTTCGAGCATCGCAGATATCTTTTCTAAAGTGAGATGCTTATCCACTTGAAGCATCATACGTCTCAGATTATCGTCCAAATGATCAAGTACGACAGGAACAACTACCTCATCTGGCAGATTGACTTTCCTGGACTTAATCACACTTATCACTCTTGCCACAAAAGCGGAAGCAGATTCGTTCCTCGCAAATTTGAGCTTCTTGAGATCGTCTAGCAACCTCACTGCATCAAGGAATGAAGCCATCTTGGGCTTCTGCAATGTTTCAGAAATTATTCCCCAAACAGATAAAAACACGTTCTTCATCACGATAACGAGAGGTATAACAAAAGCTGCATTCCATAAAACTCTAATCATGCAGCACAACTTAGCAAATCGCAACCAGCACCATGCAAGAATGTTGAAAGCTATCAGCAAAGTGATCACGAGTAACGTGCGTCCCACAAAAATGGTAGAGACACTGAAAAACGTCGCTAACGAGGTCGTGACGCGACCACATGATGCAATCACACGGGAATACAGATTGCGGGCATAGGTTTTGTAGTTCACTGGCTCCTCTCGAGCATCCGAGGGACTTCTTTGAGGTCTACGAAAGAAGCCAAACCATGAGGATTTCTTGCCCGAGGGAGAATCAGCCTTGTCCGAGGCGCTGTCGGCACTTTCCGAGGTTGCGCCTTGTTGTCGCTGCTTGCCGTCTTTAAGATTCCTGAGTGAGCTTCTGCACGCATCCCTCTCCCTTGTGAGCTCGCGGACACGTTTCAGAAGATCCACCATGGTAGTCTGAGGAGGCAATTGACTCAGCAGCTCCGATTCACTGAGTCCCTCAGACGCTGACGATGCGTCAACGACAAAAGCGACGCCAGAAAAAACTCCGAGGCAAAAGGCATACAGTGCCAGCCTCGCTCCGAAACCATGTGAGAGGACCATCTTCCGCACGTCGAAAAAGTTCAAGACGGAATGGTCGAAAAAGGTGAAAAAGGTTTTTTCCCATACAACGATTCGTTTTTTAATGTTCAACGTCATGTCGGTCTTTTCATCATTCCCCTTATCTAAATCAATGGCCTCACACCCTCCAGTCTCCATCTTCGAGTGTTCTTGAGAACGCGAACGAGACTGTCGACGACGGGCAATGGAAGCGACGCCCAATCTCGTTGACTTTCATCCATCGACGTCCCGGCCTTTGGCGATTTGATAAGGAGACCGGTCCTGTATCTCTTCATCTCGCTCCGCGAATCGTCAACGATGAGTAGCGAACAGAAAGCAGAAACCTGCAACAAACACGCGAGACGCGACGAGGACGAAACGCGCCTATGATGTCGAAGGCAGACGTTTGGAATGCTGACGTGACAGTCCCGGAATCTCCCATTCGCCGCTGCGTCGGAAATAATAGACAGATGAAAAGCAGAAAGGCTCAAGCAAGACCACACGTTCTTAGTGAATGGCACATTCGTCAGAAGGTGAGACTCACTCAGTCGGTTCGAGAAGATTCCAGATTGCATGTACTCCAGGAACGTGAAGCAACAACGTCGCAACGATCAGAAAATGCAGCGAGGGAACACGTAGTGCCGGAGATTTTCAAGTCGTTTGTTACCTTGAGTCTGACTCTGTGTTGGGTGTCGCCTTGCCCAATGCTTTCGACAACTGCCGCGTTTCATTCAGAAGAGTATCTCGAGTAGCAGACTGACCTCGAGTGAGATTGGCTTGCACACAACAACGATCCTTGGCTGGTCTCCGTTGGTTTTGCGAACACTTCTTGTGAACTGAAAACTGGACTGGTCTAGTTCGCCTTGACCGCTCAGAATGATAGGCATTCAGCGCCGGCGGGGACGACAGTCGAGTGCCTAGTTTATCGAAAAGACAATTTAGTAGCCAGACTGTCTGTTGCTCTTCGTGAAAATGACGATGACGAGGAGAGAGGAGAAACAAGTCTCTCAACGCGAGATTCGAGAGCCTCAGCTTTAACAGGAAGAGAAAAGAGCCTTTTTTACCCCTTCCATTATAGCCATTGGTCAACGCATGCATGCCTTGTGGACCTATGGAGGATTTTCATCGACGGCGGACTTTGAAGCCATGAAGAACTCTGGCTCGCAATCCAAGTTAACCAACAACATTATCGGTCGCTTCAAGCCGAGGGAGACCAAAACCCTTTCGCGTCTAGTAATCCTCTCACTCGAAGTGTCAGCGAAGTCTACTCTCGTGAACGAGGTCTCTTTACTCTGCTGGCAATATTGTATGTGAGGAAAAGTGATTGTGGTGTAACCCAGGCAGAGACTGAGAAGAGTTTTTTCGCACATTGTACCATGCACAGTTTCTTCACGCGGGCCGAATGTTTACGACTTCAAGCGATAACGATCCATGACTCCCAAGTGTCTCCATAGTAGACGAGCAACACGCATCGTCATGTTTTCGGATTCTAGATGAGAAGCGAGCAGATCTTGAATATACTCAGCGTTCAGCGAAAATCGGCAACACGAAGGCGCAAAACTGTTATCTATCTTCCTTGTCTCTGAGCAACTGGAACGCACTGTACGTGCCATGTTTTCACTTCTGCGCACATCTTTAAAGAAGTCAGCTTCTGTCAAATTCTGGTCGTCTGTTTGCATTTCCTCAGCCTTAGCTGCAGCGATATATAAACAGACGCAATCCACCCGTTAATGACGACACGCGTTGTCTTAGATATCTTCCATACAAGGCGCGCAATATTAAACCTTTGCTACTGTTCAAAACGACATTACTGCAGACATTCACAAAGAGACCTGTTTAGTCCTCTCACCTGTGTTCTTTCCGCACATGACTCGTAGTCTTGTACTTCATAACAAAAGTCATCATTTGAATTGTTTTCCATCCGTGCCGGCAAACGTTGAACACGTACGTGATTTATTTAATGCTGTGCAAAGGGAGAAAAGAACATCATGCATGCTTAACGAACGACCGAATCAAGATCTAATGACCTTGAGTTGCACAAATAAAAATGCGATGGATGAAAAATGAGTGAAACGTAAGATCACTCCCTTTTAGGAATCTAAAAGGAACCAGAGTGTTGTTGTCCGTTCATCTGCAAAAATAAAACTCCGAGCTCGAACGCTTCAGTTCGAGCGGTCGACTAGTTCAACTTGATCGGGATCCGTTTCTTGCCTAACTTGGACATGGATGACGGTCTGAGTGCTGCGATCTTTCTTCCAAAGTGCGTCCACGAATTGGCGGAAGCGCAACATACAGTAGATTGTAATCATGCTAATCAAAGTACTTTTGTGTGACTCTCTGCCCGCCGAGAGCAAATAGAATCTAATTGTGCGAATCTTATGCTTCGCCAAGAAAAAGAAAAGGATCAGAAGGAGACCGATGTTCAGCAGAAGAACGACTGCGACCAGGAAGGCCCGCAGACTGTCATCGGACGTCTTCTCGTCGTCCAGAATGAGACCGCAAAGAACAGTGCACAGGCTGACAAAAAGGGAGGCAGATTCCAGAAGATTGAGGGCCTCGAGTTCTGCTTTGAATGGCGACACCATGATGTGCAAGAACAGAACAAGCAGAAGAAGTGCAATGAGCAGATGTCCTTGCAAATTGGCCCCCAGGCTGTGTGAAAAAGTGGCAATAACAGCGATCAAGGCCTTTCTTAGCAAGACAATACAATCCCAGAAAACATAGGCTTCTTTAAAGCCTTTGAACTGCATTCCGATGGTCTCCTGTATCCACGGGGAGTCAAGAATCCCCCTTTCTCTAGCGATGATCAAGATCATTCCCAAGGAAACGAGGAAAAGGATGGCGAAAATGATAAGCGGTATGGCGATGGCAAAAACGAGTGTGGCATGACTGTCGGCAAAGCATCTGACAGAGGTATCCTCTGCCCAATACGAGTTAGAGGTGTCAATGCCATGAAGGGTAGCGGAGTCATAGACATCGACACAGGAGAAAACGTTGATGGCTGTTCGGAAGAGGGGCAGATAGGCAACGTAAAGCACAGACACCACTGTCAGGACGAATCTCTTTGCCAGATAGTTCCACGGTCTGTCTTTCTTGGTTGCGCTGCATACCCAAAACGCACATATAAAAAAAGCGACGGCCAAAGGGATCACAGTGACGAGAGCTGCCTGAAGAACAGATCTCGGTGCTGATCCGTTCTTCGACAGCAGGCACATGAATGAGAAGGTAGATGCCTGACTGACAGCGCCTCCTATCCAATCTGCACAGAGCACACATCTCTGTTACACCGCAGCGACAGTTGTTGGTTACCCCATGATTCGAAGAGTCGGAGAATGGCAGGTGACCACGCCATGTCGAGTGCGATTCCAGTGGCCACCACTTGGACGAAGTTGATGGTGATCTGCGATCATGAAAAGGAAGGGAGCTGCTGTAAAAGGGACGTTACCTTCAGAACTTGCACAAACTTCGTGCTCTCTTCCTTGGCCTTGTTTTCGTAGTTCTCGTTTCGATCCTGTCGTGCTTCTGTTTGTTCTTCGGATTCTCTCTCTTGTTCGGGAAGACGCATGGCCCTGCGGCTAATGTATGCAGCTAAGGGGACGGGAAGGCGCTTCCAGCTTAGGACAAAACGAGATGAGTTCCGTTGAGACTGTGGGTGATTGGCAAGAGTGAGGTTTCCTCTGATCTGAAGCAAGGTGAGCATCGTCAAGATGAAGAAAGCAGCCAGAACAGCAAAAACCGCCGAGGCATTGGATCCGCAGACCAGACACCGGAAGGCGCCCAGTTTGCCATGACCCTCTGCGCATGATCCGCACAGAGGGCCTTCGTACCCGTCCTCGCACAAATCGGCTTGGTACTGCTCGATCTCTTCATCGGAGAAGTCACACCCTTCTGCCGCATCGACCGCGACCGTTCTGTTCAGTTCCGACGCATTGAGTCCACGACAGGCTTCCCCGAACACGCACTTCTGCATGTGGTGCGAGCAGGGGAACGCATTCCAGTGTCCAGACTTTGGCAGCGCGTACTTGCCAGAGCAGTCGCCGTTGTCGGGACAGACGGTGCATGTCCCGGTCTCAGGATCGAAGTTGTAGCGTCCGGGCTTGCATTCGATGCAGCCTCTGTTGTCATCTCGAGGGACTTCGTTGATCACACAGGGACGGATGTTGACAGACAGCGTGACGTGTTCTTCGCTCAGATCTGGGACAATCAAGGCCGCCGTGTAGTCGTCGGGCGTCACCAGCGGCGGGCCGACGGTAATGTTGTCCCTCCCAGATGTTAGGTTGCCGACCAGGTCGTTCGGCAGGAGACCGTCGTCCGACACCAGAACTGCTCTGGCGTACGACAAGTAGTCGGGCAGATGCACGTCCTCCAAATCGCCAAACTGGGCCTTTGCGTCTCGGGATCCTCTTCTGGCTGGACCCTGTCCGTAGTGATCGTACATGGAGACTTCTATGGCTGGGAGATCGTCGCCACTCTTCCACCTTCCCAGACCATATTCGTCTCCCTGCTCCAGCGGCACACGCGTCCCGTTCTTGTAGTACAGTGTGACGTAGTAACCGAATGCTGGTGTAGCAATGTCGGGTCCATACCCACCTTCCCCCACAGTGTTTCCCTTCATCGCTCTGCACACAGCACTTTTTGCGAACGATGTGATCGTGAAGTTTTGAGTGTGTGAATCCTCCACAAAACTTCTACATTTGGGGGCAAGGACTTCGACACGGTGTGGATTGAGTGCAAAAACTGCACCTCCAGCGACAGAAGCTCGATTTCTGCGGAACGTTAAACGGGAAGCACTCTCTGAGAACGGATTGGCTCTACTGTGATCTTTTTCTACCGATATTTCAGGGACCGAGGCATCAAAGAAAATCGCACCTAAACAAGACAACAGAAAACTGCATCATTGACACCCAGCACAACCAAAAGTTGACCTCCGATTGCCGCTTCGTTCTCGACAAATCTACTCGAAGACATCTTCGGTTGAAATGTCGGTCCAAAGTTTGTCGACGTCGGTGGATGGTTATCCACGTAAGCAATGCCTCCTCCCTTCTGAGCTTTGTTCCGCACAAAAGAGCTTCCTTCGACTGTCGGACCCTTATCACCACAGAAAGCCAAGGCTCCTCCGAGTCTTGCCTCGTTTGCTTCAAAGCTGATCTTCGTAAACGTTGCCATCATGCAGTCAGATGCAAGAATGGCTCCTCCAGATTCGGCAGCAATGTTGTTTCGAAAGACACAGTCTCTTACGTTAAGTCGTGTGAGGCCTCTAACATAGATGGCACCGCCACTGGACGCAACATTGTCTTCAAAGCGACAATTAACCACGTCCAGTTCTCCTTGCTTCCCTCCGGTGGAGAGATAGATGGCGCCCCCAGTTTGTCCTCTTCTTATTCCGACTGAATTTGCGGTGAATACGCTATCTTCTATCATCACACTGTCTGTCCTCTGTATGTGAACCGATCCGGAAGCTGGTTGGACTCCTCGGTTGTCAACGAAGTTATGCATCGCAGTGCAGTTTGTCATTTTGAGTGTCTTTATGTCTTCTACGAACAGAACATTGCCGGCCAGATTATGATAAGGGTTCTCTGCTTGGGCGGAATTGCGCTCAAATCGACTACCTCTCACTTCAACCTCGATCTCCCGTCCTTTCGCGTAGACTGTGCCTCCGAATGCGACGATAGAGGAGAAATTGCTTTCAGTCACGTTCAGCACCGTGCGAGCGTCGTGACTTGGACTGTTTCTCAAGAAAATGCTGCTGCCATGGCCACAGCCAAAGAGATTCTCAAAACGAGATCGCGCTATTTCCAGCACCCCGGTGGTATCCACAAAGCGAAACGCAGATCCCAAAGGGCCTGCTCCCCCGACTCTAGGTGCCCTTGCGAAAGATGAACTGTCGGCTTTGAATGACACATTACGGGTGTTGGCCATGATGATTAATCCAACATGATCGTCCTCTTTGTTACTACAGCTCCCGGATTCATGGCTCTCGAAACTTGTTGACTCTGTCAAAACATGTCCATGGTCAAAATGCTCAAACATTACGGAACCACGGACGATTCCTGCTCTAGCATCCGCATGCGCTGTATTGTTGGCAAAGACACAGTTAGAGAGGGTGACGGCAGAGGTCGAATCGCTGGAACCATTGACCCAAATGCATCCTCTGTCAACACTGTGGTTCTCCTCGAAAACGGAGTCCCTGATCTCCAGATGCGCAGGAGAGGTGGCACGGATGCAGGTACCATCTCTGGCAGCGTTCTTGAAGAAGCGTGTGGAGCTGATTTCACCGCTGGATCCGTTTCGTAGATCCAGGCATCCACCCGGATTAAAGTAGATATTGTACTCAAACTGAGCGCCTTTCAGGGCGACTTTGCTCTCGGAGGCAACGATGACGGCGCCAGCATTGCCGGTGTTGTTTGCAAACTTTGAATTCCCGCTGATCGACAGGGACCCTCTGTCGACGGACACAGGGTAGCCAGCGTTGTCGACGGAGACGAGATCTTTCACAGTGCTCGTAGATGCTTCAGGGAATCGGAAGGCAGCGTTGTCCAAAGCGTGCATCTCAGTGTAGCCGCCGGGAAAGCTTTTCGTCCTACGATCGAACGCAAATCGCACGTCTGCCTGCAAAGCAAGGAAGCATTACCATGTGGGCAGGTCGACGTTCGAAGGGATATAAATTCTCTGCGACGTGTGATAGGACATTCTGTCGCCAACAACAGACTGACGCCGCTGAGTGTTCTCTGAGATAACGATGTTTTCAAGATCATTTTTGTGGCCGAATATGGAACCAAGGAAGTAGGTGTTCCCGTGAAAATCAAAGTCACGCAGCTTGACCTTGACACATGACGGATCTTGGGCACGGAATCCTGCGATGCCGCCTGGATTCATGTTGTGGCTGAAGTCGACGCCGCGCATTTCCAATACAATATCGCCATCGCGTGATCGATCGCAGCTGATCTCGACGACACTGAGGTTGTAGAACGGATCGGTGAAGACGCAGCCCCGGACGGAGACGTTTTCCAAGACGACGTCGACATCCCTAAGAATAGAAGAGATCTGAAAAGACATCGATGGAAGCACTCCGTCACCGACCTGATGACGAAGAGGGGGTCATTAGGAGGACACGTCAGAGTTGGTTTCGCGCGTGCTTGTCGCGTGGACTTCTCCTCGTCGCGTCGGGGTCCTCGGATTTCCAGACGCTTTGAAATTTCGATCTGTCTTTTCGGCTGGACAGGTCTGGAGACGTTCAGCCGAATGGTGTCGCCGTCGGAGGCGCAGTCGACGACGTCTTGCAAGTCGTGGTCTTCGAAGTAAGCGTCGTCGACATGCCATGCCCGTGTCGCGTCGTCATGGGTCTCGTCAACGATCTTCTTCGGCAGTTTGCACCCGTCACCTACGAAGGTCGCACTGGTGACGAAGTCGATGACAGCAGCTTCTTGAATTCGGGCAGCGAAACGTCGAGCCATCGGACAAGAAGTGACAAAAATAGCAAGGATCGTCCGCCAAGCCGGCAACGAAACGAATCGCATCACTACCTGCGGGACTCTGTTGTGCTCCTGTCGAACAGGCGATTAAGAGAACTGTTCCTGCCAGATGGAGCAGCGATTCTACGGGCATTCGTTGCATGACCCGAAAAAGTCTTATGTGAACCAACGAACTTCGAACAGGACGAAGTCAGCGTTTGTCAACCGATGTTCGAATGCAAGGATAATGATGCTCATGGACTGCGAGACGTCCGTCATCCAGACACCTCCGATCGATGACGGTCCTCGCGATGCTGTTGAACTGCCTTCCTGTCAATACACGACGATTCTTCGCCCCGAAGTCGACAAGACGCCGAGACATGTCTACGTCGTTTCCGGGCCGCCATCACCAATGGAAGTTTGATGGAATGTTCTGGCGAATTCATGGTCTCTCAGCTAAGATGAAGCGCTATCTATCGTTACCCCTCCGACGACGCCCATTGGCTCGTGCAACGTCTAGGCAAAGTAACTGTTGTCCACTGGGATCGTTTGTCTGTGGATCTTGTCTGCCTAACTGCACGGCACAATAACATAACAACGGATAAGATTGATGGCAGTTAGAATGTCGACCTTGCAGGGCAGGACCATCAGTGGCTTCCCACTGTCGTACACTCAACGCACATCATGTCTGTGGACTGGATCAAGTCATCGACTATTGCTTCTAGACGAGGGAGTTTTCTTGGTGCTGTTCAAGAAGATAAGTGAATCTGTCCATGATATGTCCACGCTCCTAAAGAAAGCGATGTCGAGTAAGATAGAATGCGATTGATGTGATGGATTCTTCCGGAGAGACGAGGTCAGAGGGTCCTTCATTTAAGGCGATGTGTGCAGCTTGGGCAACACGATTGGCATTCTCCACAACTGCCTGGGAGACATTAGCGATGACTTCTTCCGTTTGCGGATCGACGATGAGAAACGGCTTTCCCGAAGCGTTTATCACAAAGTCACCGTTGATCACGAACTACAAAACCTTACCCGTTCTTGGCAGCTAATCGACATGCTGTCGACAGACATTAACACTTTAACGTTTTTGAGAATTCAAAGACGCTTGGCCCAAAAAACCGTCGGCGCCACTATAGGAAAATAATGCAAAGTGTGACGGCAGAAGTTGCCAAGCGTTTTGAGCATGGAAGCGACCCAAGCACGGACGATGCGAAAAGGCCTCGTCGGGAACGAGAAATGCGTGAAACACATTTGTTTTGCTAAATTCTGAACCAAGAAAAAGCCACACGACGTCGAGATGAAAACGCAAACGGAGACCACAACAAACTGTTTGTATATCTGCGTTTTGCGTTGATTTTTCGCTGAAAGAACATGATATAAAGAATAGGGCGTTGTAGGAGATGCGCTCACTAGTTCATAAAGCTTCTCAGTCCACCAGAAAAGTAGGAGTGAAAACAATCACCGAAGACGGAACTAGATGACGATGCAGACGCTGTTGTAGAATCTCTAAAGCCAAAAGGACGAGTCGTCGCCGGACATAAAACCACAGAAGCCGCACCCTCGCATGTTCACATACACTAAACACGACATCTCTCTTTTGACGCATGTCCCTCTGTGCCTGCCTCCCTTGTTCCCTTGCACTTGTCGAAACAACGCATGCGTATGCATTCAGCTTCTAAAAGACCCACGTGGACATAAGTAGAAGAACCTCTTGTGAATGAAAATCTCAAATCCAAGTCCGTCGACGGGATGCATGAAACTCCACATCTGATGACGAACAAGACCCTCATCTAGTTTTCAGGCCTATAGAAAGATATCTCTTTTATTTTGAAGGAACCGGAAGTCGGACAGGAAGTAAGATGCGCATGACAGCCTCATCGTTATAAGTTCGCAGGGGCAGTTTAAGTACACCGACATCTACCTCCTGGATCTTTGCACAGACTGGAAAAATGCCGCGTTCCGCCAGCTGCTTCTGTTACTGTCTCTAAGAGCACGTAGAAAAGAATTTACAGAACGCGCAGGGAAGATTGCAAGTGACCTCACAGTTTAGCAAGAAAGAGTGTTTAGCCGAATGGCCAGGTTGCACGTAATTTCCCTTTCTGCGAGTTTGTACAATAGAAGACAGAAAATAAAGAGCCGGACTCGACAATCCATCGATGCTTCATTTTCAGACCCACGCACGCATTCTTAGACTTCGTTTGAAGAATCTCATCGTTCAAGTCAAATGAGCCAAGCGTGATCGAGCGTTTTTGAGAATGATGACCAGCAGGTCATGTTTCGCGATTTCACGATCAAGTTCGGCGATCTTCTTTCTATGGATTTCACGTCGCTTTCGTCTTCTGTGATGTAATCTAAGGGCATATCCAACCACAACTGTTCGAGCCCCGTGACGAGGTTAACAGGCAGCGAACGCAACAGTGTTTCTCGGTTCCTCTCGCCAGAAGAGACGATCGTCAGAATACGGAGATTCTGCAACCTCTCTAGCGCTTCTACCCCTTTCTTCGAGATGTTTCCAGCCCTGAAATCATAGGGCTCAGTTCCGAAAAGAAGAACCTCCAGATTCGTCTGCCGGGAAATGGACACCAGCTCCGAGTCGTCTGAAATGGGGATAAGACTCAAGGAACGAAGTTTGGGCGGCATTGGCTTATCTAACGGCAGTTGGAGCAACTGATTCGCCGGGTCATAAACTTTCTTCCAACTTAGGAGCTCAAGCTTGTGGAATCGTGTGACAAACGTCACATCGCCGTCCTTCACTGTGCAATAATGAACTCTCAAGGCCTTCAGGTTCGGGAGGTTTTCTTTCAACGATGCGCCATCGAAGTGATACGACTCGAGTTCCAAACACTCCAATTGTTCGAACCTAGAGAGCGTCTCTACTGGGATATCAAGGCTAACATCCGGATGCCATACATCCAAACGAAGGGCCTTAAGGTGTCTCGCGAAACGAGCGAGAGATATACGTTCCAGACTGTCTACAGAAGGAGACTCCAGGGACAGGCTTTGTACACGATCGAGTAAAACAACGCTGTCTAATATAGAACTTTGTGAACTATGCAGTATGGCTGAAGAAATCGTCGCCCATGAGAGCGCCTCCGGGGTACATAGACAGAAGTCCATATTTTGCAACGTTACGTGATTTACTTTTTTAAGGAAATCGAACTGCGTAACGCAACTTAACAAACCTGCCGTGGTCTCCAGCGTATCCAGTCCATTCAAACTGTTGATGAATTCAGCAAGGCCCTTCGTAAAATCCACAAACGGAGAACCAGCGTACAACAAGGATGTCGCGTTCAAATGGGGTTTGCCGTTGAGCCTAAGATTGTCCGTGTGATATATGTACGCAGAGGTGATCCTCCCTAATCTGGATAACTGTTCTCCTGCGATTGGACAGTGATAGAGGAGGGGTACGGATGCCTTGAGTCCGACTTCAATCTGCGTCAGCTCCGGCATCTGACAGAGCACGTCAACAACCCTCTCCAGCTTAGTACAATACCAATTCTTTAGAAAAAGCTTCTTCTGCTTACGGTTTCTTGGAATTGCATGTTTCAGAGGGTGAGTTAGAAACGGCGAGATGTCTACAGACGTCACTCGTTTGAACTTCGACAGCGACGCGATGTCCTCGTCGACAATGATTCGCGTGGTGTCGGGTCGAATCTCCTCCACGTGCATGGTGACCGCTGCCGACCAGTGTCTGTTGATCAGTCGCAGAGACCTGCCCTCCAGTCTCCATCTCCGAGCATCCTTGAGGACTCGAACGAGACTGTCGACGACGGGCAGAGGCAGCGACGCCCAATCTCGATGATCTTCATTCAACGACGTCTCGGCCTCCAGCGACTCGGTAAGAAGACCGGTCTCCTGTCCCGTCATCTCGCTCCTCGATTTTTAACAATGGATAGCGAACAAAGAGCGAAAACCTGCAACAAATATGCGAGTCGTGACGAGGATAAGAAGCAAGTAGGATGCTCGAAAGCAGGCGTTCCGATGCTGACGTGACAGTTGCGAAGTCGCAGTTCGTACGTCAGCTGTTGGTCGAATTGAGAATCTTCCCATTGCATTGTTTCAACGAAGTCATGTGTGAGCAGTCTAACTGAATAACTGAAGTCGCTAAACTTTGTCGGATGGATCATACAGTTAAAGGCGAGACGCATCTTCCCGCCAGAAAAGACCAGAGGTTTCCTCCGTCAAGAAATCCGAGCGACGAAACTCGTCAGACGGTAAAAGCGCGCAGAAGTTGTGTCAATGATATCTCAGTACTGTACACGCACAATAAGACGTGCGTGTTAAGCCACAGACTCCGCAGTGTCGGCTCTCCTTGTCACGCTCTCTAGTGTGGTCGGTGCATGCAGCTTCATGTGCTCGGAGAGTTGCGTCCTCGCCGAAGTCGCGTTTCTGCGATCTCGTTGCGCTTGTCCTCGGAGTGCGTCACTCCATCTTCCCCCTGCAGCGCCATGTCGCGCAATCGAAGTTTTAGTTCTGGGGCAAAACACGAGTCTCTGAGACGAAGAGAAAGGGCATCGGCACAGAAAATGATGCTCGTCTTCGTAGATGCGGGGATCTGCGTGCTCACTGTCCGATTTGATAGCTCTGACGCTTAATAGAACGCTTACGGGGAACGGATACAAAGCTACAATCCGTCCAAGTTGTAGGTCTTCGACGCTGACTTTTGCACTGGTCTTCCTAGCCGATGGTACACCACCGCGTCGCACCGAAATTCACGAGGTACCTTCTTGCGTGCCCTCAACTCCCTTGTCCGCTCTCGGTTGCTCACACCCACGTGCAAGATTTGTCCGATACGGCAGTTGCGTGTAGTTGTGATGAAGATCAATGCTTCCACCGTACTTAGTACCTTCCACGCACAAACTTTAAGCGAGAGGCTGATCGCAAACGAGCACCCAGGCGTTGGAATACCCGAAAACGTGAAATCCAGAGAACGTTCAAAACGAGAGGAGAGTTGGTAACATCAAACGATGGAATGAAATAGGTGTCAATATCCGCTATGAACTGCACAGGCATGCTGCGCTTCCACATCACAGAAGTGATCATTTTCTCGGTTATTCCCAAAAATAGGCCAAGCAGGCGAAGATCAGGAGGTGTTCCCATTCCTCGTTCCTTGTATTCCGAGTTGCCGGTTAGAGAGAACCGGAGGATGTCTTACCAAGAGTCGCAAGCGGCCGCACCGTTGGCCAGCCAGGTAAGGTGAAGCAATTCTGGACACAACGCCACATCGCTGTGCATTCAGATGTCGCCAAAGCGGCTCTAGTCAGCGGCCTCATTATTAAGGGTTTACGTCACGTCGAAGGCAAAACCGTGTCTGAAGGGCGCGCGAACAGTTTCAATATGTCATCCTCTCTCCGTGTGGCGCAAGATGTTCGACATTCCAGTCCTACAAGAGGGGCAAGCACACAGAGAACGGAATGTATTTAAATAAGGGCACATTATCGAGAGAAGCTTCTATTCCAAAGTGGTTGTCGTCAAGAAGGCGATCTGTTCACCGATGAGTCTAGACCCCGGACTGCAACAGAAGGCGAAAAGGACCCTCTAACCCCGTCCATCGTCACGCGTTCAACTAGAGCCTCCATCTCTTGTTGAGCTGTGGAGGATTTGCACACATAGCGGGATTCGAAACCGAACAGAACTTATCTCGGCAATAAAAGTAAGCCAGCGCAATCCTCGATTGTTTCAAATCCCGCCTAACGGGGAACCTCAATCGTACTTGCAGGCAAGGGGCTCGACTCTTCTTGCTTCGGAGTAGGCGGCAGTCTGCAGATCACCGAATTTTGATCCAAATGGTGACTGACACCTTTTGTGAGTTTGACAGCGACAGTTGAACATCAACTGTAACACCAACTGTATCCGAGTTCTGGATGTCGAGCACAACTAAAGAACTTTTTTCTTATCGATTGCCGCAACTACCACCGCAGAGAACAAGGCCGAATAGACAACGCAGATGTGTGAGAGCAAAGGAACAGTCAGTGCAAATCGTCATAGAATCAATCTAACATGAACATCCACTTCTGTACAAGCGATCGGGACAGCGTCGCTGGTTTTGCAAATTTTTGCTGTAACATGCAACAGACATAACATCAACTATGACCACTCGTGCACCAACTTTAAATCTTTTGTTGGTATTATTTGGGAAACGATTATCTTCCGAGTCAAATAAAACGAGCGCAATCAAAATCTAGAAAATGATACAGGCCAGATTTCAAGATCAGATGAGGCGAAATGCATTTTATGCGTTTTAAGCTGTCTTCGTCTTCATCATACTCCGGATAAAACCACACCCACAATTGCTCCAGTTTGGTAAGCATGTTACTAGAAAGCAAAGATAACCACATTCTTCTTGCCTTTGTTTCGTAAGCTTCTACGTACAAAATGCGAAGATTGACCAATTCTTCCAGCAAGCGTAGTCCCTCATTCGTGATATTGCTAGCACATATCTGGTCGTAGTACGATCCGACGAGCAGAACCTCCAGATTCGTTTGTCGAGAAATTGACAGCAATTCGGAGTCATCCAGGATTGGAATGACACATAATGATCGGAGTTTTGGCAGCTCCAACTTCTCCCATGGTAGGTGAAGCGACTTGAATTGTGGATCGAGTACGTCGTACCAATCCAAGAGCTCCAGCTTGCGGAACTGCGTGACAAACGTCACATCGCTGTCTGTCACCGTGCAATCTGCAAATCTCAACGCCTTGAGATTGGGAAAATGTCCTCGCAATGATGCTCCCGCAAACAAACATGATACAATATTCAAGCATTCTACGTTCATGAATACAGTAATCGTTTCATTTGGAAAAGCACTTATGTCAAAATCGCTAACAGAGATGTCAAGAACCTTCAAATTTTTGGCTGCAGGACTGAGATGCACTCCGGCGAGATCGTCTGACGAAACCTCCTCCAGAAGACTTAGTCCACCCAAACGAGTCAGTTGGACAGAAATGTTCCGCGTGAATGTAGCAGGAGACAACACGACAACAGAAGAAACTGTTGCCGATGGATTTGACAGTCGGGTCAGTATTCTTGAGTCCACACCTTGAAGGGTTACACGTTTCACTTGGTCCAGAAAACCGAACTGAGTGCAACTGTCCAGCACAAGACCTTCAACTTCCAATGTTTCCAAACCCCCAAGACTGCACACAAGTTGCGCGATTATGCTTGAATAGTCCGACTGCTGTTGCCCGTAGAGTTGCCCCGCCCAGGTTTTGCTCAGAGGCGTTTCGCCGTAGAACTTAACGTTCTTACTGTTGTAAAGGTATACTGAGGTGATCCTCTCCAATGTTGAGAAATGTTCTCTCGTTCTTGCACAGTGATAATGGAGGATGATTATGGTCTTGAGTCCGACTTCAATCTGTGTTAGCTCCGGCATCTCACAAAGCATGTCAACAATCCTCCTCAGCTTGGCGTCAAACCAGTTCTTTAGGAATACCATCTTCTGCTTTCGGTTCTTTGGAATTGCATGTCTAGGAGGACGAATCAGAAACGGCGAGATGTCTACAGACGTCAGCCGTTTGAACTTCGACAGCGACGCGATGTCCTCGTCGGCAATGATTCGCGTGGTGTCGGGTCGAATCTCCTCCACGTGCATGGTGACCGCTGCTGACCAGTGTTTGTTGATCAGTCGCAGAGACCTGCCCTCCAGTCTCCATCTTCGAGCATCCTTGAGCACTCGAACGAGACTGTCGACGACGGGCAATGGAAGCGACGCCCAATCTCGATGACCTTCCTCCACTGACGTCTCTGCCTCTGGCGATTCGGTAAAGAGACCGGTCTCCTGTCCCTCCATGTCGCTCCTCGATTTTTAACAATGGACAGCGAACAAAGAGCGAAAACCTGTAACAAATATGCGAGTCATGACGAGGATGAGAAGCCGTCAAGATGTTCGGAAGCAGGCGTTTGGAATGCTGACGCGACAGTTGCGGAGTCGATTTGCACGACAACGTCCACTGCGTGTCATAGGACGAAGCGTTTAATCGCTTGTTGACTAGTGGGATGCGCGAACTGTCGAAATGCTTAGTTAGAGAAAGACAAGTGTCTTGCCGAATATTATATCTATCCGAATCCGAATTCGAGGCAGTGCTGATCGTGATTGACCTTCTTGTTTGTCGCCAGCAAACAGAAATGTTGCGGGTCGGTCAGTGATTCTGCCAAGCATCCCATATAACAACTGCAAGATCGCAGAATTGAAACCCCCTCAACTGGAACAGTGTCTCCAGATCACAGAAGCGATCAAGATGACGCTGACATACAGAATGATGAGATCACATAAAATGCAAACAGCAAAGTATTGGACCGCTTTCCCGCGATCCTACAGTCAGGGCAACAAACGGGAATACTAAGAATGCCTTCTCTACTAGGCCAAACCACGAAGACCTAGGGATTCCACTGTTACCTGTCAAAGGCCAAGATGAACAGCAGTGTGAATCTGAACGTAATGGGATGGGTTGTGAAAAGCGACCAGGTAGGCTTCTACACTTCTGGAGCAGTCACGTGAGTTGTTAGACGGTTCTGAAGAGAAAGGATTGACCTTGATGGCCCGGATTTTTTTTTGCCATCGCCGCACTTTGCTTGAACATGAGTTTCTTCCAAATCTGGCCCATGTCCTGCTTGCTTCAGGTCCTGTTCGACGATTCTCGAGCCGGTTCCGCCTACGGATGTTCGAATGTTTGTGTCCTGAGTGATGTTTCGCGTTAGACGGTTTTCAGACAGCCGCATATCCTGCCTCGATGCTCAAAGCAGAGTTTGCCTCTAGACTTGTTCTCTCCTCTGTTCACAATGGATGATTGCAGTCTCAGTGTACGATCGGGAAACAGAGGAGAATCCGATGGGAGAACAGACTCGGCGATGACAGGTGTGCGCCTCTTCACGGAGAAGTAACGATGCAGTTCGGTCCAGTCATGAGGCATTATTTGACGATTGCGGTCGAAGACGCGTGGCACGGCCAGTCTCTCATTTCTGCCAAAAGTATCGTTCTCTAGCTGTCAAGTCACGATTATCATCACCTCCCCACGATCCTTCAGTCCGTTTGGACGGATCCAGGACGAGCGGCTCCGACGAAGATTTGAGCAATGCGGTTCCCCGCATGTGGTTTCGGAGAACTCGTCGGAAACCCGCGGACGTTGTTTGTCAGTTGTCTAATCGGTCCACTAGAAGCGAAACGCAGAGAGGACAAATCTAGCAACTCCTTGTGCGTGATTAGGATTCAGCAAAGCGTTTAAGGGCGATCACCACTGGAAGGCCACTTTTTCCCTGAAGAAGAAGAAGAGAGACTCAAAAGAAACCGCCAGAAGAGTGTCCAGGATTTCTTTCGCTTTTGAAAAGATCGATCATATCATCGATTCTGCGAAAAGCGGAGATCTATGAATCGATCGCAGTGAAGTATCGCATCGACAAGCGCGGTCGATTGATCGATCGATCCGATGGATCATAGATCGTTCCTGTGAATCTTCTTGCATGCGATCCCAAGATGTAATGATTGTCTTTTCGAATGAGATTCTGTGCTTAATCGATCGCGATGTTATTTTCGCTCAAGGTGACGTTCCATAGTGCAAGAACGAAGTTCTGCTTCGGACACAATATCATTGCTTGCCGGAAAAGAATTATTTCGAGCATTCGATTGCCGGCGAACGAAATATTGCTAGCACCATGAATCAAGTAGAACTATATCTCAATACGGTATTTTTTTGAAGTTTGAGTTATTCGCTCTAGGACTCATTTGGTATGGATGATGGTTAGTTATCACAGTTTCTCGACAGAGGTCGTCATTCGTCCTTCCGAAAGCTTTATTTAAAGCCTCATAAGAGCGCCAATTACATGTCCGACAGCTTAACGCATATGGTTGGATCGCATTCTCTACCGATCACTTACAAGCTACGCGGAAGCAAAAAGATACGAAGCACGACTTCTAGCAGGAACATCTGGATTGAATCTGACTTGCAGCTGATCGGCCTGTTCTCGGTTCCGATTCACATAGATCGATTAGAAATTCGACAAGCTGTCAATGTCGACATTCGCTGTCGAGGAACACAGTTATCGCTTTTTATCTAATCGGTTCCTGTCGAGAGAGGTCCTTTACTTCAAATGCAGCGAAGGAAACGACTACTGAACGGTGCATCAGCAGGCCCATTTCCCAAAGAAGCTAGATAACAGTGGAACAACTGACCACTCACAAAAGAAATAGATTTCATGCGCGAGTCAGCCAGCCGCGCCGCTCACTTCGCTCACTTCGTTAGATGCATCCGAAAACTTCCAATCGTCTTGGCCAGCATGCGAATGTCTGTTGTTTACTGAGTAAGCACTTGGATTGCCAAGCGATGTGACAGAAAACCACCAAAAGGCATTAAGAAGCACCATCGTACAACAACAGTAAAAGAAACAAAATGCGAGTTTTGGCACGCAAGACATATGCAGTCCTCTCACATGTTCTCGCGTTTGGTCATCTCTCCAAAATACGTCACACCAATGCACTTTATGACAGACAACATTTGTATGTGTCTCTCTAGATCATATCAGTCATTTTCTTCTGCTTCGGAGGCATCGATAATGTTGACCTTCAGAGTCAGATCACTCTCCCCTTGGTATGTAAACTTTAATGGTATTTCAAACTCCCCGCGGCTTTCGAGTGGCTTTGGTATGTCCAGCAGGGACGCCGACAGATCCACTTTTAGACGCTCTCGCACAAACTTACACACAATATCTGCTGTGATTGAAACGTTTTTATCTCCACCCTCTCTCAACGGCCGTCGGATCTCCTAGTTCACCAACTGTCAGTCACATCACTAAACCTAACAGAAAAACCAAAGTGGTTGTGGTCAGTCGCTTGACGATTTTCGACAGCTGTGCTCGAATGAGGTCCTCTTTGCTCGGTCTGTGGACTTCCTAGACCATGTTTAGACGCATTCTGCAGATGTACAATTACTATGCAGGTCGATGAACTTTGGTTTTCCGTTCTCGTACAGTCAGTGGCGCATTATACATAGCATACACAGCTTCTTTCTTTGGGTATAGGTGATTCCGCATGCGTCCTGGTTTGACCATGACCACATCGCCATGTCCGCCTAGTTTTTCGACATCCTGCAGAACAGCACAGCATGGAATTCTCGATGCCTCGACGATGCATCGTCTAGGAATATGCATCACCACTCCTAACCTTTAAAAGCTGTACTTTTACTGTACGGTTTGCGCCCCGTTTCGATAGATACTCCCACGGCCGCGTTGCAGGACAGACGCCTTCGAGAACTGACCAACCGCGTCGCAGCACACGTGCGACAACCATGATGTTCACTAACGGCAGTACCGTCGCATCAAGTCGCGAACGTTCGAGAGGACGGTACCCGTTGACTATATATACTGGGTTTTTGCCCTTTTGTTCTAAGCTTCGCTTGTTTGGACCCGTCGAGATTTGAGAAATGTTTGTCGAGAACTTCAAAGTCCAGTCCCCGAACGTGCGTTACGCAGATGACGCTATTTACGCGCGTTTCGACTACGACAACACGCGATTGGAGCCGGCCGACGATCAGTCATGGACGGTGATACCCACAAAGGAGACTTTCGAATTCCGAACCCAAAACGCCGTGCCGAAGCTCGGGTAAGCAAACGACGACGAAACGCGTGCGTCGTGTCCTGACGGAGTTCCTCGTGCTGTCGACAGTGTGATGCTTGTGGGCCTCGGCGGCAACAACGGTTCCACTCTTCTCGCCGGAATTCTCGCAAACAAACAGTAAGACCGTCGCTTTCGTCTCTCCGTCTGAAAAGACGTTGTGTCGACAGCGGAGTGACGTGGATGACGAAAGAGGGTTTACAGAAGCCAAACTACTGGGGGTCCGTTACACAAGCGTCGTCTTTTCGACTAGGAAACGTCGACGGCGAAGAAGTCTATGCTCCCTTGAAAAGTCTGCTGCCCATGGTGGACCCTAATGATGTGGTCATCGGCGGGTGGGATATTTCACATTATGACATGGCCCGCGCGATGGAACGCGCACAAGTGATCGATTTTGCTTTGCAGCAGCAGCTGGCTCCACTAATGAAAGATATTCAACCTTTGCCAGGTCATTGGAATATCTCACTCTTTTTGGTAGTACTTAAGGATGCTGCTGTACAGGAATCTATGATCCGCAGTTTGTAGCGAGCAATCAGAATGTGCGGGCGGATCATGTGATCAACGGCACCAAGGCAGAACAAGTCGCCGAAATCCGCCAAAACATACGCGATTTTAAGAAAACGAATGAATTGGATAAGATTGTGGTGCTCTGGACAGCAAACACAGAACGCTATGCCTCAATTGAGGAGGGAATGAATGATACCATGGAGAATTTATTGAAAAGCGTCGAGTCGAACGAAGATGAGATTGCACCATCATCGCTCTACGCCATTGCCGCCATCGAAGAAGGAGTCCCTTTTATCAACGGCTCCCCTCAGAACACTTTTGTCCCTGGTCTGGTCGAAATGGCTATTAGCAGAGGCGTGTTGATCGCTGGAGATGATTTCAAGAGTGGTCAGACGAAAATGAAATCCGTGGTGGTCGATTTCTTAGTCGGCGCCGGCATCAAACCTGTCTCTATTGTCTCGTACAATCATCTCGGCAACAACGACGGGCTCAATCTATCCGCTCCACAGACATTCCGTTCCAAAGAGATCTCTAAATCTAACGTCGTGGATGATATGGTTGGCTCCAATGCCGTTCTTTACGAGCCAGGAGAGCATCCGGACCACGTTGTGGTGATCAAGTATGTTCCTTACGTGGGAGACAGTAAACGTGCCATGGATGAATATACATCTGAAATCTTTCTCGGAGGACGCAGTACGATTGTGATGCACAACACATGCGAAGACTCTCTTTTGGCAGCACCTATCATTCTGGACTTGGTCTTATTGGCCGAACTCTTGACGCGTGTCCAGGTGAAGCAGGAGAAGGACACGCATTATCAAGACCTACATCCCGTTGCATCCTTGTTGTCCTACTTGACCAAGGCGCCATTGGTCCCGGATGGAACGCCGATTGTCAATGCCCTGTCCAAGCAACGAGCCATGTTGGAGAATTTCATGAGAGCATGTGTTGGACTGCGTCCAGAGAATCACTTAATGCTCGAGCACAAGTGTCTTGAAAAACAATAGATCCTTACCGTTGTGGGTCGTTGAGTGTCTTTATGATCAACGAATCCTATGTCACTGTTGTGGGCCGTTGGGTGTGTTATGATCAACGAATGCTATGTCATTCTTGAGTCTGTCATTTCAGGGGACAGCGTGTCTTTTTCAACGTCATGCTGTCATGGTTTTTTTGTGTGTTCGAGAGTGAGTATGTTCACTCCTCCTGGTTACGAGAGCAACAAATCTCTTGCCTGATTGAAACCGTTCAACATCCACTCCATGTGCACCAGATACGATGTAGCTTCTGATTGATGTCTGATAGACAGATAACAGTCTGCTGTTACTTCCATCGACTGCACTGCTGATGGGCTTGTATCATCCAACAGGAATTTTTTTCCAAAACTCTTGTTAAGATGTGGTTCAGTACATATTGTCCACCTGATCGTGCGGAATCGAACGTTTTTCAGGAAACTGTTTTCGCATACGTGCCACAGCAGGCTTCAACGCAAGATTCTTCTTCAACCACGTCGCGAATTGCACTGCGTAACATGAGTGAGATGCATTGAGCGGTGCAAGAGGTAAAGACATGGCTAACCTTCGGGAGTACGGATCTGTGGAATGAGTGTTCGGATGTTCTTGGCAGGAAGCCAATCGATCAGTCCCTGTCCCCAGATCAACGTATTCTCATCAATGATGCCATTGACCCAGGCCTCGCGAAGCACGGGCAGTGTACACGGGCCACGTGGGACGCTGATACGATCGCGGTAATACCACACGTTCTTTTTCGTCACTTCGCGTACGTAATCGAATTGCTCGAGTCGGTTGAAAGAGTAAGGTTCGACGTCGCGGGGTTTCGGTGGAGGTTTAGGAGTGAACTCCTTCAGAAGCTCCTCGGGTGTCTTCTGCGAAGCGGCTTTCTTTTTCGCCTTTGGCGTTTTCTTGTCGTCGCCACCTGGGGCGTCGTCTTTCGTCTCTGGCGGTGGTGGTGCGTCGTCTTTCGCCATTTCGATCTCGAGGACACGTTAATGCATCTCATGAAATCCCTTATCGCAGCGATCGGCACACAACATCCACGAAGGCCGAGTTTTCGATATCGATCGACATGTTACCGAGAGAGACATGGTATTCCAAGCATCTCGATCGCAGCGTGTGTCAAAATTAAGGCATGCATCGAGGTGTCGTCGTTCGGACACATGCTGCGTCGATCGAATTGCGGCCTCTTGTGGTCCTGGAATGCGACGGTGTGGTGGCCGATCTTCAGCGAGATGGACATCGTGTTGCCTTTAACGCCGCTTTCTCGGTGGGCATCTCACTGTGTCACTGGGCAGCAAGATGTGGATTTAGGATTTGGGACTGGATTGTGCCAACTGGGGTCCAGAGGTCTACCAGGATCTGATCCGGCATGGCGACGGCACAGAGGAGGGACTCGTTGAATTGTTCTTTGATAAAGTGCATTTATAAAACGTCATCTCATAACTACGACGACCCAGATGATACTTGCAGGTGGGATGGCCGAGTATGGTTGCCTCATCAGATTATCACGCATTGGCAAAGAAGACGGTCGTTTTGAAGAAGGCCAAACTGAAAGAACTCCTTCAAGAAAAACGCATTCCTCTGAGACAAGGTCTGCTTGTCCACACAATGTCTCGTGAACCACATCGATGGCATACGTTCTTTAGGTGTTGCCGCTTTTGTGGATGACGTCTTGGATCATGACGCCATCGTGGCAGTCCTCACCCAAACGCAGTCCGATCAGAATGATGACGTATGGAGGAGCGCCCTGAAGCCACTCTTTGGCGAGGTCGCTGCTCAGATTTCTGCCATTACTTGGCCATCGCCCACTTCCAGACCAGAAATGGAAGAAGAGCTGAGCACCAAGATCCGACAGAAAAAAAGAGAAGAGGCCGAGGCATTTGTGTCCAGTATGAATGCTCGACGGCGCGAGAAGCAAGTCAGAATGTCGATCGATCCGTCCTTCCTACAGACGGCGCCGCCAGGTCACATCACACGTCTCTCACTCTTTTTCATCTATGCATTGATCCTGCAGAAATCGACCCATCGTTCTTTCTCTCGATGGCCACCTCTTTGGGATCCAGCGTACAACAGTGCGCATTAGTGGGTGCACACAACTTCCTCCTACAGAGTGCTTCGGCATCGGGTGTCCTCAGTGTTGCCGTACCTACCGGTCCTGCCTTTCGCCAGGTCTTTCCTGGAGCACATGCGCGTTTTGACGGGTTTGGAGCTGGCGGCGGACTTTCATGGACACGTCTGACGGCATTAATCAAACAGAGATCATTCCCTTAATCTGCTGTCCTTCAGGACACTTGTGTATGTATTCTTACAAAATGCAGAATGGAAAGGGACAGAATCGATCACACATAAACGTTAATCTTTGCGGAGAACATGTTTAAGGAGAATCCTTCTCTTAACGCCCTTATTAAAACATCCGCCTTTAAGAAAAAAGAACCGCCTCGATGAAATGAAACATATAAGACAGGAATGTTTGTGTGTGCAGCAACATGACTGCAGTCACACGGTTCAACAACAAAGAAAGGATGCTCTCCATTCTCAGTCGTTTGAATGGAGAATACGGCTCAGAGTTTCCGTGGGTGCAGCGTCATCATCAGAATACACATCGGGTGTTGTTAAATCATCATCAACTTCTCTTCGCTCCTTATCCTCTTTGGTTTTGTCCGCCCAGGTTCGACGAGAGGCCACTGTTCCATCCGCAGAGCCATCTTCATGGAGATCGCCTCGTGCTCTGCTTATCCATTCCTTCTCTTTTGTTAAGTCATCGGCACGTTCCCTCAGTGTTGAGATGCTCCGTTCGACATCCACTGCCGAAGGGGTTGACAGCGTTCCTTCCCTTGACATGAGAGAAGAGCGATTGGCTGTCTTATCTCTGAGATCTTCTAATTCTTGCATTATTTCTTGAAGATGGAGTTGGAGTTGAGAACCCATTTCTGTGCTGCTGGGCTCTGTCGTTAGCTGCATCATCTTTGACACGAGAGACTCTGTCTTGTTCAGAGAAGCGGTCACCGTCAATGACATCTCTTCCACTTCGAGATCCGAACCCGGTGCTGTCCTGCGTACCTTTTCGAGACCGGCAAGGGCCAGATTCACGACGGCTTCTTGCTGTTCGGCCAGATTGGCAGCCATGGTCAATTCCATATGCAGACGCTTTTCCATGACACTCCTCATATGTTGAGGCTGCATTGTTGTGCAGGCTGTCTTCAGAGCTCGCACGGCCTCTTCGACATCGACGGCACGTGTACGCAGCTCCGTTTTAAGTTGCTCCTCTGAAAGCAGGGCAGCATTGGGGACGGGTTTATTGGAAGGTTGAGGCAGTTTGCCGAGCGCTGAGCGCATGGGACGAGGGGCCGGCTCTTCACGCGGTTGAGGAGAAGGCGACGGCGGCGGCCACGTAAATTTATTCCCTTTCGATCGCGTCACGACCGGACTCCTGTTCTCAGGCGATGGCTGATCTGCAAAGGGGCTGTTCTCAGGTATCTTCTTCTCTTTGATGCTATGCGCATCGATCTTTCTCTCACTATCGATAGGCGGCGATGCGTCGCTCTGCGATTTGGGAAGATCCTGTTCTTCGACAGAAGCCGAAAGAGATGTGAGAACGAGATGCGTCTGCTGTGCTAGTGTCACAGCATCGATGGGAATCTCTTCATCTTCTGGAAGACTCCTTGACGATGCCATTGCTTCTTGCTCTTCCTCAACCGTCGGTAGCACCGGCGCGTGTTCTCCCGTGTCCAAAATTGCTTGTTGTCCGGTTTTGTTCTCTTTACCCTCACGATCCATTTGCGTTTGTCTCAACTGCACTTCATGAGGCAACGGCCACGGAACCAGATCTGGATGTTCTGCATTGAGGACGCCGTCTGGCACCTCAGCCCGACGTCGAATGTCTTCCTCTCGTCGCATCTCCTCCTCCGCGTCATCCTGAATCTCGGAAACGCCTCCGGAATGTTCATAGCGGTCGCCGCTGTTGCGGCGGCAGGCTGAGGTCGACGTCGTTGCAGAATCGGATGGTGCAAGGGATGGGGATCCGATGCCGAACTTACCCGTCGTTCCTTGAGACAACAGTCCACTGTGTGTCTCTTCGACGCCCGGGTGACGATGCGCATCCAAACTGTCACGTTTCGTTGTGAAGATTTTGCTGTCCATTCTCTGGAAGCTCTTCGATTGGGCCTCAGCCTTCTCCATTTGCGCATTCATCAAATCCGTGTACTCTTTCTGTGAACACCACCATCCCATCACACACGCCATAACAGCAACAGCTAGACATTGATGTGACACATACCCTGATGCCATTCAACGCTTCTTGAAGATCTTCATTTTCAGCCATCAACTCCTTCTGTTTCTCCTCGTAAGCTGTGACGATCATTTTAACCATGGTCTCATCAAGCTTCGGGCCGCGGTTGGCTGATCTCTTCGGATTTCCATTGCGACCAGGCTGCACAACAGACAACACGATGTCCATACAGTACAGTACTGATGCCGAAGACAGACAGAGACCATCATGTCATCTATTTTCGATGTCATCTTGTTCTTGTCCTTCTGCTGCTGTTGCGGTGCCTGTTGCCTTAACATACCCACGATTTCCATGCTTGCTGTAAAGTCTCGTCTTCTTTCTGCCAAGTAATTGCGAAGCTTCTCTTGAAGCCACTCGTACTGAAGCTCCTTGCGACGAATTTCGTGCTGAAATTGAACTTGGCGCCTCGTCAGGTTATTGCAGTGCTTCTGCAGGGCGTCCCGATCTCGAACCATGACAGCCAGTTCTTCTGAATGTCGATCCACTTCTTGACGCCCCTGTCACATCACACAATGCGATCATACACCCGTACGCACGTATACAGCAGTGGAGATGCACTCGAATTTTGAGTGTGGCTATATCACGTTCTTTGACCTCTATCTCCTTACGGAGTCGAGATAAATTCTGCTCGTACGTCTGCGCTTCGACGCGTAATCTTTTGTGCTCGGCTTGAGCATCTTCTTTAAGAAACTGCTCGTGCTGGAGCTTTTGGAGCAAACTGTATACACAGTTCAATGTGGCAGCGATATCTTCCGGCGTCCCCGTCAGAAAGTTAATCCGCCCGGAAAATCCAAAACCTGCATCTGGCGTTTCGCAAGAGCTGACCGCGTCATGAAGGAAATGGACTTCTGAGAGAGGACTGGAGTTGAATGGCAGCGCCTTGAAGATTATCTGGCGCCGCAAAGGACGGTCCTTTGGCCCAACTTGAAACATCCGATGCCGTATCCGAGCCTCCACCGTAATCGACAGCGCCGGAATGTGACAGCGGACTGCGCCGTCGTCGTGCCGAAAAGTCCGCCAGTTTACAGTATACAAAAAAAGGAAGAAGCGCGCGTCTTGTGAAATTCGCTCGTTCAAGACGGCGGAGAAGTGGATGGTGCGAAACGGATGTTATTTATCTTCTTTCTAAGACAAATGCCAAACAACCGCCGCAGTTCAAATGCACACGATATGATCATTTCGATCGTCACATCGACTAGACGTCGGTAACCGGATGACGATCGGCGACGGCGTCGCTCGACGCCTCCGATCGATCTAATCGCTCCGATCGATCGCCCTCGTTTTCCACAGCGACAGGTAGCGGAATGGGATCCAATGGCTTTGTCGTGACGCGCGGGTCATCCACGGCAACGTCCCGCATCAATCTACATAACAATCAACATGGCACGCTGCAATCGAAGGCAAATGGGGCGCGACTTCTCATAGACTGGTGGGTCTGGTGGGTTATCGCTCATCTCTTCGTCTTCGTAATCGACGTTGATGAAGAATCCGACGCGAACGAATTCACGATCGAGGAACGAGCAGGACAATACGACACCCGTATTGCCAATCAAATCATCCGACGGTATCTTTGTCCCGTCCGGAGCTTCTGCCTAGAAACGGACGCACCGTCATGTCAACAATGCCTCTCTGGCCCAGACAGACGCACCTCAAGCACAAACTTGTAGGTGCCTGCAGAAATGGGTCCGACCAATACGTTCTCGAGTTCTTGATCCAATGCGGCATCGTTTGCACAACTAAGGTAGAGGACCTTCCATTCGAGGTCTAGAGCAGAGGCTGATGCGTGAAGGGCCTGAAAGGATCGTACCGTCTTCTAGGTCTTGAAGCGCCTCGTACGTCACTTCGAACTTAAAGGGATCCGTAAAGCGTGCCGGATTGTTCAAAACGGTCACTTTCTTGATGCTCACGCCCGCCATCAATACACAATGACGTCGTCGATACTGTCAGCAGTTCGAAATGGAACCTTCAATGAAAACGGTTCATCGAATCATTTCATCACGTACAGAAGACAGCCGATCTGTTCCTGTTGTCATGAACGCTGCATTGACGTCGACGCGGGCGCCCTGTTGTCTAACGCGATCGACGACGTCGCGTTTCGAGAAACAACGCGGCATTCTATCGACGGGTCGCCGCTTGCTCAATGTCAACCGACGAAAGTCGGTGGGGCGTTTCGCTATGATCGAAGACGAGAAGATGGTCGATTCGACACCGACATCGCTCCTACGCGAAGGAATCGATGATGCCGATAGTCTTCGTGGGCGATTCGAATCGATCATTCGCCAATCGCAGGATGCTATCTGCCATGCCGTGGAAGAGGTCGATGGGACGACCTTTCACGAAGATTCCTGGGTCCGTCCTGCAGGAGGTGGCGGCATCAGTCGCGTCTTACAGGATGGTCATGTCTGGGAGAAAGCGGGCGTCAACATCTCCGTTGTTTATGGGACGATGGCTCCCGAGGCATACCGCGCGGCAACGCAGAAACAGGGAAAGGGACAAGAGATGACACTGCCGTCGGATCCCGTACCCTTTTTCGCTTCCGGGATCAGTTCCGTCATGCATCCACACAATCCCCACGCCCCGACGATGCATTTCAACTACCGTTACTTTGAGACGGATCAGTGGGGACACGTTCCACCGCAGTGGTGGTTTGGTGGGGGGACGGATATCACACCGAGTTATGTGATCGAAGACGACATGCGTCATTTTCACGGGACATACAAGTCTGTCTGCGATCGCCACGATCCTTCCTTCTTTCCGAAATTCAAGTCCTGGTGCGATGACTACTTTCTCATCAAGCATCGAAACGAGCGACGTGGACTGGGAGGAATTTTCTTCGACGATCTGAACGATCGTGATCCCGAGACCCTTCTCGCGTTTTCGAAGGATTGCATGGATCACGTCGTCGAATCGTACATTCCTCTGATTGTCAAGCACAAGGACGATCCTTTTACCGAAGATCAGAAAAAATGGCAGCAGATGCGACGTGGACGCTACGTCGAATTCAATCTGGTCTACGATCGAGGGACAACGTTCGGTTTGCGTACGGGAGGACGTATCGAGAGCATTCTCATGTCGTTGCCCTTGACGGCACGATGGGAGTACGATCAGCAACCAGCAGATGGATCACCCGAGGCCGTTTTGCTCGATCATTGCCGGAATCCACGCGATTGGGTTTAAACCATCGACATATGTTGTTCTCTTTTGTAGCCCTATTGTTTAAACGCATGTCTCACTCAATGTCTCATGCCTAGGGTGGTTCAAAAGGAGTGAGATGCAACGGTAGGAGACGATTCGCCGTGCGCGGGATATTGTAGATGCAATGTTCATTGTATGGACTCTTGCTATCGTCTGGCGCCACGGCAAAGAGATACGGGTCCCAGGCCACCTCCAGTGGTAGTGAGGATGATCGGCGTCGGCTTTCGATGATGGGACAGGCCGAGTGTCTTTCGTCTGGAGGCCGGGATGGACCTTCGTCGGTCGCTCGCGGAGCGATTCCTTCCGATTCCATTTTCGAAAACCGTCTGCAGACGACGATGTGACGTGCGATTACAGTAGAAGTTGCTCATCAATGAGATACTGACTCTGCTGGATATACTGTAGCCATGCGCGCCACATACCATCGGATTCGAGGGTCTGTGGATTGCCAATCACAATGAGGCCTCTCCTGGCGCGTGTGATGGCCACATTGAACCGACGGTAATCGCCGAGGAATCCAACTTCGCCTGAAGGGTTCGATCGGACAGAAGAGAAAACAATCACATCTTTCTCTCTTCCCTAAACGTCCGTTTGATGAGGGACCAAGCGAGAATGGAAGAGAGGGATAAGTGGGTGTACTTGATAGCCATCGACTGTCTTGACTTCGATGACTTTGCTCAAAGATTCGTCCATTGACTCGTTTTCCTGGTACGTTTGATATCCATCGGCTTTCAGATACTGTTTGATCGTCTGGACTTGAGCAGCGTAGGGCGAGATCACACCGATATCTGTGTGGCAGACCCCTTTGCCTTTGAGCAGACGCTTTACAACAGACACGACGATCTAGTGCACAGAGATGGCGGCTTAGGACGACAGGGCGTATGGTTGGTATCTGTGCAGAGGTACCTGTGCTTCCTTCTTGTTTAGTTTGGATGTTCCGCTGCCATTCGTCTCCTCTCTTCCGGTGGTGGTCGAGACAAAGAGCAGAGGTGCAGCCTTGAGCTCATCACTGTCCTTTTCCTTGACCCAAGGGATGCCAGCTGGCGGTATCCTTATGTCGACATCGAAGGCATCTTTGAGTGCTCCGTCATAGAACTGCTCCGAGGGCCATCGGCTCAGAACCGGATGCATTCGGTACTGCTCGCGAAGCATGGTTGTCTGTATATTCTTAAATAATGGCTCTACGAAAGAGCTCCAGCTGCGGATCCTCTCCGGAGGGAAGGACAGAAGCGACAGTGTCTTAGAGACAGCGTGATTGGAGGCGATTTGCTCCTTCATGACGACAAACCTCTGGAACAGACTAACGCCAAGAATGCGGTTAGTCTCCGTCTCTTGACTGAGCACCGTTGGCGGCAGTTGCTGATGGTCTCCAATGAGGACCACCTACATCCACAATCGCTCTGTTCTCCTGCTCTGCCGTAGTATGCGAGAGTACAGAGGCATCTTCTTTGGCCTTTACTAAGGGCACCAATCCTTCCGGCTCCGTACACTGTGTCGTTTCATCCAAGACGATGAAGCTGAATTTTATCCCCTCCAGCAAATCGGATCCAGCGCCGATGCACGTGGCACAGATGACATCTGCAGAGGCCACAACTTCCTTTGAAAGGTCATCGATCATCGTCTTGAGCTTCTTTGTGTTCATTCCCATATCTCGGTGCAGAAATCCGATATCTCGGCCATGGACCTTTCCCTTGAGAGAACGCAGACGATGGACTTCTTCTCGAATGTGCTCGACTTCTTTCATCTGTGGATGTTGTTGGAGAAGAGCATCCAGAGTGCGCTTCTGCAGGTCTTCTGTCACGCGTACTGGTTGACCCAGACGGACGGCATTCAGGCCAAGCCTCAGGCAACCGGAGAGCAGTTGATCTACGGCGACATTGCTCTGGGCTGTGGCAAGAATAGGCCCTTCATTCGTATGCACTTCTCTCCAGGCTTTGATCAGATGCACGGCTGTCCATGTCTTTCCCGTTCCGGGCGGTCCTTGAATCAGAGTGAGCCGATGCTCCAGACCATTACAAATGGCATGGGTTTGGCTCTCGTTTAGACCTGAGCCGCCAAAAAAATTTTGCTGCAATTTTGCTCGAATGCTGTTCAGTCTTTCTGACGAGAGCGGGCTTTGCATGGACCGCAGCACATGACCCATCTCTTGATGGTCATTTGCCATTGGGACGCTCGACAGACACCCACGCAGAATCAGAGACACATCCGGCGCCCTGCAACATCACTCCATTGGCAACATATCGTAGTGATGGAGTCCGATGACCTGTTTTGTTGGTCTGGGGTGAGATGCACCAGGGCAGTCGGTATGATGCATGCTCTAAGCCACCGTGGCGGATTGCTCATCGACCAGGTGGTTACGGCTGCCAGTGCTTTCTGCATTCTGTCATAGGCCACTTTGTTGCTGCCTTTGTCCAATCTCCATTCCGTGCTGAGCAAGTCGTCGGGTACGTTGTCGAATACGACGGAGAGATAAGACATTCGCCTTTCGTACACGACCCCTTCTGCATCGACAGCTTTCAGCGGCGATGACCTGTCATCTCACACATTTCTCACTCTTTGCACAAATCAGACATCCAATCACACCTGCTAATCGTCACGAGATCTCCATGAGTGAAAATGTGAGAAAACATCTTCTCTCTTTGTTGGGAGAAGCGCACGATGCGTTTGTCGAACAATCGTCCATGGAATCGTGCTTGGCAGTACGTGAGGGTATACCCCTCGCGAATCAGTCTTTCCAACGACCATGTGCGCAAACGTTCCTCGACTTGTAGCTGCTCTTCCTTCAGTTCTTGCTCGATGCAGCGGCCGAATAGAGTCCGATACCATTCAAGATCGCGATGGCTTGGCAACGACGGTGTCTCGTTCTCCTGTGGTCGCCGTCGTCGTTTATCCCGACCTCGACTGCTGCGTTCCTGAACGGTTCGCCCAAACCAACTGGATGCCGTGTCTTGCGCTGGAGGAGGATTGAACGATCGATCTCCTCGATAAGGACTGCCGCCGCGATAAGGACCTCCTCGATGGGGACCGCCGCGATGAGGACGACCGCGATGCATCTGACGAATTGCGGTCACCGGGTCTCGTCGCGCAAAGAGTACGACGCGACATCTCAGAAACATCTGGCGAGAGGAGAATGCGTCGCAACGAAGATAAGGAGGACGTTGCGAAATTTCTCGAACCGCGTCTCATAACGAGTTCTTCGTTGTTCGACATGTCATCCTTTCTTTCGCCTCCCGTGCCGAGACTGCTGACGATGGAACGAGGAAAAGGCGAAGTGACGTCCGAGATGGTGCAGGAAGCGGCGGAATTGCTGCGGAAATGCAAGAGACTGGACTATACAGTGTAAGAAATGTCAGATCATATGGAATGAACTAAGTATGTGCAACCAGTCAGCTCAAAAAGCCAGACGTCGCGGAGGGAAAATTCGGAGACGTTACGCGTCGATTGAGTGCGATGTTTGCCGAACAGGGCGAGGCATTACCCACAGTGAAAGGCAAGGGAGAGACATACTGTGACGCAGAGAGTGATGTGGTGTGTCACGCAGTTCGTTATCAACCGTCAATGCGTTCGATCTGTCAAGCAACGCAGAAGAAAGAAAACGTCAGAAGGAAGAAGAACTCAGCCGATGGTCAGGTGCGTTGGAGAGGTTCGCAGAAAAGAGAGATCTCAGGCATGACGGACTGTTCCGTATAGGAACCGCTTCGGCCAAAGAAACGACAGCGGACATGCAAGGAGAAGAAAAAACCGACCACTCTCAGCACCAGATCTCCTAGTGGTATGATCTCTGTCATTGACATGAAAGGAGGGAGTAATAAATACCTTGGCTGTGGATAGAGGGGGACATTCAGCAAGTGATGGAGGTATTAAAGAGTTGCCTGGAGAGACAGGAGGATGGCATCATGCCAGAGATGTCCGAGAATCGTCAAGAGCTGTCACATCAACTGAAGACTTTGAATGATCGTTTTCGCCACTTAACTGTCCAGCGTCTTTTTATTTCGGCGGATGCAGATCCGCTCATGTCAGAGATACTGCGGAGTTTGGAGAGAGTGATGGCGAAAGGAATAGAGCATGATGCCCCACATGCACCTTTTCCAGTAAAGCCCTCCACAAAATCTGCAACCGTACCAATCCATGTGCTGCATGTAGTGTTCGACAACGGAATGGACCGAGTGGACGTGTGAGATCGAAGCCGTCGAGTTCGTTCTGAGATTGATGTCAATGGATGACATTCCTCGGCGACTGTTGCTGGACTCTGTAATCGAGACAACGGTCCACATCATAAAGGCACAATTGCATTCGCTACTACAGACCAACGCACTTAAGGATCAGCTGGGTCAGAAGACACCGTCCCTTCTTTGCTGTCTCTATGACATGTCATGGCCTATCAGGACAAGGAGAGGAGTCTGGAATCCGTCCATGGCTTCATGGAGTGGAAGTGGTGGTGCGTTTGTTCGGATGCTTCATTCAGCATGTCGCCATCGAGACATCGATTCTCATACCTCTCATCCGAACCTTGCTTCAATGTCTGCGTCCCCGCCTTCATCTCTTTCCCGTGCTTCAGAGAAATGCACTCTGTACGTGTGTGCTACCCCCACGTCACATCTGATCTTGTGCTCTAGACACCATCGTTCATTGTTTTCAATGGCAACACGAATCAAGATCCATTATTTTCGAGGAAGCAGTCGAAGTGATGGTGACGGCTGCATCAGACGAGACAGAGAATCCATCTCCCTGTGAGATTGGCAACCACACGACCGTCAAGATGCAATGGACGACAGCATTGATGCTGTTGATCCTTCAAGTCATACCTGATCATCAGCTATTTTGCGGAACTGTTTGTTGGGGTTGAATAGTCCTCTGCGAATCTCCCATCCCCCGAAGCACCAGATGAAGCATACAAGAGTTGTCTTGATGCGGCTTTGAAGTGGGCACGCGAGTTTTGGCAACGCATGATGACGAAGTGAACACCATTCAATGCCAAACCGTTGCGATCCATAACGGTACTGGTTTCATTTCCAAAGGATTCCGTCCGATGCACGTCAGAAGACAGACAACACATCGGATGTCCGCCTGGCTCTTGAGAATCTCACCAAAGGTGATCCTGTCTTCCAGAGTGAACCAAGCATATACGCGCCTCGCTGTTGTGATAGATGTGCTGAATGTGTTGCTTCTTCCAGAGTGCCCTGCTGGCAATCTATTGATCATGGGTTTCATGCAATGGGTCTTTGCCCCCTCTCTAGGACTGAATCATCGCAGTCCTCATGTGCAGCTCCTCTGTGTCGATCTGATTGCTTCTATTCTCGTCAAGCTTTGCAATGAAGATCGACAGCTGATGCAGGAAGAGGGACGCGTTCGGGAATGCATCACGCTTTACCGTCCGTATGACGCTGGCCACGTTCACTTGGTTCCGACGGCGAGTGTCTTGCAGGACATCAGATGAAGGACTGTTCAGAGATTGAGTGTCTGTACCTGATGGTGATCGAGGAACTGAGCCAGTCTTCGTCGACAGATGTCTTTGCAAGAACAGCCCGTTCCTTCATCTCCTGTCTGCTAGCCGAAGATCGCTATCGGAAAACTGCGGCCCATTCACAAGGAGAGGATCCAACGGAAAGCAACTGGAAGCAAGAGCTCCATCAGCAATTCGCTTTCCGTCTGTATGACAGAGAACAGCACAGCTTGATATCCACGCCACACATGCTGCGTTTGCTGCTCATGAGATCAGGCGCTGGGCAGTACAAGGATCCGTTGCTGCAACATCTCGCTCTCGCTGCAGGCAGTGCTCCTCAGATGGTAGTGCCAAATACAGAATCTTTGCCTTTGTGTTTGATCGATGCCTTCTGTCCTGCAGAGTGCGCATCAGCACACACAGTTGCGGGCTCGAGTCCTGCGTCGCCTTAGTCTTGTGATCGAAGCTGATCGGCAGATCTTAAAAAAGACGTGTGTCCAACAGTCCGTTCAACTGGCGATGAAAGATCCGTTAGTCTCCGTACGCGAAAGCGCACTGGAACTGATAGGACAGTACATTGGGAGCAGCATGGATTTGACGGTTCAGTACTTTGATCTACTCGCACAGGCCACAAGAGACAGCGGAGTCTCCATCAGGAAACGCGCCATCAGGTTGATCCTTGAGACGTGTCTACAGTAAGAGAAGCATTGGCTCCTGGTATTCGTATACTTTAATCTGAGCTGTCTGTAACTAAAGGAAGAAGGATTGTCCCAAGAGAATAGATGCCTGTCTGGTTCTCCTGTCCAGAATCCACGAAAGGGATGAACATGTTCGCCATCTAGTGGCCGACATCTTCGAGCATCTCTGGTTTCGACCATCTCTTTGCAATGGAGGCATAGCCCTGTCACATCAGAGTGGACATCTAACGATGACAGATCGTGCTATGTGTATGCAGACACGCAACTGTCTGGACATAATACGATGTCGTTTGTCGAAGTCGTTGCCGCGGCCAAAGGATCGACGAGAGATTCCGGAATCGAAGAATCGATCATCCACGTGATCAGAACCATCCGACAGCGGAAGAGCGATGCACACACAGAGCAGGTAGCATACGACTTCTGTCATCCTGTCACATCAAATGGTCGTTTTCTCATGTCGAGATTGGGCGAAGCATGGCAGATGACATTGTCCATCATCTCATCGATTCTTCGGCCTCTGAAGGATCTTTGGCGACATTTCTATCGCCGTTGTGTATGTTGTGCACAGCAGATATCACATGTCTCCTTCCACAACAGGATCCATGCAGATTCATCTGTGTGCTGAAACCGTATCTCCTGTCAGCAACCGAAGAGACATCTATCTGCAATGTGCCTGATCTATGTGATCTCCTCGAGATCTTTGCGCTCTTGCTGCCCCCAGTGAAGACACATCTCTGGCCTGAGCTCGTTCTGGACCTGCGGAAAGTTTTCTACGATCTGGTCGCGAAACAGAAGCATGTCTGCGTCATCTCTGCAGCCTGTCGATGTCTCTGCCTTCTGGCTAATGCACAGCAACACGTCGGAGAGTTCCTCAGAGCATTGGCAGCGACATACCGAGATTATCTGCAAAGGAAATGGCAGTCGATTGAGAAAGATCAGCCACTGGACACCTCTGTCTATCGAGTGCTCTTTGTCCTCGGACATATCTGTCGCCACTCTTCGCACCTTCTGGAATCGGAGATGGATGGGAGAAAAACGTCGGAGACAGGATTGGAATCGTACATTCATCTCTTCCTGCAGATCTTTGAATCTGTCCACAGCGGTTCGTCCTTGTGACCATCCAGTGGTGCTTGCTGTTCGATGGGCTGTTGCCTGTAGAGATCGTTCGAGAATCGGCACTGGAATCCATCTGTATGTTGTTAGGATCGCGTCCTGCGTTTCTCATGAAGTTTGCACAGATCGATGCGATCTTGTACAGAGCCATCGAACAGAATCTGCACCCAGCTCTTAAGAAAACGGCGCTGCGCAGCTTGACGGAGATTCTGAAAGTAGCGGCGTATTGGAAAGGGATTCGATCTTGGGGTCGACGTCATATCTGTAGATGGAACAGGACAAGATCACTGATCGGCAAAAACATCCACCAGGCTTTCGTGCCTCCTCCCAGCCGAACAGCACCGTCACGACTGGAAACGAAAATGGAAGCTTCTCTATCGGTAGCAGCACACTTCAAGTAAAGCATCTCAGGGATACTCGATGGGTCGTGTTGAGAGTTCTTTGTAGAAACTGTGGAAAGCAATCTGCCAATGTGCTATTGAGGTGAATCAGGAGGATGACAAGGGCGCCTCTGTTCGTCGTCTTGCATTGGCGCTGATGGAAGTTGTCTTGACAGAAGGCCTGGTTGCCCCCTGGACGGCTGTCTCCTTTCTTGTGGCTTTGACAACAGGTGCATCCTTCATCACCACCTCCACCAGATATCATCCTGATTGAAATACAGATGTCGACAGTGGCATTGCTTCCCGCGCTCTGTTAATGCTGAAGCTTGAGTTTGAGCGCCATCCAGAACTGTCTCTCAAGGAGGTGCTTCAAGGACTGCGGATCACCTGTCTCTTTCAGAAGAGGTTAAGAGGCAGTGCCTTTCTCTCAGACCCTTCGCCATCGGTGCAAAGCATCACAAGATTGTATGAGACCGTTATCCAACCAATGACGGATGCTGCTCGTTCCTTTCTCCGTGGCCTGGTAAAGCCCTTTCAGACAACTCTGGAGATAGAAGGGGTAGGAGGTGGCTCAGACAGCGAGTTCTTGCTCTTCTGTGCTAAGATCTTGGCACGGCTGCGCTTTCAAAGGAGAGATGAAGTCGACACCGTACTTCATGCAGCTGATGCAGTCCTATCTCGCAAAACAGAGACTCTGTTGGACAAGTGCGAGTGCTTTTTGGTAGAAACAAGGCGACTGAAGACATCTCCATATGTTTATGCGTTCTGTAAGCGTAGGAGAACGCGAGATCTGCACCATCTGAAGAGCAGGTCATGACGGACCCCACAACGGCGCTTCATGTAGAAAGCCTAACTCGAAATAAGGACGAAGATACGACGCGACTTGAACGAATGTCTACTGCCTTGGTGGCATTGACATTGCTAACAAGAATACGAGATTTTGTGAAGGTGTGACCAACAAGTACTGGATTTAGCATTGTGAGTTGTCTAACAGACCGTGTATGGTATAATGGATGAGAGATCGGGGCCAGCTAGTATCGCAAGACGACAAGAAGGGAAGTCTGCCGTGGTTCGACGAAAAGATGCAGAACTCTCTTTCTGTTCTGAAAATAACACAATCTCGACAGATCTGCCGCAGCTGATGCAGCAATACCACCATCTGCAGGTGATCCTGACAGAAGATGCAGCTCGACGACAGATGGTGTTGCGTTGCAGTCTTTGGTGCAAGAACAAGATCCAATCATAAACAGAGGAGAATCTGAGGGTAGTGCATCCAGTGAGCAGCCACATCTGCATTCAGAAGAGAGTATATCCTCCTGTTCAGAAGAAAACGCAAAGTCTTTCAAAACACTTCGCTGTGGAATCTCTACACAAAATCTCGTAGTTGATGGACAGGCGGCGGGAATAGGGTATGACAGAAGGAGAGAAGCATGAGGCAGGAAATCTTTGCGTTACATGGTAGGGGTCCGTCGATGTGAAAAGGTCTGATTCAGCGTTGGCGAATCTCGGGCAAAACTTCACCTCTGTTATCGATTTCGTTGAAACGCTGCCAATCTTTGTGAATTGGAGCGGCAATCAAATGATCTGGAATTCCAAATCCATCCACCAGTGTGTGGACATGGGGTGTCATAGATTGGCACAGTTTCCTGACAGCTTCCCGAATCATCTTTCCGACAAACGGAGAACAGATTTCTTCAGAGAGGTACCATCCCAAATCCTCTTCGATTGCCTTAACGGCAAACAACTCGACCACCGACTTCATGACTTGACCCAACGAACGCGAACAGGAATCCACCGCCGCATAGCTGACCTCCAAAACCTCCCGTTCAATATACGCCAGTGCTGTTGCCTGGACCAAATCCGATTCCCGTCGCATCCAAACATCAAAAACAGAACTCGATGGAATGCCCTTCATTTTCTGAATCAGCTGTGACAGCAGCTTTCCTTCCCGGATTGCCAACAGATAGTGCAATGTCCCTTTGGATGTCAAATCATCAAGCGTGTGGATAGAATTCGTTTTGGAACGAATGAGGGCTTCGTTCTTGGCCAAAGCGATTCTCTGACGAAGTCCCTCAGACGACTGTGCCATCTCTATCAATTCCTTGGCGACCTTCTGCATGAGGACTCTGTTATCTCCCTCTGCCGTCATTCCTGCATGCGATCCCAAGATCAGCTCGCCGAGTCGATTGCAGCTCAACATGCCTTGGCCGCCACAACGTTCACGACACACAGATGCCGTTCTGGCAGCATTCCAGGCCATGACAGGTTTGATAGCACAACAGAGGACCAAGGTTTCTTGCTGCTTGAGAGGATCGCTCTTTTGATCTGGACGAAATCCAGATGTGGCAAACCATCGATCCTTTACGGAATTGAGTCCCAGATTGAGACAGATCGTTCGTGCCAGCAACGGAAACAGTGCATGGTGTTGAAGTTGATACTCCAGAATAGGCGTATCGCTCTTTCCAGTCTGACCCACACAAAGACGCGTAGATGCATAGCGCAGGGCAATGGTCAGTGCCAGTTTTGCATTTCCTTGCATCATGCAAGCAATGCACAGCCTTCCGGACAAAAGCTGATCGGCAACTCGCAGAAAACGATCTCTGGGGCGCGTGAGTATGCTGCGAAATGTCCCATCTCTTTCCACAGAGCTGATTCCACCCAGCATGGCCGAACGTGGAATGCGTACATGATCAAACCATAGCTTAGCATTGTCCACTCCATTGGATGCGATCTTGTGTCCCATGTCTTCGATTCGGACACCGGGACAGACAGAGAGATCGTCTCGACGCGTGCGGACCAAGAAACCGTGCACTCCATGTGTCACATCATCAATAATGAGCTGGCCGAAGACGACAGCCCATTTGGCATGAAGAGCTCCGTTTGTGATCCAGTACTTCTGTCCCAGTGTGGTGGGCGTATGGACGATGAATTCATCACGTTGCTTGTCGAATGTCACAGTCGTCTGCATTTCGACAGCGTTGTTGCCGAATCCCAGCTCCGTCAGGGCAAAGCATCCCATCGCATCTAAAGAGTCGATGGCTGTCAGCAGCTCCTCGTGATGATGAGGCTGGCCGAAACGCAAAACGGTGCCCCCGAACAGATTGAACTGCACAGTGAGCTTTGTCGCTGTTGCCGCATCAAACCAATTGGCAATTTCGTGCAGAGCAAAGATGCGTCCTGGATTGCTGCGAAAATCGAGAACAGAGATGAACCCGCCGTCGCAGATCGCCTGCAATCGGGCCAAAGCGAGATCCCGCTGTTCTGGAAGAGAGACATTGAAACGCGGAACGAAGAGCGGCGCTTTGGTAAAGGCATAGAGTTTGCGTCGCGTGTCTAAGTTATCGTGGTCGAGAAGGCGCTGAAGCTCCGAGGCCTCGAGAACTGCGCTTTCCCGCAACGGTGTCGCGACGAGATGGTTCTGAATCGTGTCTAAGCGTCGCATAATGCAAAACAAAGGCGCTACTCATCGTTAGCGTTGCTTAAAAGGCCTGACGTCAGCCCAGGGACAAACGACGTCACATCATGGAGGAGGATGCACACGACGGATCTTGCGAACGAAATGACGCGCAGCAGGGCTGCAACGCAGAATGGGATCGCGGTGACGAGGCTGAACAGCGTAGTACACATAACGCATATCGTCACTCCACGTCGACATGACGCCTCTCAGCTGGGCAGGAGTGAAGGCCTCGCCGTCCGTCGTCGGCAAAGGAACAGTCGTCATCGGTTCTTTCTTAACGAGGATCCGTGCCTTCTTCTGTGCACGATTCATCGCTTCGATCTCTTCTTGCAGCGCCTGGCGCAGCGATCGATGCGACCAGGCGAGGTTTCGCGCTGCGGAAACAAAGGACTGCAATGTCTCCACGATAGCTCCATCCGACAACGGTCCGGTCTCAGATGCATACTCGGAACCGAAATCTCTGTCGGATGGCGTCGGATCATACAGGCATCGCATATCTCTCGACCAATCGCCGTCGTTTCCTACTGTACCCTCATATTGTCGTCTATTTCCGTTGGCGCGGAGTCGTACTTTGCGTGGAGGGGTGGTTGCTTCGATGGTCGTCAGAAGAGGGAATGGGGGAAATGCGTATCGGTCGAATGCGCTTGCGCGTTGTCTTCTGAGAGGTCGTGCGCGATGCTTCTTCGTCCATGCTCGCGTTTGTGGTTCTGAGAGAGTTAACCGAATCGAATAAGGTGGCTGCGTAATTGTCACATCATTGACTGCTCAGCCACGGTGCTGGACGGACGGGTCGATGCTCGGAGCACGGATCTGTCCGGGATGGAGCGGTCGTCTTGTACAGCCGACCTCCTCTTGGCGCATCACGAAACATGGCACACGTCTGCGAACGTCAGAAAAACCAGATGGTCACCTCTCTGAGTCCTCTTCTGACAAAGAGAATGATTATCTCTACCAATTGGGGCAGAGTGACCTGAATCTCAACATCGATACAGGTCCGTCACATCACAATGACATGAGGCATGAGAGTTAGAAGTGGAGTGGATGGACCCCAGGGCAGAATATGGAGCATTTGGACAGTTTGTTTACTGGAAACTTTCTGGGTCACAAGAGTGACATCGCGGATGGGACATTGCGGAATTACGAGTTTCGCTCTTTTGGTAACATTGTTGGTGACTATTACGTGGCCCCCCGATTCATGGAACGCGTGGCCGTATGAGATGAAGCGCACGACTCATGGTTCCTGACAGAGATTATTCTTATAGTTGCACATCGCGAAGAATTACCTCGTCGAAAGCTTTCAAACCAAAATGCGGATTCCGTTAATTCTGGGTATCTGGGGACCCAAAGGTACATCGCCTTCAATCCAGAGAGAACACGAGCTGCAAGAGTCGAGTGTAGGTACTGGCAAGTCCTTTCAGACAGAGCTGACATTCAAAAAGATGGGGTTTGTACCATCTATTTGGTGATTGGATATAAGAGCTCGGTGAACTGGGTACGTAGGGTGGAGCCTATTATCATGAGTGCTGGTGAATTGGAGCATGAGTGGGCAGGAACGCCAGGGAGGTTGATCCGCGAACGCTACCGCAAAGCAGCCGAGGTATCGAGGGTGCGTGGAAAACTGAGCTGTTTACTGATCAACGACATCGATGCCGGTATCGGTCGCTTCTCCAACACACAGGTCCTTCACACAACACCACGTCGTTCGTATACGATGCGCTGTGCAGGTGACAGTCAACAACCAGATCGTGGTTGGAACACTGATGAATCTTTGCGACGATCCCACCCGTGTCAGTGTGGGAGAGGAATGGAGAACAGACCGAACGCTCAAAAGAGTGCCCATTATTGTCACAGGTATATCCAATCGACAAAGAGTATGGGAGTAACAGAGGTAGGTGTTCAGGAAATGATTTTTCGAAGCTGTTTGCGCCGTTGATTCGAGACGGACGCATGGAGAAGTTCTATTGGGATCCGATAGATCAGGAGCTCGTCGAAACGATCTATCAGATGTACAAAGACGATCATCTGACTAAGGAAGATATCGTTACTCTGAAGGATGCCTTTCCCAAACAACGTACCTTGTCATTTCCACCTCTCTGTTCTTCGACACCACCTTGTAGCTTTGGATTTCTTCGGGGCCATGAGAGCAGCAACGTACGACCATCAGATTCGAGACTGGATCTCAGAAACACTCGGTAAGCTTATTTGCCTCAATAAACAATCAAATGGTTTCTTATTCGCATTTCTCTCTGTTTGTGCAGGGACGGTTGATTTTACGGAGGAATCTGTGGATCTGTCTCCTTTGGGCAAATATCTGATCGACAAAAACAATTTGCCAGATCTCGAGCCAGTGCAGCTCACGGTGACAGATCTTCTTCGCGAAGGCCAACGGTTAGCCACAGAACAACAACGCATCAACGATTCCAAACTCTCCCAAGAATACCTTCGGTTTATGAAAGGAGATGGGACATCCATCATCGGTTTCGGCTCGTAATTCTATCATTCTTTTCATCATTCGCATGCGTGTTAACCACGTGGAGATCAGATCGAGAAAAAGTGCTGCTAGTGTCAGCCTGTCGCTTTGAGTTTCCAGTTTTCCGTTCTGTTTTTCCATCGCAACCTCTCGCTCCGTCTCCCATCGAATGCAATGAAGTCTTTCTGTCGTCCATCGCCGTGCTTTATTTCTGCCGTTTCACATTTCTCTCAGAAGGACATCTCTTCGAGGAGCGTGGTCACGCGGGGCCACGCGAAACAACCGACAAACGACGGATTTGTCCCAGATTCACCACTCGGCGTTATCACTCAAGATTTGGACTATCTGGAAAATGCTCTCGGTATTGATTTGCACGCACCGCTGGAAACGGTCGTCGAAGCGCATGACCAGGTCGGACGGTCTCGCATCCATACAGACTGCACATGCTGCTGTCCTTTCAGGTGGTATGCACATTAAATCCACAGGTCGCTGAACAGCGCGCAAAGGAACTGGATGAGAAACTGCAGGACCTCCATGAAGAGCTCTCTAAAGCGCATGACGCAGTAACTATTCTCTTTCTGGTTCTTTTAACGACGAAGTTCCTGATTGTGTCTTTTACAGATTCATAAGACAGAGACTAAAATGCAGGAGAGTCTCAAATATGTGACAGAAATGGAGAAACAGATGTCTCAGCTCTCATCTGCCAATCCTGAGCTGTCAAACAATACCCGAACTGCCCCCCAGGTGTCTAACGTGACGCAGCAGCGGTCAGATGGGTCCAGAAATCAAAGAGGCGGCATCGAGAACAATCTAGAGCTGTGCAATGGACTGAAAGAGCATTGGTATCCAGTGGAGTTTTCTAGCAAACTCAAACCAAATCTTCTGTTACCAGTGGAGCTTTTTGGAGAGAAGTGGGTGCTTTTCAGGCGAGTCTCTATCTCTGGTATGATGTCTGTGACGTGGTGGATCTCAGGGACAACAAAGGAGCTGTTACATGTTTGGAAGATGCATGTGCACATCGCTCCTGTCCTCTGGCTATTGGTCAGACGTGCGATGGCCATGTTCAGTGTCCCTACCATGGATGGGAATTCAGCAACGATGGAGACTATGCGAAGATGCCATCGACGGAGTTTTGTAAAGGAATGGAGGTCAAGGTGTTGCCTGTAGCCGAAGCTGACGGTTTTGTTTGGATTTGGCCGGGAGACACGCAGCCGGCCGAGATACCACAATGTGTCAATCCGCCTCAGGGTTTTGAGATTCACTCAGAATTGATGCTTCAAGTGCCTGTCGAGCATGGCCTCTTCTTGGAAAATCTTCTAGACTTGGCCCATGCACCCTTTACGCACACCTCCACTTTTGCAAAGGGATGGCCAATACCCGACGCTGTCAAGTTTCACACGAACAAACTTTTGGGCGGAAACTGGGATCCGTATCCTATTGATATGTCGTTCGAGACGCCGTGTATGGTGGTCTCCCTTATTGGACTCCAACAGCCAGGGAAGATTGAACGAGGGTCCAGGGCGTCTTCTTGTACGCATCATCTGCATCAGTTGCATGTTTGTCTGCCGACAAACAACCGGTCGACACGATTGCTCTATCGTATGTCGCTGGATTTTCTGCATTGGACACGGCACATTCCTGGAATCCAGAATTTCTGGTCCAACGTGGCAAAACAAGTGTTAGGAGAAGATCTGATTTTGGTGGAGGGGCAACAAGATCGAATGTTAAAAGGAGCTAGTGTGTGGAGAAATCCGGTGACGTATGATAAGCTTGGTATCCGCTACCGAAGATGGCGAAATGCCACAAGCAGAGAGGAGCGCGATGAAGTGGCCTCACAGCTGACAACAATGAGTGCAGCAGAGATCTTTGCTTTGGAGGACCGTCAGTGAAATCACACATCACAATGAGACGCATGCTGCATTCTGGAGGGACAAGAAATGAACCACGTGCCTCGTCTACTGCAAAGATTGTGTGCGGGAATGTCATGGGTGATGAGAAGACTATTGTTGATTGATGACACATTCTTACTCGATGGACAATACCTTGATTGTGGATTTGTTCTTTGTTCTGCGTCATACGTCAACGACCGAAAAGAATGACAGCGTCAGGAAGTCCCCTCGTTAGTCAAGGGAAGGATCCGTAACATCTTCTTTTTCTTGATGATTGGTCGGCCACCTTTCTTTGACCTCTACTCAGGGAAGGGCTTTTCGAAACAGGCTATGCCTTCGATATTCGATCACACGCAGTAATGTCTCACACTCTCGTGTCAAGTGCCACGTCAGCCACGGAGACGAGCGATCGTCAAAAGACAGTTAACTCATCGATCTTTGATAACATCAAGCTCGCACTTTTTCGCAGATCCATCTAATGCTCAGTCAATCAACAAGATTGCTCATCGAATGTGGTCCATGTTTTCAGAAGGAAAGGTACATCGCACACAGGGTGACTTTTCTAACGGTCCCATTCTATTTCAGCTAGATCGCCTGAGAAGGTAGGTCACTATGAATACTGGCCCGGAGGTCGGCCCTCGTCGGATATGATTCACACAGAGAACTGGGTGGAAATAGTACCGATTAACTATGAAATACATACAACAGAACAGTCCGGTTCAAGGCGTCGATTGAGTTGGTTGAATGTACACTTAACGCTTGACAATGCAACGTCCTGACGGGAGGTCGACAACGGTCGCGGCCCCGCGGACCGGACAGGCTGTTCGCTTCCTGATATGACAGCGGTCCGCGGCGCCGAGGGTATTTAACGGACTGGGCGCACAGTGTAAGCAGTCTTAGCTTTGGCTCCTTACAGTTCCTCCGCCTTCACATACGCGTTCGCGCGCACGCGACGCGCCAGTGTTTGGCGTATCCCCGTCAGACTGGTGGACGAGCTTAAGGAAACGAAGACAGTCAACTGACTAGTATGTGTAGCGATGACATTTTTGTGAACAAGTGTGAGAATGTGTGAAGAATGATGGCATATTGGCAGAGAACTGTTTCCTTAAAGTCTTTGATGGATGATCCACAGAAGGCTGAGTTGTGATTGGACGAGTCGCCAATTAAGTACAAGGAGAGTTATTCAAGATCTCAAAGGATTAAACAAAGTACTATGGGGGCTCGTCACGCTGGACGCCGTCGATTTTCTCAGCATCGTGGAAATGATTCCCATAAGAAGTACACAGTCAAGCTCGATCTTTCCAGAGCTCCTAGAAAGGCACAGGAACGTTTCTTGGTCTCGGGCAATGATGATCTTGAGGATGATGCCCATCAAGAGAATGACAGAAAACGCAGAAACTATTCTTTCCCTATGAGTAGCTTATTACATTTCTCAATGCATGATTCTACCACGTGGCTTCTAGACGAACAGGGTCATTTGCTTTCCAAGTGGGAAGCATTGGACAGTCTCCTTTGCAAAATCATAGACGAAGGCCAGAAAAGTGAACTGGAGAAATCTGTGTTGTTTGTTTGTAACGAGACCCGGGCAATAGAGACACTACAATCGATACAACCTAAAAAAACAAACCAAGTTTACAACAGATCATGCAAAAGAAGAGAATTATCACTCCGAGTCAGGTATAAACGTGCATGTCCATCCATTGAAAGGAGTGGATAATTCGATTCTTTTCGAGATTCGCCCAGATTTTGTGATTATGTTGCATTTTGACATTGCACTTCTCCGACAACTCGAAACTTTCTACGTGTCATGACCCTTTCGGCTTAATGATGTATCTAGCTAGGTTGTAGACAAAAAATCGGGGAAACAGCTTGACATGTTTTTTCATCTTCCATGACACCCCTATGGAAAGGGAGTTCTTGAAGGATGCCGTTCGACGGGAGGCAAAGGTGTTCAGCAAGCTGGATGACAAGAGGGTATGCATCTCCATGCCCTTCAACATCGGAAGAAGATTCAATTTGCACAAGGTAAAACAACAAGTAATTATCAAAACGGGTTCTCGAAAGGAGATTTTGCCGTCATAGGACGAAGGAAGGCGGATGAGATCTTGATAGATGTACGGGAATTCATGTCCACACTCCCAGCCGCACTCGATTATGTAGACTTTCAAATGCGTCCAACAGCACTAAAGGCAAGACAATAAGCAATTAACACACAGCCACTCAGATTGATCGTATGGCGGGTGGGGGACTATATTTTGTCGCCGAACATCGTCATCGAGGGAAAGATGGTGTTAGATTTTCATTCCTCTTTCATCTCGAAAAGAATCTTCAATCAGTTGACAGCGATGAAGGAGATTTTTCGTACCCCGATGTTGCTAATCGAAGTGGACGAGAGGCAGATTCACCTACCAGATGATGATCTCTCTTTACCGATCACATCTAAGGATATCGTTTCTCGTCTCTCCTTATTGCTGCATGATTTGCAAACTATCGGGTACTTAGGGATAATGATGCTTGTTCTATAGACTAACGGTGTTTTTTGTGTTCTACAGGTTGATCCGTTCGTCATCTCCACAGGCGACATGTAAAATCTTCAATGATCTCAAGACAAATTGTGCCAAGCCGGATCTTGAAGAGATCAAGAGACGTTGTTAAAGGAAGAGAGATGGGGAGAGAAGCTGGAAAACTAGAGACATCACCAGGTTAGCCTTTTTCTGTCTATCTGTCCTGGTTGATCACCGTCTGATGTTTGACTTGCGTTTAGAGATGTGCCTGGAGTGACGGAAGTAATCCGCTGGAAGTTGACAGAATCTGTTGTCAAATTCAACAACTCTTCCGAACAATAGTATCTACAGTCTTTTTGAATTGTAATAGAATGCACCATTATTACGAGAAGATAGAAGCTCTCGTTGTCATGACAGTTCTGCTACAAAAGCGTTGTTTCTGGCTGTGAGCACGGCTGGTTCGGTCGCGCGACTCGAGATCGATGCATAAATGCTATTCTTGGAGTCCATGGTAAGTTTCCAGCGTTTGGCACTGATGTTGTTTGAATAGCATTGTACTGACACACGAAACAAGAGCACAGTATGCAGCGTTTCTGTGTTATTACGTGTCCGTCGGACATTCATTTTTAACGTCGAGGAAGGTATTTACCGCATATGTTGCAACAGCTTATCCACCAGTTTCACATAGTTACATCGAGCTAGTAAGCCCTCATTTTTGACTTACACATTAGGTCGTTTGCCGAAGAAGAAGGTAACCAATTGTCCAAGAGTTTCTCGAATGCTGAAAGTTAAAAGTGTCCATCACAATATGTTCTTGAAGCATCAGTTCGAAACTTGATGGAGGATGTAGGTACTCAGATTGTTACTGTTCTTTTTGTCGCTGACTGCGTTTTACAAATCGCATCATGTTTCTGCACGGGCATCGCTATAACGGGAATGCGATCGAGCGAAGACAAAAAAGACATGACAATTCCCCACCGGGGCTTTCTTCGCACAAGATGCGGTAAAGTCAAGAACGAGAGGCCAAGGAAAACGGGCACAACATGCAAACATAAGTAAAGGTAGTGATCAGATAGCGCACCGGCTGAGAAGCATGATCATCGTCAACAAAGAACCCTACTGCAGAGGTGAGCAGCGAAACAAGCAATGAAACGCTTTCCAGCTCATTCAGTTTGTCGTGTTTCTCTCTAAGACGAACGGCGGACAATCCGGAGATACAAAAAGATCGGAACAATTACAGCAAAGATACTTTGCAGATTTCCTCTCGACGAATAGGAGAAGACAGTAATTGATGCTAAAAGAGCCTTTCTTGAGATAATGAGCGCTTCCCAGAAAACACATCTGTGACTGTAAGAATGATGCTGGAATAAACGTGCCTCTGAGAGTCACTCGTCTTGCAAGACATCTCTCTGTCTTTCCACCTGCAAAGAAAACGTTAAGTGATCTCGGACGGACATCCAATGGAAACGATAATGAGAACAGCCCACCCGATCGTGGCAGCCAAGGCTCCGTGTTCCTTCATGACATCTGAGGGATGTGTCATCCGTCCAATGAAGTGGACAACATGGTGTGTGAAAAAGTGCTTAAAGCCCTTCGCCGGGCAACAACGTGAACGGCAAAGATCTGAAAACAGCTTCGAAGGTAGGAAGAACTTGGGTACACACAGAGAATGCTACCAAATGAGCCAGTGTTCCACAACCCGCCGATTCTTTTTTCGAAGCCAGAAGAGGAGATCCGGAATGTCAATGATTTCCGGGAGTTAAAGGATTATGTATCTACAAAAGGATTAACGCCGACTGACGTGTAAAGGGTAATAAAACAGATACAAATCACTTGGAAACGCTTTTCCCTAGTCGATCTGAAAGACGGATTCTGCTGTCGGCACAGGTAACTCCACTTTTTACGAAGCCGTCACATCATGACCATCAAACAACTGAATTCCTACCATCGTCTTGTCTGTGCATGACATCATGTCGACCGCGTCGCTGAAGTCCCGTGTCAGCAACGACCACCGATGTGGCTCGATCAGCTGTCTAACAGGTTTCCGCCGCAACCCGCTTCCACGTTCAAAAGTAAACAGCCTCTCTCCGCCTAAACTTGACGTTCTCTCGATTCAGTTATCTTCCTTCAACAACAGCAATGGCATTTCTCGAGTCCGCTGTAACACCGAGTCCTCGCAGATCACGAAGCCCATGTCCACTGTTATGCAGTTCTATAACGCATGGAATCGTCGAGACTTTGATGCGGCACTTGATACCTTGGCAGAAGACTGTGTCTACGAAGATGTCGTCTTTCTCGATCCTTTTGTCGGAAAGAAGAGTCTGCGAACGTACTTCGAAGACATTGTGAAGTATTTAGATGAAGAAGTCCAGTTCAAAATTGACGACATGTCTGAAGATCCATCGGGCAAAGTTGGACTTCTTTGGTCTCTCTTCCTGCGCCTGCATCGATTTTTAAGAGCTGGACGCTTTAGGCATGTGGAGATAGGCGACATCCCAATTCCGTTCTCCCGCGGATGTTCATTTTTTCGCCTTAACAAAGAAGGAAAGATCAGCTTTGTTCGAGACGTTGTCGAGCCAACCATCAAACCCGGTCACAACGCAATGAAGGTCACAAACATCGGGTACACATATATCATTTTAAACCATGTCTATGTAGGTCATGTCGCTCGTCGTTCCGTTATTAAAGAGACTGGGTCCGTATGCAGACATCAATAAGATCAAACAACTACCTATTGCTTCTTATCTTGTCTGGGTCTTGTATGGAGTCTATTTATGGATCACCCTCTTCAGCACCAGTGCTCCTGGGGTGCCTGGTTGGCAGGCTTCCTCACAGAATTTACAAGGACTGTTGCATGAGAGTATGAATATCTTCTATATCAACATTGCGCAAAGCGCCGTTGGATTGGATCTTATGCAATCTGTTGCCGAACATCCTGTGGATGAAGCAGTCTTTAACTTTGTTGCAGCCTGGGGTTTGCTTTTTCTGCCAGTCATGCTCTCAGACAGCAGATCACAGAAAATGCAGCCGCAGACGAAATGGGGACTGTGGATTGGAACCTGGGTACGGATCGTTTTGCAGAAAGACACACCATTCATGTTTCTGTTCTCTGTTTCGACAGTTCCTGACAAATTTCTTCTTTCTTCCATACAACGCCATGAGACTGGCACCCTCCATGGCGCCTGATATAGAGAAGCCGACAGAGTTACCTTCATGGTCTCGCCTTATTGCGGGAGTGGGTGGTTTCATCGGTACCTTCTCCATTCTATGGGCCGTTTATGGACGGCCGGAATATGGAGATCTCACAGCCAGATTGGACCACTTGATGAACAGCTTTTATCACGATCGAGTGCGTTTTCGCGTTGACGTATTGCTCGAGGACAGGTGTGATCTGCAGGTGTTCTTCGCGTTCGTGGAAGACATATGTTTATTTTCAATCTTCCAGATCGTGCTCTTGAATAGATTTGCTGGTCCGAACCGCTACATTCCCTTCGTCGGGTTAATTTATCACCTCTTTACGACCAAAACCCCGCTGGAAGATCAATAAAATCAATACGAGCGGATCCAATCAATCCACGCTTCTTGGACTTAAACGACATGGTAGGACTGAGTCATTGTTCGTTTTCGAACTAGAGAAATCTGTACTTCTTATTCAGCCTCAGTATTCAAGGAATATAAGGTTCCGCAAGAGTAAGGTCCTGCCTCATACCCTGCGTGGTAAACATCAGATAACACAGAACCATATGGAAGTTCAGCATGCAACGAAATGTCATCGTTGGCCGCCCTCTTCTGCCTGAGTGAATAAGAATCTTGGAGATTCGAATTGACAAAAAATGGTCAAAGTAGCGTCCAACGATGAGTGTTATTAACACGACATCAATCACAGAAACCAGACAAGATGGTCAAGAACAAATCGTGATGATGGTTTGAGAATGGTAGTTAACTACTATCCTGGATAGAACAAACAGCCCACACGGAAAGGGAATTGCCGGACTTGTTAGAAATTAGTACTCCAGACACTTTGCGCGATTGAGATACACGCCATCAACACATTTCTTGCAACCAGGGAACATATCCTCGCAATTGTGGCATTCAAACGGCCAAAATACATCTTCGCGTGCACGGAAAAATCCAGCATCACACTTAGAACAGCCAATACCATCTTCGCAGTGATCTTTGTCGGGTACTTTGAGACAATGGGGATCGCATTTCATGCATGAGCCATCCATGAATTTTTCGAAATAGCCTGGTGGACATACGGGTTGGAAGTCAGGTGCGCCGATACTTCCGCCGAAAAGCAGAAGTTCGCCTTCAGTCATTTCGTCAAGCTCGCCTGCGCGTTCGACGACGATTTCTTCGGTTACGGATTCGACTCCGGCAGCAGCAGCGCCTTTAGCAGTAGACGGCGCTGGGGACGCATCAACAGGTTTTTCTGCGGAGGTAACAGTGACACCTTTAACAGCTTCTTCTGATTTGGTTGTGGTGGTAACATCTCCGCCAACGATCTTAACATCGGCTCCTTTGCCGGCGGCTGCTTCACCTTCTCCGGCGGGTGCTGGAGAGCCCGGTGCTGGAGCTGCAGATGCCTCTGGTGCTTTTTTGACGGATATTCCATCTACCTCTCCGGCGGGTGCTGGAGAGCCCGGTGCTGGAGCTGCAGATGTCTGTGGTTCTGGCGAGGATGGTGCCTTATCTCCTTCTCCGGCGGGTGCTGGAGAGCCCGGTGCCGGAGCTGCAGATGCCTCTGGTTCTGGCGAGGATGGTGCCTTATCTCCTTCTCCGGCGGGTGCTGGAGAGCCCGGTGCCGGAGCTGCAGATGCCTGTGGTGCTTTTTTGACGGATATTCCATCTACCTCTCCACTAGGCTCTCCAGCAGCGGGTGCACGCACCTCTCCCTCAGTGATGATTAACTCATCTCCTTTGCCAGCTTCTACCACAGTCACATCTCCTCCTATTGCTTAACAATATTAAGTTCAACACTTAAAGCACGAACAGCACACCTGCTTCATCAGTTGGAGTCTTAGAAAGGTCAATCACAGTGGCCGTTTGTTCGGCGATTCCTGCAAGAATCGTTTGTCAGTTCCCTGATCAGTGTATAATACGTTTTTTGTTACCTGTAACATTCTTTCCATCTACTACTGTGGTGATCTTTCCGGGTCGACCATCGCCTCCAGCAGCCTTTTCGAGACCGATGATTCCAAAGGCTTCTTCTTTTGAAACGGTTTCAGTAGTCACTGTAATGGTTGTCTTTCCTCCCGCGGCTTCATCACCTTCGGTGAGAGAGACGGTTTTTCCTCCTATCACGACAAAGTCTTTTCCTTTGGCGGCCTTTACTCCTTCGACCGCTCCTGTCGTGAAGATGGCTTCGGTTACTACTGTTGTGATACCGTCAGTGACAGAAACGGCTCCAGCGTCAGTGATGGTGACAGCTCCGCCTGTAACAGTGATAGCTTCTTGATCAGTCACTCCTTCTTCGGTCACTATTGCAATGCCTCCATCTTTGATGGTGACGACTGCTCCGCCCTTGCGAATCACTTCGGTGACCTGGTCTCCTTCTCTGACGGACACGGCACCGCCTTTGCCCACGATGACAGCGCCACCCTTAGATACAGTGACTGCCTCTTCCTGTGCATCTTCTTTTTGGATCGCAGCGACGACTGCCTCTCCTTCGCTGACGGTGACGACGGCGTCAGTGACACCTTCCTTGCTGAAAGCTTTAGCACCGACAAGATCGGCAACACCACCACTCACGGTGAACCCACCGCCCTCGGTCACTGTGACAGCTGCTCCTTCTTTCACCGTAACGGCTTCTCCTGCGGCTCCTTCGGTCACTGTTGCAACGCCTCCGTCTTCGACGGTGACGACTGCCCCGCCCTTGCGAATCACTTCGGTGACCTGGTCTCCTTCTGTCACGGTAACAGCACCGCCATCGCCGACGATGACGGCACCGCCCTTGGCGACGGTGACGGCTTCTTCCTGAGCGGCTTCTCCTTGGACTGGAGTGACAACTGCCTTCCCTTCGCTGACGGTGATCATGGACTCTGCGGCGCCGACGGACACTGCGGCAGGTTGCTTGCTGACGGACACGCCGCCAACAGCACCAGGAGCTGCAGCAACTTCAGTGACGCCTCCAGTGACGGTGACAGCTCTGTCCTCGCCGACGGTGACTTCGCCACCTTCGGTGACCTTGACGACCTCTTGGTCGGTCACTCCTTCCTCGGCGACGGTGACAGCTCCGCCCTTGGAGACGGTGACGACTGCTCCGCCCTTGCGAATCACCTCGGTGACCTGGTCTCCTTCTGTCACGGTCACGGCACCACCGTCGCCGACGATGACAGCGCCGCCCTTAGATACAGTGACTGCCTCTTCCTGAGCGGCTCCCTCTTGAGCTGCTGTGACGATTGCCTCTCCTTCGCTGACGGTGACGACGGCGTCGGTGACAACGGACTCTGTCACGGCTTCTCCGCTAACGACTTCGGTGACTCCGCCACTCACGGTGAAACCACCGCCCTCGGTCACTGTGACAGCTGCTCCTTCTTTCACCGTAACGGCTTCTCCTGCGGCTCCTTCGGTCACTGTTGCAACGCCTCCGTCTTCGACGGTGACGACTGCCCCGCCCTTGCGAATCACTTCGGTGACCTGGTCTCCTTCTGTCACGGTAACAGCACCGCCATCGCCGACGATGACGGCACCGCCCTTGGCGACGGTGACGGCTTCTTCCTGAGCGGCTTCTCCTTGGACTGGAGTGACAACTGCCTTCCCTTCGCTGACGGTGATCATGGACTCTGCGGCGCCGACGGACACTGCGGCAGGTTGCTTGCTGACGGACACGCCGCCAACAGCACCAGGAGCTGCAGCAACTTCAGTGACGCCTCCAGTGACGGTGACAGCTCTGTCCTCGCCGACGGTGACTTCGCCACCTTCGGTGACCTTGACGACCTCTTGGTCGGTCACTCCTTCCTCGGCGACGGTGACAGCACCTCCCTTGGAGACGGTGACGACTGCTCCGCCCTTGACGGATCACCTCGGTGACCTGGTCTCCTTCTGTCACGGTCACGGCACCACCGTCGCCGACGTGACAGCGGCTTAGCAGTGACTGCCTCTTCCTGAGCGGCTCCCTCTTCGGTGACGCCTCCAGTGACGGTGACAGCTCTGTCCTCCGCTAACGACTTCGGTGACTCCGCCACTCACGGTGAAACCACCGCCCTCGTCACTGTGACAGCTGCTCCTTCTTTCACCGTAACGGCTTCTCCTGCAGCTCCTTCGGTCACTGTTGCAACGCCTCCGTCTTCGACGGTGACGACTGCCCCGCCCTTGCGAATCACTTCGGTGACCTGGTCTCCTTCTGTCACGGTAACAGCACCGCCATCGCCGACGATGACGGCACCGCCCTTGGCGACGGTGACGGCTTCTTCCTGAGCGGCTTCTCCTTGGACTGGAGTGACAACTGCCTTCCCTTCGCTGACGGTGATCATGGACTCTGCGGCGCCGACGGACACTGCGGCAGGTTGCTTGCTGACGGACACGCCGCCAACAGCACCAGGAGCTGCAGCAACTTCAGTGACGCCTCCAGTGACGGTGACAGCTCTGTCCTCGCCGACGGTGACTTCGCCACCTTCGGTGACCTTGACGACCTCTTGGTCGGTCACTCCTTCCTCGGCGACGGTGACAGCACCTCCCTTGGAGACGGTGACGACTGCTCCGCCCTTGCGAATCACCTCGGTGACCTGGTCTCCTTCTGTCACGGTCACGGCACCACCGTCGCCGACGATGACAGCGCCGCCCTTAGATACAGTGACTGCCTCTTCCTGAGCGGCTCCCTCTTGAGCTGCTGTGACGATTGCCTCTCCTTCGCTGACGGTGACGACGGCGTCGGTGACAACGGACTCTGTCACGGCTTCTCCGCTAACGACTTCGGTGACTCCGCCACTCACGGTGAAACCACCGCCCTCGGTCACTGTGACAGCTGCTCCTTCTTTCACCGTAACGGCTTCTCCTGCGGCTCCTTCGGTCACTGTTGCAACGCCTCCGTCTTCGACGGTGACGACTGCCCCGCCCTTGCGAATCACTTCGGTGACCTGGTCTCCTTCTGTCACGGTAACAGCACCGCCATCGCCGACGATGACGGCACCGCCCTTGGCGACGGTGACGGCTTCTTCCTGAGCGGCTTCTCCTTGGACTGGAGTGACAACTGCCTTTCCTTCGCTGACGGCGACCACGGACTCTGCGGCGCCGACGGACACTGCGGCAGGTTGCTTGCTGACGGACACGCCGCCAACAGCACCAGGAGTCGGCGCAACTTCGGTGACGCCTCCAGTGACGGTGACAGCTCTGTCCTCGCCGACGGTGACTTCGCCACCTTCGGTGACCTTGACGACCTCTTGGTCGGTCACTCCTTCCTCGGCGACGGTGACAGCACCTCCCTTGGAGACGGTGACGACTGCTCCGCCCTTGCGAATCACCTCGGTGACCTGGTCTCCTTCTGTCACGGTCACGGCACCGCCTTTGCCCACGGTCACGGCGCCACCCTTAGATACAGTGACTGCCTCTTCCTGAGCGGCTCCCTCTTGAGCTGCTGTGACGATTGCCTCTCCTTCGCTGACGGTGACGACGGCGTCGGTGACAACGGACTCTGTCACAGCTTCTCCGCTAACGACTTCGGTGACTCCGCCACTCACGGTGAAACCACCGCCCTCGGTCACTGTGACAGCTGCTCCTTCTTTCACCGTAACGGCTTCTCCTGCGGCTCCTTCGCTTACGGTGGCCGCACCTCCAGTGCTAACAGAGACAATGGCTCCACCTTCGCTGATAACTTCGGTAACTTCACCTCCTTCGCTTACGGTAACTTCACCTCCTTCGCTTACTGTGACAACGGCTCCTTCGCTTACGGTGACCTCGCCTTCTTCGGCAGATTTTCCTTCGATGGCGGTAACGACTGCATCTCCCTTGCTTACCGTGACTACAGCATCTCTTTTCACTGTCTCGTCACCCACTGCTGTCGTGACGACGCCCTCTCCGGCTTCGGCAGTAGTCGTGACGACGCCTTCTTCAGTGGTCGTGACTCCGGCTTCGCCGGAAATAACGCCTTCTTCGCCTTCGGCAGTGGTCGTGACGATGCCTTCTTCAGTGGTCGTGACTCCGCCTTCACCGGAAATAACGCCTTCTCCGGATTCACCGGAAATAACGCCTTCTTCGCCTTCGGCAGTGGTCGTGACTCCGCCTTCACCGGAAATAACGCCTTCTCCGGATTCACCGGAAATAACGCCTTCTTCGCCTTCGGCAGTGGTCGTGACTCCGCCTTCACCGGAAATAACGCCTTCTCCGGATTCACCGGAAATAACGCCTTCTTCGCCTTCGGCAGTGGTCGTGACTCCGCCTTCACCGGAAATGATGCCTTCTCCGCCTTCGCCCGAGATGAAGCCTTCTTCGCCTTCGGCAGTGGTCGTGACGACGCCTTCTTCAGTGGTCGTGACTCCGCCTTCACCGGAAATGATGCCTTCTCCGCCTTCGCCCGAGATGAAGCCTTCTTCGCCTTCGGCAGTGGTCGTGACGACGCCTTCTTCAGTGGTCGTGACTCCGCCTTCGCCGGAAATGATGCCTTCTCCGCCTTCGCCCGAGATGATGCCTTCTTCGCCTTCTTCAAAGGTCGTGACGACGCCCTCGCCGGAAATGAAGCCTTCTTCGCCTTCTTCTTCAAAGCCTTCTTCAAAGCCCTCCTCTTCGAACCCTTCTTCGAATTCTATGTCGAACTTCCCTCCGCCTTTCTCCGTTTTCTTAGTAACCTTTGTCGTCTTTTTACTAAACCCTTCACCTTCAATCTCTCCGAATCCTTCCTCTTCTTCGGAAGTGATAACCGTCTTCGTCGTTTTCTTCGTTGTCTTCTTGCCCCCTAAATCCGTAACCGTCTTTCATTATGTTCGTACCACACAGTTCGGCTTACCTTTACGTTTCTCGACGATATAGTCATACCCTTCTTCAGTGTCGTAGTCCACGGTGAATTCAAGGTCGAATTCGCGTTCAAATCCTTCCTCCACTTCTAATGCTCCAATAGAGCCAAGCACCGGAGATAGAATGTCCGTGTCGACACAGTAGCCATCGATGAGGACATAGCCGAGCTCGCAAAGTTTGCATTCCTCTTCGCCGTTCTTGGCGGCGCTGACGCATTGAGCGCATCCTCGAATGCTATCCTTGCAGAGCTTGCAGATGGCGGGTTCGCGCTTAGTCGAAGGCAGCGACAAAAAGTAACCCTCGACGCACTCGGCGCAGCCTGAAAGGTCGACGCACGCCTTTGGAGCGCAGTAAGGGTCGCATTTAACACAGTCTTTGTTATAGTCCTGGTAGAATCCGCTCTTGCATCCTTTCTTGGTCTCTGCGAACAAACATACGCATCACGATCTTTTCCCGCTTACGGAGAAATTTTTTACTTTGCTTGGATTCACGAGCCTTGTCTTTTTGTAACGTACTTCTACCACTTGCTTCGCCGAGCTAAGCGACAAGACGATGTTCGATGCTAGGCAGTCGTTTCAGCAAGCAACGTACCAGCAGCAGACAGCATGCAAACAGCGTTAACATCACAGTGGTGGTCTTCATGGTGTACACGAACGCGGAAACTTTCTTGCCGCGAAGACAGAGTATTTGGTAAAGAAATACAGCGAACAAAGGCTGTCAACGGATATATAGTGCCGCGGACGAGACGCGTGCACCGTTGATATGAACGCTCTAAAACCGCGGTCAAGGCGCTATAAAGCACCACTTGTTCGCTTGCAGACTACCGTTGAGAGACTTCAAAGCTCAGCAAGCGCAAAAGACGGTGTAAAACGTTGCTTAGACAGGGATTTTTGAATTTGTAAGGAGTTTGCGATGGTCGGTTCGTCGGATCTAAGGGATCTTCGCAGTGCCGTTCATGAACACATGCAACCCTCCGACTAACCGGCACGCGCGTCTAGACAGTTCATCCTCATGTTCTAGGGAAATTGTCCATACAATCCAGCTATAGGTTCTTTCATCCGAATTAGTTATCCGTCGCTATCAACGACGACCCTTCCTTCGTTTTGCTTGGTGACGACTGACGACGATATATTTATCCGTACGTTTGCCTCTCTTGCGCGTTCGATGGCCTTTGCATGGAATACCCCAAGGAGAGACGGAGGAACGGCGACCTCCAGACTTCTTTCCTTCGCCGCCTCCATGCGGATGGTCCACAGGATTCATAGCAACACCGCGAACGGTTGGCCGAAATCCCATCAGACGTTTGTACCCTGCCTTGCCAATCACTCGGTTCTTGTTTTGTGGATTGGACATCACACCAATCGTTGCTCGGCAATGCAGACTGACTTTTCGCTGTTCACCTAAACATCCACCCCCAGTCAGCATCACCCACAGCATCGACCGATGACTCGATGCATTGCCTGAGGGCAAACGGAGAACGGCATAGTTATCATCGCCTTTCTGCACGAGGGTGCTCGAGCATCCGGCAGATCGACACATCTGACCACCTTTCCCTGGAACCAACTCTACGTTGTGGATCTTCATCCCCGTGGGAATGTTGCGCAGTCTCAACGTATTTCCCGGTTTCAACGGCGCATCGGTGCCGGATGAGATTGTATCACCCGGTTTCATGTCTTGTGGTGCGAGGACGTAAGAGAACATGTCGCCATTGTCTGGCCCTACGACCGCCCTCGCGGATTTGGAGCATTGCTCTCTGAATACTTGCCTCGATTATACTTCACGAGTGCGATATAGCCTGTTCGGTTGGGATCGTACTCGATGCGTTGCACTTCGCCTTTCATCGCCTCCTTTTCTCTTTTGAAGTCCACAAAGCGATAGAGACGCTTGCAGCCACCGCCTCGATGCCAACAGGTGATGCGACCGGTGCTGTTTCGGCCTCCCCTCTTTCTCAGTCCTTTCGTCAACGGCTTGAACGGCCCATGTTGGTAAATGTCTCTTCGATCAATCGTCACGCGAAAACGCTGGCCGTTTGTTACAGGCTTCCAATACTTGAGCCCTGTGATACAAAAGAATGCATGAACTTCACAGTGCAAAGCATCAGGAACTCATGCCGTTGCGAAAAGTCGTCCAAGAGGCTCTCAATTCAAAACAGTGCAGCGCAAATCTGTGCCGTCGCGTTTCAGTTAATGCGTGGGGATGATGGGCCATGATGCGGAGACCACCTGTGTTTGAGAACGTCCGTCGACGACAGTGCTGTCCACCGTGTCGCGTTCTACGGGAAAGCGAGATGCGTGTCGTGTTCGTGCCAAGCTTGATGCAGTCAGGGCTGTACGTTTTGACAGCCGAGGTTCCGGCAAACCTGCGCGAGGCGAGACCACATGGATAAATGGATTCATTCGATGCAGAAACGAACCGCGGGCGGTTTCTACGAAAAAAGCTGAACGATCGCGTCGCTACGAGGCAGGTGTCTAGAGACGACCTGTTGCCAAAACGAGTGCGTCTCGACAAAGAGGCTCAGTTGCTGTCGATTTAAACGAAGCTCAGCTCCACGCATTCTAACTGCAAAACCAAAGTATTCGTCCATCATGGGTACTGACTGCCATGTTCAGTTGTTAGTTCGTTTTGGTTTGCATCTTTATTGCCGGCTCTCAACAAAGTTACTATACAGTTGATAGACCCGTCATTTATTCCTCGAGTTCTCCGTTCAATAGGGAACATCGATCGCGGATGTTGCCTCAAGTTCAAAGAAGGCTTGTATTCTTCATGCTAATGATAAACCATTGGACAAACGAAAAAAGAACCATAGATACTGCGAATGAAATGAGAAGGTCCCCACGCTAAAATCCCGCAAAGGTGTCCTGAGGGAAAGAACAAATAGATCAAACTGCCGTGGTGGCATAATCAGAGATGATCAAGAGACAACGGGTCAAGAAAGCATCATGGCTGCTCAGACGGGTCAGTTTTCCTGTTTGCTTTGGTTGTCGGGGTCATAACGATACCAGAAGGGTTTGAAGAGGTCTTCACCAGAAGAGCCGAAACTCGTTGGCATACATATCCAGTCGGCATTGGGGTCAGCTCCTGGTGGAAGGGGCATGCGTCTTTCTTCCTTTTTCAGTACGTCTACAGCACACGTGTGGGGTAAAGGGTGACCCGTGTCAACGGTCGTCATCTCACTCTCCAAGACTTCTTTGTCTATCGCTGTCGTTTTTTTCCACACCGTCTCCATCGATTCTCGATTCTCAAACGGCGATGGTCTCGCAAAAGGTGTCGACATAATATCCAGTCTGAACTACAGCAGCCACAGCAAAGCTGTTTAAACGATGCTACACTGCCAGGCGTCGAGTTTGTTGAATAAACCCTGTTCGGTGTCTCATCTCGTGCCATGGTCAGCAAGCCGCGTCATCATATTGTCAGCGCACTGGCAAGAACGTATCATATTCGAGGCAAGATTTAAGACATTCGTTATTCACATACGCTTTGCGCTTACATGGCTGCTGGTGTACGGAAACTCGCTATCTATGAGTCGAAGCCGGGTTCCGGGTTCGGGTGTCGCGGACCGGGTTCTTGTCTAACCGACTTGACCAAGGAACGGAGTTTTCACGTCGCGAGTCGACCTCCTGTCTCTGCCCTCAGAGAACAACATGCCATACCTCGTATTTCGAGCGCACTCTTTGAGCTCGAGGTCGCACCGCCGAGACGGGTCGATATTTCCGAGACACCCATGCTGTGTGTAGCTCGGCGAAGGGGAGGAAGACTTGTACGTCACGGAAGAGAAATCTGTCGTTCTTCAACGCCTGGAGGCATTGCTCACCCCTCAGTCGCCAACTGAGAAACAGGTCGTCTCTCTGTCCTGCATGTTCAATGACCTGGAGCGAACGGTGTTGTCTAGGTGCAAAACGACGTCCAGTTTCTGGCTCTGAAACACAGCAATCGCCGTGTAGGACTACCGTTCAACGTCTGCGATTATGATGCCTCTTCATTAGCCGCCGATTTGAAATCTCTGGGATATACCGTCAATATTCGACGCTCTGTTGGAGGGGGCACGGGAGCAGAGAGCATGCGAAATCTGAATCATCGTTTCGTGCGCTGCTCTCCATCTGGAACTTCAGACGTGTTCATCGTGGATCCAAAGTTTCGGGATCAGTTTGATATCCTCCATCCCACACCATCTTATCGCCACATACTAGAATCGATACCTTCTCCCTTGGTCATTCATGAAGACCATATTGCACCGATTGTCGAAGTGCGTCTGCCGAGAGGAAGAAAAGTGTGACCGTGTGTGTTGCTTTAGCTTTTGTGCGAGGAAATGGCGAATAGCTTCAAGAGCACAGAGACGCCGCTGCCTCCCTGGAGGAGAATGCACAGTCTTCTGAGCAAATGGCAACCGCGTCAGTCTATGGACATTGCCATTCAAAAACCTGCCGCTCCTTCCGTGGAGACCACTGAACCATTTGGACGGTCTGTACCTGTGCACATCCATGGGAACCAGGCGGCTATTAGGGAAAGGTAGAAATCTTGGGACACCGTGCTGACAGCTTCACGTGCATCTGTGTGATTGCGCAGGAAGCAGCAGTTATTGACTGGATGGAATGCAGGATGGTGTTAGCTTATTTCCTCTTCTCTTTTTGCAGTCCTTTTAACTCCATATCTCAAAGAACGTTGTTTTTGCTTGAGATTATGGATGACATGGCAGCATACCAGTTACATCTTTTTGGAATTGGTACGCCTAAACAACCGTATATGACAGACCGTACGACCGACCGACAGTGGACTAGATCTGTCTGTGTGTCTTCTCTCTTACTTCTCTATGGCTGTCTGCGTTTCTCGATTCTTGCTGTTTCTCTTCTGTTGATCTGACTGCATGCAGTTGCCCACGACTAGAGGCCATGGCCATTCTCTATGGGCATTATCAATCTGCAAACTGACCTTTGACAGTGCTGATCGATCGTATTTTCCAATAAGCATTAGGAGAGGGTTCTTCGTTCCCGAGGCTGTACACTATCCTGAACTCAGGCGATTTCATTGGATGGTGCATGCACTCTCCGACCCAGTGATTTTTGGTGAACATTTCATTTAGTGTTGTTGTCTGTCGTGGTTTGTCTATTGCCGCCGTTGTTCTGCAACACTTGAGCAATGGCAGAGGTGAGTGCTGACTCAAGTGACGTCACATCACGAACACACGCACAAGTGAAACCCTGTGAAACGTGTTGCGCCTACTCTTTACTCTTTTTGCGTACGATTCCATCAACGCTTGCCCGACGAGATTACAAGAGACGTACATTTCGATTGTAATGAGGCAAGGCGTTTAGATAAGGCCATTGTTCAGTTGCCTCGATCATGAGATGTTCCTGGACGTGGAACTCGACTTTCGGGTCTCGATGTTTCTAGACGGATGGCTCGAATCCATCTCTGTTCTATCTCTTCCATTTTTTCAAGAGAGATCGATTTCAATGGTAGAATCTTCGCTCGGCATAGTAGACGAGAATAAGGACATCGCTTTTCGCGAATCGTCACTCCTTTGGCTGTTGTTGTCGCTGTGTGCGGAATGTCGTCGTCGGACGTCATGTCCATCGCGATCGCGTATGGCAGAAGGCAAAGACGCTGCGCCGAGCGGAATGAACAGCATTGTGCTGCGAGTCACGTGTACACGTCAGGGAGATATCTATTCGCACCAGCAGCCTCTGCGACGTTCGATTCTATTCCTCTCCCCTTCTCCCCATCGCCGCCGTCCCTTCTGCCGAAGCGCCGTGACTTCGCTGACGAAACCGGGACTCAAGCGAAACGAAAGACGATACTCAGGCGAGACGCAACGCCCTGTATGGCGGCGCTTCGCTGCAGCGGGTGAAGAAAACGACGTTGAAGTCGAAAGCAGCAGGACGGGCGGCGACCCTGTTGGTCCAGATGCCAATGCCGTGCCATCTCGTCCTTCTACCTCTCTCGAGAGCACGCGCCAATTCGTCGCCCTGGTATCCACGACGCTGTTCATGGGAATCGTCTTCTCCGTCATGACCGTCTTTCTCGTGACGAACATGGGATTCAAATTCTCTGTCATCAAAGTCTTGCGCAAGTTCATACGGTCCGATCTCGCCCGTCAAGTGCTGGCCATTATCGGCTCCATGATCTTTGTCCGTTCGGGACTGACTCCGTTGATCCGTGCGATCCGTGAATTTCTTGGGATACGAACATCGTGGGAGAGCTCTATCGAGTGCTACCTGTTACGGGAGATGTACAGTCCATTGGAGCTGCTGCTGGTGGTGGCTGCATTGGCAGCACTGTCAGAGAGTCTTCTGCCTCCGTTGCTGTCCATGCCTCGCAGCGTCATCGCCGTGGTGGTGCGATCGATCGTGTCGCTCACCTTCGTGATGGCGACAGCTCGAGTGGTGCATAACATGAAGGGACGTATTTTCAGAGAAGCCAAATGGAGAATGGAATTGGAAGGTAAGACGACAGAGCAGCATCGCATTGATGCGATTGACAAACTACTGACGGTGGGGATCTTCATCGTGGCCTCCATTATGGGACTCCAGTCGCTGGGACTCGATGTCAACTCCGTGCTGGCTATTGGAGGAGTGGGAGGTCTGGCCATCGGTTTGGCCGGCCGTGAGATTTTTGAGAATCTCTTCAGCGGATTGCTCATTATGGGATCGCGCGCATTCGATGTCGGCGACGAGGTCGTGCTCTTCTCCTTGGAAGAGAAGAGAGTCGAGGGCATCGTCCAAGATGTCGGTTGGTATCGCACCGTGGTGCGCGATTTCGAAAGAGAAGTCTACGTCATTCCCAACTCACTCTTTTCGCGCACCGTCGTGCTCAATGTCACACGCAAGGGACGTGAATGGCGTTTTTTTGAGTTCATTCATGTGCGTCTGAAAGATCTGGATAAAGTGGAGGCCATTGTTTCTGATATGCGTCGCATCATTCGACAAGATGCGAGAGTGCTGCAGAAACTGCATAAGAGAGCTTTTCTCGATGAGATCAATCGAGAATATATAAGCATCTACATTTCATTTTATCTAGAGGCAACCAATAGAGATGCCTTCATGTCGTTAAGGCACCAGTTCTTTCTGGACCTCGTGGACTGCGTGCAGCGCAATGGAGGGGAAGTGGCCGAGAAGAAGCTGATTGTGGAGTACTCTAGAGATGCCGTGGGTCAAGTGGATCACCCATCGGCGCTTCTGCCAGAAGAGGAGCTCCAGACAATGAGCATGGTCGATGCCGATGCCGAAACGTTAATCCAACCGTCATCACCATCGTCATCCGATGCAGAAAATAGACAGCACAACAATATTGCTGAACGCATGTCTTCACCAATAGATGTCTCATCGATGATCCAAAAGATCTCGCCTGTAGAAGAGAAGCGACATATGACAAGAAAAAGAGATTCGTCGCCGGGACGTTCATCATCGTAGACTGACTGGTCTTACCGTTAAACCCTGCATTCGTTCAAAATCTTGATGAGGCCGTTTGGGCATACTGTTACATCACTAACAACACCGACGATGTCTCTTTCAATCATCCGAATTCAAAAATGCCCTTTCTGCCAAATCAATGGCACGGCCGAGACCTGCCGCCTTGTTCAATGTCTCTTCGTATTCTTTCTCCGGATCCGAATCTGCAACGATCCCTGCTCCCGATTGAATGTGGAAGACCCATTCGCGCCGAGTCTGTGCGCCTTTGTACTTGTACAGGACGTCGGAAGGGGCAGAGGGTACGATCATTGTGCGCAGGGCAAGGGCCATATCAACGGCGCCTGTGAAAGAAATGTGGCCGATGCCTCCTCCATAGGGGCCACGTTTGTTCGTCTCCAGTTCGTCGATGATCTGCATCGCACGGACTTTTGGGGCGCCGCTGATCGTACCGGCCGGCAGAGCAGCACGCAACGCATCCCAGCAGTCCAGTTCGGATTTCAGTTTTCCTGTGACGGTGGAGCTGATGTGCATCACATGGCTGTAACGCTCGATGGACATGAGCTTCTCAACCTGGACCGTTCCCGCCTCACACACTTTGCCAACGTCGTTTCGACCGAGATCCACCAACATGATATGTTCAGATTTCTCCTTTTCGTCCGATAAGAGATCTTCTTGATACTGTCGGTCCTGATCGGCCGTGGAGCCTCGGGGACGCGTCCCAGCCAACGGCCTGTTTGTGACGACGCGATTGTTATCCACTCTACACAAAACGCTGCTCGGCATGACAAGACAGGAGCATGTTTGGAAGAGACCGGCAGAGAATTTCGGGACTTGAAGCGACGAGGATGGAACCTCGCGTTTGCAGATAGATCATATAGGGCGAGGGATTCACCACACGCAATGCTCTGTACACTTCGAACGGATCCGCAAAAGTCCGTCGTTCAAATCTCTGACTGTACACCAACTGAAAGATGTCACCCTCTTGAATATGCTCTTTGATCTCATCAATCGCCTAGACAACGACCGTCGCCGTCACATGCACGTTATCCAAATTCGACGCTTTGTACATTTACGAATCCCTCTTTGGTCATGTTGGACACCGCTCTGTGCGTGGGATGGCTCGCCAGCTTGAGATCGATGTATCCGTGGATCAGTCGTGGAGCATTGACCTTGGCGATGAGCTTGCAGAGACCCTTCAGTCGACCTACTCCGTGAAGGTAGGCCTCTTCGATGGACTGGAAATCATTGGTATGTGTCCAGCACACCATGTATCCCACTTTGCCCACGTTATCAAAGATCATGACATCATTGTACAACGCCAAATGCATATCTGGCAATTCTCTGTCGTCTTCCGGCGCCCCATCGAACGAGAGTTTCTCAGGGTAGACATACCGAACCGTATCGTATCCTGCATATCCAACCCAACCTCCAGAGAAAACGTCAGGGAGGCTGTCGACTGGGACAGGTCGCCATTGTCGACTGATCCGGATCGGAACCTAAAGTATTGTGTGATTTGTGTGAGATCAGTTATGAGAGATCGGTCGGTATACTTCAATGGGGTCCTCTTCCTTTGTAACCGTCCGGGTTCCGTGTTCGTGATCCAACACGACCACTTGGTTGCCCATGGCGGTCACTTCCAATGCGGGACGGGCACCGACGAAAGAAAAGCGTCCGTTTGAACTGCCATTTACAACAGACTCGAACAAAAAACTCGGAGACTCACGGTCATCCTGTTTCACAAGGCATCTGCAAGGCAAAGAGCCTCTTGGGACAACCGCCAGCCATTGGGGGTCATTACCTATAGGCCAAGATCGGCGTGAGATGATCCGAGAAAACGCGTCGAAAAAGGGGAATGAGATTTCCATCTTCAGACAGTTCCTTAAATCTCTCGAATTCAGGATTCGATGAGAGATCTTCATGTGTCAGCGTTTCGAGATCTAAGCAAGGCGAGAGTACAGCGACGTCATGAGTCGTCGTGACAACGACCTTCGTTGAGCCACGGGGAGTCGTCGCTCAGCACGTCTTCGATGAGAGCGGCGAGGGATGAAAGGTCGAGACTTGCAGAACAAGGTAAAAGCGAAGGACGGGCTCTGGATTCATGAGGTCGCCGTTGGAAGCGTTGCTGTCTTCGGCAGTGCAGGGCGACCGTCGGAGACCTCTTCGGAAAGGCAGCGGGTCGTTGCAGACGCAATGCCTTCAGACGTAATGCAGACATCATGTATCAGAGACGTGTTGTGTAAAATGCGATCGGCCTTGTGGCAGCACTGCGGAATGAAGCATTCGACGTCGGTGAAAAAGATGCCGTAACCGGATGTCACGTCAATGTCAACGTCGCAGACGGTAGTCGTAAGCGCGTGTGTCCCTGTCAACGCCATGCGGTCGAGAGTCGTGTACAGCGCACCATCGACGCCCAGATCACGAGAGTCGCTGCCTGATCGACCGAAGACAGCAGATGCTGAAAACAGAGAGGTCGACATCGCGACACTTCGAAACGTCGTGGCGGCGTGTCCTCTGCCCAACGATGGAGAATCCTCCTCCGATGTTTGCAGCAGCTCTGGATGTCGTGCGTTGAACCACTCCGAAAGAAGGAAAGGAAGAAATCTGTTTTTGATGTAGGCGAAACGACGCAAACACAGAACATTGACTTGCCGCCGGCAAGTGGACACGATACGGAAGTCGACAGTCTTACGGTGTTCCCGTTGGAAGTCTCCAGACGGCAAATCGCAGAACAGGAAGTGTTGATACGTGCGTATCAAGCAGAAAACGAGGAGGCCGTACGGAAGATCAAAGTGCGTGCCTGTCCAAGGCGCTGCGACAAGGATTTCTCTTCAGCTGCTGGAGAACGAAGTCCAACACCTGACAGATCAACTCGAACGAGAACAACTGCGGTGCGCGAGACAGCTCGTACAAGCAAGAGACGAAGCGCGGGTGCGAGACCAAGAGGCCGACAGAAAAACGCAGACCGTGATGGACATCGAAAAGAAGCACCAAGATGTTCCTCGAATACACTTCGCTGATGCCATCTCTCTCATATGCATTTGCTGCGTTTAGTATCGACGTGCGGTTGCCATCCGCGAAGGAGAACTCCGTGAGCGCATTGACACTCTACGTAGGCAGAAGACGGATCTCGAGGCTAAGCTGGCAGGAGTGGATCTTCCAGATATCCAAGTGGGCGACTGTCATCGCCGACGTCGTTATCAAACATGTTTACTCTCGCAGAGAGAGGAATCCGCTTTGGAGGAGATGCGCAAAGACATGGAGGCGATGAAGAGACGGCACGAAGAGGAGATCGAGACGTATCGAGAGAAGGTTCGTTGGTACACCGAAAATCAGGAGCTTCTCGATACGCACAGTCGACGGACGAAAGAGCAGGCATCGACGATTCTGCAGTTGAGACAAAAGCTGAAGACGGCACAAAGTAACAGCCGTATGCGCCGACGACAGTATGCACTGTGCGTGTATGACTAGAGAACGCAAACGGTCGTCTGGCGAGACGAAATGTGCAGCTCGAAGAGGAGATCGAATCGTTGAAAGAGGCTGTTGCTGCTCGACATCCAGACTCTGTGGCTGCCTTGGTCCAGGTATCTAAGCAATCGACGGAAGAACAGATGTGCCGTGAGAAACTGGAAGAAACGGTAAGAGACTTCATTTCTTGAAGACGTAGTTTGTAGCTTAAATACGTGCACGGTAGGTTCTGGAGCTTAAAGAAGAGCTCAAGCAACGCGATCGTGCGTATGAACTGGAGTTGAGGACACTGCGACAGAGACATGAGAAACTGAAGCAGACGTGGTCGGATCTAAAGCACAGGGAAAAGGCAATGAAAAAAGGTGACGCCATTTGGCTCCTCAAACTTAAACATGCAAAACAAATAAAGGCGCTGAAAAACCAACTCCGACAGGTAAGGACGAAACTGCGCAAAGAAAACGGCGGTCTGGTTGTTCTAGAAAGACGACACTTGTAGAAAATCAAATGTCACACGAGATGTCACATCATCGAAGAGCTCGGCGCTGTCCCTGCTTCAGCAACAGATTGCAAAGAACCGGAAATTAGAGGCCTTGGTGGCCGAACAGACCGACAAAATCGCTGCTCTCAAAGCGCCAACCGAATGTACATTTCTCAAAGAGGTCCACGAAGAAAAAGTGAGACCGAAACGGTTACTGTCAATTTAAATCGATCTCGCATGTCGGTTTAGAGGGATACTGTGAATGTAGCGTCAACAAGCTGCCAAACAGATATCGACGTCGTCTGCACAAACGAACAGGGAATGGATTTCTCGTTCAGAACGGCATACGAGGACGCGATTCGCAAGTCCGACACCTCGATGCGCTCTCAAAAGGTCGGCGACGTACAAGAAGCGCTTTCCGTAGATGGACAGTAGCGGAAGAGGAGCGGCGGAATGCCGTTGCTGAGGTTGCCGATTTAAAGGCGCAACAAACGAAGGAAATAGAAGACACCAGCAACGCTGTCGAACGCGAACAAAGTCACCATTGGAAACAGATCACGACGACACTTCAACAGGTAGCCAGCCACTCATCTGACGGTCCTCTTGAATACATCTTTGCGGCGTGACCTACTTTTAGGAGCTGGAAAGAAAGCAGGAAATAATCCGCCGTCTCGAAGCGACTCTAAGAACCGAGCGCCGTCGACCGGCTCAGATTCCGGAAGCAGAAGATTTCAGACGCCTGGAGAACAGAATTGTGTCCTTGCAGAATCGTTTCGCTGTCTGCGAAGAGAAACACGCGCAAGAGATCCGAGATCGCGAGATGTCGCATGCCATACAGTTAGAGAAGACGCAACAGCACATACTCTTTCAGATTAAAGCACAACAACTGGAACTGAGTCGTTATCGTTTACGCGTCGAGGAAGTGCTGGAAATGGCGTTCACAGTTAAAAGTCTCCTTTCCTAAAACAAGCAGCGAAGATAATGCCGAATGCATATCCCTAAAAACGTGATTCGATGTAACAGGTGCGCACGAAGCCGAGATCTCGATTCGATGTGCCGTCTGGCAAGATGATGGATGATAACGCATGACACGACCACCTCTGTTGTCAGATCAGCAAAACATCATTCCGCCAGCCGATCGACAACGCGCTTTCACTGTCTGTCGGTGTCTTGCTTGTACTCTGAGATCGAAAGAATTCCGAGAGACATATAGCGCTTAACAGTCCGTAAAAGGACAGAGTTGTTCATAATTGTGTCTCGTTCTGTTCTCTCTGTCTCCCTCGACCTGCTCTCGCAGAGTCCCATCGAGAAGTCATTTTCCGACATCAATAACCGGCCGCAGCAACGACAGTGTGGTTCGCAGGTGCTGATCGCGAAAAACGCCTTACGCGTTGTCTTGTGTAAAAAATGCAAGAATGCCTACCAAGGTGCTGCGTTACCTAGAACATCTTACGAAGATTATAAGCTCAGAAAGCCTGCAACGAGGTTAAAATTTTCTGTCTCGTCCGGAGGATGTTATCTTGGCTGCGATGCCGAAATCGGGTTCGACGTGGCTAATGCAAGTAGGCAAAAAATTGGTTGCCAGTCCCCTTGCGTCATAAATTCACCGGCAGATCATGCACGGGCTGCGTTCAAATGGAGATATGAACTTCGAAGACATCACGCTAATGTGTCCAGATATCGAATTTGCCCACGATGTTGAAGGGGCTGAACTGGAATCCGAACAGAGATTTCATCCGAGGATGTACACGACACATTTTCTCTACGAGGCGTGTCCGAAAGGAGAGGGAAAATATATTGTACTGAGAAGGCAAGATGATCTGACTGGATGGATGATAGATATGCTTGTGCAGGAATCTAAAGGATGCCGCTGTATCAATGTACTCTTTCTTAAAGGGTTGGCTGTTTGATAGCGCCGAGTTGAGCTTGGAAACGTTTATAGAATGGATCTTCTTGAAGAGTGCAGTAAACATAGACGAGCGATCTACGAGGCTATCTGTGCTAGACCACTTAGGTAGCAGTTTTCTACATCGATTTGTTGAAGCATATTTTCTGTGAGCAGCGAGTTGGTATCCGCATAGTTGCGATGCGAATACTCTGTAATTGCACTATGAAGACATGAAGGAGAATTTGACAAAGTGTATCCGACTCGTTTCGGATTTCCTGAACATCGGTGTGGGCAACGAGGAGCTCTTAGAGCTTGTGGAACACCAGGCAGGCGAGCGTTGTCGACTTCCTTTTCATAATTCTCATGTTACGTAGGCGTCTTTCGAATTCATGAAGGCGCATGAAAGTCAGTTCAATGCGCATACGGTCAAGAAGGCGAGAAATGCAGTAATTGGTCTGGAGGCGGACGCCGGCGTGCTAGGTAAATCTTCAGATGCACCGTCGAAGATCCGTGAAGGCCAAATGAACATCAGCAAGAAATACCTCTCTCCTGAAATTCTCGCTAGCTTCGATGCCAAATGGCAGTCCGTCCTTAAACCGATCACAGGGTACGATTCCTATGAAGACATGAGGGCTGGCATCAACAAGGAACTCGGACGCTGTTTTCTCACCTGAGTTGATTTTCCAGCACTTGCATTCCCTCTCCTGTGACAATCAAACGTTCATGTTTTTTATTGGTTTTCCTATGAACAGAAGACGGGAACAGAAGAAGGTTTTAGCATCCTCTTCTTGATATTGTGTCGATCCGACTTTAGTCGATTTCGCAAGATATGTAAGGCTTCGAAAGAATTCGGATCCGAGTATCTACTTCCTGACGTTGCTTACGTCGCATTACGACTCATGTATAGCAGGTAACAAAAACAATCACAGACACAGATACGTGCTTACCTTTCTACTGACAAGTCAAACCACCAGTTCAATCATCATGATCAAAGTGTACCGAAATACCTCAGGTTTTGAACGCTGGGAAACGCCACAGGCATCGTTCTGCGACGAAGAATGGAAGAGATGCCGACCGAGATGCTGCTTTTTCTAGACCGCGGCTTAAAGTTATACAGTTCAGAAAGCTTGCGACGTGGTTTGGATTTTCAACCTCGCCCAGACGACATTATCTTAGCTGCCATGACGAAATCGGGCTCGACGTGGCTAATGCAAGTAGGCAAGCCGTTCGCTGCCAGTCAGTGCCCTTGCGTGATCCTTTCCTCGTCAGATTATGCATGGGCTGCGTTCCAACGGAGACATGAACTTCGAAGATATCATGAAGGTGTATCCAGTCCTGGAACATGCTTATGACATCGGGACGATGGAATTGGATGCTGAACAAAAATACCATCCGAGGATGTACAAAACACATTTTCGCTACGAGATGTGTCCGAAAGGCAAAGGAAAATACATTGTAATGACAAGGCAAGATGATCTGCAATGATGATCGGACTGGATGGATGACATCTATCTACAGGAACCCGAAAGATGCCGCTATATCCCTTTATCATTACTTTAAGAATTGGCTGTTTGATGGCGCTGCGTTGAGCCTAGGAACGTTTATGGAATGGATTGTCTTGAAAGATACGCAGTCTGTAGGGGAGCAGTCTGTCATCGTTTCTCAGCTCGAACACTTGGGTATTACTCTTCAGGAGCGATTTGTTACGTTATGTTGTGTGTAAGCAGCCAGTTGGTATCCGCATCGCAACGATGCTAATGTACTGTGGTTGCACTATGAAGATGTCAAAGAAGATCTCACGAAGTGTATTCGACTCGTCTCGGATTTCCTGAACATCGGTGTGGGCAACGAGGAGCTCTTAAACCTCGTGGAGCGCCAAGTAACTGAGAAATTAAATATCCTTTATAGAAAGCATGTTTTGTAGGCGGGTTTCGACTTCATGAAGACTCACGGTAGTCAGTTCAATGCGCATGCTGTCAAGGAGAGCAGGAATGCAGCACTCGGCCTGAATAAGCACGCAGGCGTGGTGGGTAAATGTTCAGATGCGACACTGAAGTTCCGGGAAGGCAAAATGGACGTCCACAAAAAATACCTTTCTCCTGAAATTCTCGCTGGGTTCGATGCCAAATGGCAGTCCGTCCTTAAACCGATCACAGGGTACGATTCCTATGAAGACATGAGAGATGGCATCAACAAGGAACTCGGACGCAGTTTTCTCACCTGAAGTTAGCTATCCAGTCATCTGCATTCCCTCTGCCTGCGATAATCAAACGCTTATGTCTTTTGTTGGTTCTTCTTATGAACAGAAGACGGGAACAGAAGAAGGTTTTAGAATCCTCTTTTTGATATTGTGTTGATCCGACTTTAGTCGATTTCCCACTCGAATAAAGACTTTAAAGGCAATAAGATCCTCTCTGCTGGTTTTGTGTCGTGTCTTGGCAAAAAAGTGTGAGCATGCAGCAAGCAATTCTGGAAAGAAGAGAAGTTTTAGACAACGAGTAAAAGGATCTGGTCACAGCTGCTGGATGTAAAATGTCAAGTCTAATCATCGATTTAATCATCACAAGTCGTCGGCTTTTAAACGCTGGGAAACTCCACAGGTATCGTTCTGTACTGAACAATGGAGGAGATACCGCCCGTGGTGCTCTGTCTGGTCGAACGTGTTGCAAAGATAACGAGTATTGAAACCGAGCAGCGAGGAATGAGTTTTCAACCTCGATCAGACGACGTAATCCTGGCCGCAATGTCAAAATCAGGTTCGACGTGGCTAACCCAGGTAAACAGGCTGAAAACCACCGTTGTCGTCTTATCGTCTACATACACCCCGTCAGATTATCCATGGGCTGCGTTCCAACGGAAACATGAGCTTCGAAGACATCGCGATGGTGTGTCCAGTTCTCGAATTTGCCCACGATGTTGAAGAGGCTGAACTGGAATCCGAACAGAAATTTCATCCGAGGATGTACAAGACACATTTTCTCTACGAGGCGTGTCCGAAAGGAGAGGGAAAATACATTGTACTGACAAGGCAAGATACTCTGCAGTATGATCTGACTGGATGGATGATAGATATGCTTGCACAGGAATCCAAAAGATGCCGCTGTATCAATGTACTATTTCTTAAAGGGTTGGCTGTTTAATAGCTCCGAGATAAGCCTGGAAACGTTTATAGAATGGATCTTCTTGAAGAATACAGTAAACATAGACGAGCGATCTGCGAGGTTATCTTATCTCAGACATTTAGGTATCACTCACTCTTCTAAACCGTTTTTTGGAATAAGAGTGTGTGCAAGCAGGCAGTTGGTATCCGCATCGCAACGATGCGAATGTTCTGTGGTTGCACTATGAAGACATGAAGGAGAATCTGACAACGTGTATCCGACTCGTCTCGGATTTCCTGAACATCGGTGTGGGCAACGAGCAGCTCTTAAATCTCGTGGAGCACCAGGCAGGCGAGCGTTGTCGACTTCCTTTTCATAATTCTCATGTTACGTAGGCGTCTTTCGAATTCATGAAGGCGCATGAAAGTCAGTTCAATGCGCATACGGTCAAGAAGGCGAGAAATGCAGTAATTGGTCTGGAGGCTGACGCCGGCGTGCTGGGTAAATCTTCTCATGCACCGTCGAAGATCCGTGAAGGCCAAATGAACATCAGCAAGAAGTACCTCTCTCCTGAACTTATCGGCAAATTCGATGCCAAATGGCAGTCTGTCCTTAAGCCGATCACAGGGTACGATTCCTATGAAGACATGAGGGCTGGCATCAACAAGGAATTCGGACGCAGTTTTCTCACCTGAGTTGTTTTTTCGAATACTTTTACCGTCATACTCTCTGTCTTGGTGGATTCTGAAACTCTTTGTTCTCCTGTCGCTGTCGATATTGCTATGAATAAGCAGGCTGATAAGAAAAATGTGGTTGTATTACGATGCTAGAAACACTCATTAATCTTGCAGTTTAACGAGAGTGCTCTCATTTTTCATTTGCGTATATTCATTTGTGTCGACGCCTGTCAATCCCATATTCGTCGTCCTCGAGGTTAGTCACAATAGTTTTCTAAAGACTTTCATTACTCCATACTTATAGTAGTACGTCATCAACTCAAAAGAAAGAATCATTAGCATGTGTCGTCTCAAAGTCAAATAAACCTGATTGGCATGCGCATCTTTCCAACGATCAACTGAGGTGATTTTTGACGGATGCTTTCAAACTGTCACCGAGTCATAAAGTCTTTTCTAGGACACCTACAGCTGTTCCAGTCTTGTCGTCACACCAAATAAAGGTAAAGGCAGAAAAGCGTGATCTCCATTTGCGTGTTGGATGGCGCAGAATACGAGATCCTAGAGTTTTCCAAGTGCTTGAACTCCTCCTTTGCTTAGTGCATGCCAAGCAGTCAAAGCATTGCTTCTTATGCCCATGAAGAGAACTCCCAGAAATGTTCGCTGAGAAATCGATGTCGATGTCGAGTCGTCTCGAACTGCGGAGATGCACGACATTCGACAATTTGGTCAGACCAGTTGTTCCAGTGCTCTCAGAAGAGTACCACTCTGACTTTGAATGTGATACCAGACCAAAACATCGACCTTGCAGATTCGAGTGAATAACTGCACGTCATCATTCATCGCTTTTACACTTGTCCATCTCACTCCTTTCAAATTTGGCAATTTCCTTTGCAGGTCTGCGCCAATTGTACGGAATGATATGATGATCTTAAGGCCTTCTAATTACTTAGAGTCCCGAACATATCCGACGGAATGATCGGGAAGAGGCGCCCCACCAACAACACGTAGCTTTGAGTGATTCGGAAAACAACTGTTGGATACTATCCAACGCATGCCTTGACGTCGTTGTCGCCCTGAGACCACTCAGATTTCCCACAAGGCAATAGCGTTGACTTCATAATCCTTTAAAAAAGCAGGACAAGCGACTCGACTGTTTTTGATGGATTGCAAAGCGCGTCGCACAATTGACGAGCAAGCACACCACGAAATCTGATTTTCTTTGGTCGGATCATGAAGCCGCAGACTACCTGCCATGTATCGCACTCATCTTGATGTCCTGTGACTCGGAGAATTCAACAAGGCCGCAATTGTTGCTCACTGCTGTTGTGACGGTGTCGACTTTTCGAGAGCGCTTCGTCCGTCGTCTGGAAATCGAAGCGCGGCGGCGTTTGAATAGTGTTATGATGTGACAGGTCGCCTAATCCATGCGTACGACGTCGCATCATAACATGTCAACTATCGTCCAGGTTCCATCGTCCGACTGCAATCATGAAACTGAAGGTGAAGACGCAAGATGACCGTTTGTTCCAGTTGGACGTTACTCCCGGCACTCAGATTCGAGAAGTGAAGGCGGATGTACATAAACGTGATGCGACGCTCGACGCCAATGCCTATCGCATCCTCTTCCAAGTTCTCACTCTATACGTACTGAAGATCAGTGGTCACACTTTTGGATACCTAGGGTCGTTTTCTCGACGATGAGAGTCTACTACAGTCAGTTGGTGTTGAGGATGGTCACACTGTCTTACTCGTTCCCAAACCTCCGCCATCACGTCGACGAACCGCATCCTCTTCCTCCAGTCACATCATCGTTACATGACCGATCACACGTGTGAGATTTGCAAACGTAGATGCCGCAACCGCCGGTCGTACACATCCAAGTCTCAGGAGATTCCCACCAGAAGTGCTTCGCTTCCTACAGGCGCAGCAGACCGTCTTCGCCATGATTCAAGCCCAAAGAGGTCAGACCTGAGCACAAGGCAGGAGCTCGATGATCTTGATTTCACAGGAGAACGGCGAAACAGTCCATCTGATGAAGAATTGGATGCCATGGAGAATCAGCCTCTCTTCGATAATGTTGTCAATGTGCGAGAATGCGATACTTCGGATTTGTTGTTGGGATTCGCTTTTGGTTTTTTGCTTGGCCCCGTTGCCGGGCTCTGTTTGATTGAGAATGCACTTTCACGACATCTGAGAGCAGGAATGCTTATGGGTATTATCTGCGAGGTGATCGTTGCCCTTTTTAAAATGGCCACACACATTCCAAAGGGTGTATAGCGAACTGTATCATGCCATTAACAAAGTTCTGATTTCACACATTTTGCCACATTTAATACCCGAGAGTCAACGATGTGTGCACAAGAATTGATTTCATGGGTTCCAAGACGGGTACTACTATTCATTGGGAATGCTTCTCTTGAGTGCTCACATCAGCAAATTGGAATCACAAGACGGAAGTTTGGGTATTGATTGGGAAAGAACGAGTTGATAGTTTGTGGCATCAGAGTTGCAGAGCACATTCGACAAACAATAATCTCCGTCGGCTTCTTGATGATGAATTCTCCAAAACAGTAGCCCCCGGCAACAATCATCTCTCTGTAAAGAAATGCCCGTTCCCTGCGTATCTGAAAGGAAGCGGTATATGACAGTATTATAGAACTACACGATGAGCTACAAAGATATATACTTAGGGACGTCAGAATATCGTTATGGGTTTATTTGTTGGGCTAGGATTGATTACTCAGAAAAATACACAGCTTGGTGTGGACTGTCGTCATCATCGTCCGTTGCCGGACCAGGAGACACATCCGCTCCACAGAAACAAGCCTTGAACGGAATGCGGCAACACTGCCAACGCGACACTGTGGACAACAGACCCAACATCACGAGGCATCGACGAACAGACGGGCGATTTACCTAACGGCGATCGCGTCCTGGTCTCTTTTGTCAGCTGAGCACGTCTTGGATCTTGTTTTTGACTTGTGTCCTCTTCCGGAGAAAGCCTCTCTCTGCGACGAAGCCTCAAGAAATGCCTTCTCCTCTTTTTAACAGGAAGCACACGAGCCGTCCGTTCAAATTCTCTGCTCATCTCGCGCTCAGACGGTTCAGTTTCAGATCCAGATTGTGAGTTGTCAGATACAGTTTCAGCGCAGGGCTCATTGGATTCGGATGCGGATTCAGAGTTGGATTCGGACGTTGAGTCCTCGGAGGATTGGAGACTCTTTGACAGCGCATCGCAGTAACCTTCGTGCGACTCCTGAGTCCGGATCTCCTTTGAGAATTGATCCACGTCGATAGCGACCGGAGCGACAGGAAAGATTTCTTCAGCCGGACGCGTTGTGTACGTCATGGGCCGCCAATCTTCTTCCGATGGTTCTTCTTCTATTCGATCCTCCTCCGTCATCTCCTCATGGACGACATCTCCTTCCACTTCCTCGCCTTCTGCTGCACTTTTTCTTTCCTCGTCCGCCACCTTATCGGATTCTACACTGCAGACGTCCTTAGTGGTCTCACGATTTTGTTCCTGAGTTCTATGATCTATCTCGCTAGACAGCTCAGACGGTTCCTCATCATGCGCAAGGGCCTCATGATTTATGGACAGCTCCTGACTAAAAGACTGCACTGGACTGGAACTCTGCTTTGTAGTTGATTCTCGACCGCTGCTGTTCTGAGGCTGCGACATTCTGCGCATCGCAGTCTTCTTCGTGGATGCTCTTTTGCTTGTTTGCTTGTTTGGGCCACCATTTGCTGCTCCTCTTTCGATCACTGGTAGAGCAGAGCGTGGCCTCGGCCTCCTCGATGTGCGGCCAATCAAGCGCTCCGTTGCAGGAACAACATCTTCATAGTTTCCAGAACTGCTATTGTTCGCCGTGTCCGATCGCAGATCCACCGATTGTTGTTTCACCTGCCCCGATCTCGGCCTCGACGGGCATCCCGCCTTTCGGTTCAATGCCCTCGGTTTTGTCTTGATGGAACGAACATTGACTGCATTTGTCGTCTTTGGATTCAGATCATTGAGCGCACCATCAAATGAAACGTGCCCTACAACAGAACAGCACCTCAGACACAGATCATCATGAGCGACGAGGCATACGTCGATGGGAATGCTGCGTGGTGGAATGTCTGCGTGGCCGCTCTCCATGTGTGCTGCGATTCACAGACGACTGGCCGTTGAGAGCAACATCTGTGCCATATCCCTGAACCCAAGAAAGCCCTTCCGGCATTTCTTCCAGCAAGAATCCCAGCGTATCATTCGGTGCAAAGCTCATAGAATCCCGCCGCGTGTGTTCGAGACTGCTGTACGCCCTGCGCTGTTCTTTCGTGCCCTTTCTGCGGACGGATGTCGTTCCTCCGATCGACGTTGTTCGACGTGATTTCCCAGTTTTTGTGCGCCGATTCGAATCTTGATCACACAAACCGTGCCTCTTAATCAGAGAAGAGCACGTTTGGCGCATGTATGATGGCGGGTGAAGTGCGAGATCAGGATTGCGATCCTTATTGAAAGACTTCATGCGACGGGTGAAGGAATGCATTCGACGCGCATGGAGAAGTTCATAGAGCTGGAAGGACCTCGGCGACGCACTGCGCGGCGTTGAAGACTGCGAACGGAACAGACTGACCCCATATCTATGTAGTGCTGCTCGGCTCGGCGCCTTCTCTTCGGCATGCATTCTACACCAATAAGCCGCACTCAATTCACGACCTCCTCATGCAAAAGCACTCTGTCTACGTCGCTCTGTGTCGTCGATGTTGTTCTGTGGACGTCTCTCGACAGTAACTCTTTTGCTTTTATTCTTGAAAATCTGAGAGGCTTTCTTTTCGTTGTGCACTGTGACGCTGTCCTCCGAAACCTGCACACGTCGTCGAGCTATGGAATTGATGGAGTTGTACGAGCTAGAAAGATATGTAGACGGTTGGCGAGACGCGGATCGTACATGATCATTTCATCGAAACTTTAGCAATAAAGGATTGGGAGTTCTCGGTTTCGGGTTCACTGTGAAGCATTAGAACGAAACGGCTTTGAGACAATCCCAGTTGCCATTACCACGTTGAATATCCGCCTGCATGAAAAATCCATGTCACATTCCCGGACAAAAAAGCATTGATTAACGGCGGGTGTAATTCTGTGCTCACGCACCCAAGACAAAGCCCCACAAGGAAAAATCCCCCCTGTCATCAACATCCTCGGGATTGGTTGGACCGGAAAGAAAAGCTCAATGAGAGAGGGAGGTTAATAAAATTCTCTGGAAGAATAAAAAACGTATTTGCAGCTGAGTTCGAGGAAAGAACCTACTCGTTCTTGAATGGGGTGGATTCGATGTGTCGAGATCTTTCCTATCATTTATTTAATACAAACAGCGCGCAATTAGGTTCTGTCATGTGTCCATACTGACTCGGGTAGAGGCCTGGAAGAACCAGTCGTCTGCATGGGCACCGTCACTGTTCAATGACGCAACCTCTTCGTCAATTACTGGAGGAGCAGATTGCGACGTGGCCAACGGAATCCTGTAGAACAACAGATCGATGGGTACATCAGTGAGGGAGGGAGTGAGTGAGTAGACGTACCCAGCCGCTGCAATGGCTGCTCCAACAACGCCAGCAATGACGTTACCCCCCAGCATCCAGAGAAGGCCGGGACCTCGAATTTGGAAGGACCCGTCTGCCTTGGCAAGCTTGCCGGAATCGATTTTAGAAAGGTGACACTTATTGGGCGCTGAGATCTCTAGTTTCTCGTTTTCAGCTTGCTCGTCGTAGCAGTTTGCTTTGAACGGCGTGTCGATCTGCGGTGCGGTGCTGCTTGTTAAAGAGGCCATGCGTTTATCCTCTTGTTCGGAAAGCGGTTCAGCATTTTCAGCAGCCATAAGCATCTGACTGAAATCATCGCCAAGCTCGGATTCAGTGAAGCTGGCAAAGATATCGTTGAGACGGTGACTCTCCACCTTCCTAAGTCCCTTGCAACAATCATCATCATCACTTTCCTCGCTGTCATCGTCCGACCACTGTGACTCATGCAAGACTCTGACCGTGTTATCCGAGTCGTCCGAATCAAGTTGTGCAGAGTGTGTCGCGAGTGGTGATTGCGGATAGGTACATGTCCTGTAGAAAAGAGAGGCGGTAAAGATGTTTTTGGCTGTCGGGGTGGATTTGTTGTGATCGTCGTCATCAGATTCGTACACTTGGCAAAAACTGTCATCGTGTGCAATCTCGCTGTGGGCGTCTTCTAACGTCATGGTACTGCAAATGGAAGGACCTCGAGTGCGACCCTTGTTTCCGTCGTCCATGGTTCTCCATGATGACACTCTTTCTGACGACTGAACATTCTGAAGAGCATAGGCACAACACGGATCTTCAGGAGAAGACATGTCAACATCGCGATCCTTGAGCTTCTTTGCTTCTCCACTGCCCTCTACGCTGAGAGTTCTATCTGGAGATCGCGGCGTCGAATCGTTCTCTGAAGATTCTAACACCATAGACAGTTCGTTACGAGGCGACATTTGTTGCGTCGATTTTCTGTCTAATGCGTCACTTTCGCTGTGTCTCCTCTGTTGCATGATTTCTGAGAGTGGACATGAGATGCACACATACATAAGCATGAGAGGGTCTTGAGTGGAGGTGGCCTACCATCATCGTGCTCTGACCGTTTTTTATCGTCGGTTTTCTTTTCTTTCTTCGATTCTTTCGACCTTGATGATTTTAAATCATTCCAGTTGATGTCTCTGGGCCTGGACGAGCTTCTTTTTATCAGCGATGCGCAAGTTTGACGCATGTAAGAGGGCACGTCGGTTCCTACATCGGGATTCTGGTGCTGATGTGCGATTTTTATGCGCCTATCAAAGGAGTGCATTTTGCGCACATGACGAAGTGCCCGTGAAATGGCAGAATCGACCACGTCGACTTCTCCGCCCATGTTACGGAAACCATCCATCATGTGTGGCGGCACAGGATAAACGAACTACAGCCAGGGAGAACCACAAATGCATGAGACGGTTTTCGACCAAAGGCGCTGAGGGCATTACACAAAGAAGGCGCAGGACAGTGGTAGCTGAAACGTACGGATGACAAACTACGAGTCGACGGGCCGAGCAGGTGCCGACCGAACGGGATACGAACAATTCTAAGAGACCACTGAGAATGTACTATTCGTTCTTCCCACAACGACGGTTGGTGTTAATGATCAGCATCTGTGCGGTGTTTGGAGGAAACTTGCCAGCGAGAGGTGTCGGGTACCGGGTTTTTGTCATTCGTGTCTCGATTCGGAGTTGGTTGTTATCTCCTCTACGTGAGCTCGCTCAATCGTTCAAAACTAGACAAGCGCGGTTTTGAAGCAAAGTTTGTCTTTGCCGGCCGCCTGCGTTTGCAAGAATAGACGTGAGAGCACTCGAAGAGGTGGTTGTGGAGAGGACGCTCAATACGGCTATCTGTGGATGATGGTGAATTTCTCAAACCTTTATGTTCGATACCTTTGCGTGGCATCCGTGATAATCCACCTGGACATCTCGGGGAGTGTCAGGGACGATACGATCGCGCATGCCTCCTTCCAGACAGCTCGAACGAAACGCTTAGATATTCTCCGTCGATCCAGTCACATGAATTCGACGCGGATGACGTCCTCAGCATGGAGTGTGTTTTCCGAAATTGTCTCGTTGTCAACGACAGGTCAGTCATTCGAAACCGCCGATGTCGTGGTGGGAAGACATACGATGATTTACTATGCGTATTTTTTTGTCGCTGAAGTACACGACACTGCGGTGCATCGGGTTGTTGTTCAGGGCAGCGACGTTTACCTGCAGGACGGTCATCCGTTGTGGGACAGAGAGTCTAGTTTTAAAGATGCTGCCGTCCTGTCAGATGCTTTTTCGCCTTTCGATGATTCTTCCTCATTAACAACCCAATATACGTTTCTCTACGCGTTCCTCCCCGATTGTCAACATTCTTTTTTGTCGGGGATTCTTCTTTTTATACTACTTTCAATAACACTATGCCGCATTATGTATGGAATATTTTTACAATCAAAGAAGCAAGTCACTTCTATAAGCGATGATCATGAGGATGCATCGGTCGGTTCAGAAACATCGGACAAAGAAATAAAGAATACCGCAGAGAGAAGCTCAGAAAACAAATGCGAGCTCCTGCTGGACCTGGATACCCCGTTGAGCAAAGGCAAACCGAATTGTATTGTGTACAAAGGCACGCTTCATCATAGACCTGTTGCTGTTAAAGTATCTTATAGAGCTGGATCTTACCGTCAGGCCAGTCGTGAACCGGCCGAAGTGAAATATATGAAACATCTGCACCATCCTCATGTTGTCAAAGTGATGATGAGTCTCAGCAATACACCACCCGTCAAAATCCGTTTGAATTCAAGTCAAGCACCAACTGGGCAAACCGACATGTCTTATGAGACGCTTATCGTTATGGAATACTGCGACCGTGGCTCTTTACATCATGCACTCAAGTATCGTCTTCTTTCGGTGCCGGAAAGGCACGAACACATCACAACCTGCGCACTGGAGATCGCACAAGCAATGGCTCATGTTCACTCCAAGCGCATCATCCACAGTGCTCTTTGTGCAGAACACATCTTTCTGCAGTCCGATGCAACAGATCCTCGTGGATTTAAGTGCAAGGTGAGGAGAGTCTGTAGACAGCTAAACATGAGGCAGTCCGTTTGTCTTGCTGTTCTCAGGTCGGGGGATTTGGCTCGTGTTTGCGTTTGTCTCGTGGGAGTGCTTCGGTTCACTTCAATAGAAGTCAACATGTGACCAGAACAGCGCCGGAAACCATCAGGGATGGACTCTTGTGTTACGCCAGCGATGTTTACGACTTCGGCTGTCTCCTTTACCACATGTGTGTGCATCGAACACCGTTCAGTGGACACAGACGCAGCGACATCCCTCGATTGATCGCCGACGGAAGAAGACCGGCAATTCCGACTTGTGTTTCGCCATCACTGGCGATACTGATCACGGAATGCTGGTCACAGTGTCCGAGAGAACGACCTTCTTTCTTGAGTATCGTCCAAAAACTTAATGGTTCGAAAACCCCTCTTCTTTCATCACAGTTCCCTTCACACTGTCTTTGCAGCGTGCCTGCAACTACAGGAGAGATGCATTCCGGCCCACAGAGGCACGCCTCTTTGCCGTTATCCGTCTGTTCCTGTGGAAGCTCTTTCGAAGTGCACGTGTGACAGTCTGATTCCGGGCAAGAGATATGCCCATATCGATTATCAGCCCTTTGGAGAGAAGGAGCAGACGACGATGGCCATCTCGACAAGCGATCTCAGACAGAGAGCAACAAATAAAGAGAAAGGACATGTGACTGCCAGAAGGCCAGTCGTCGACATCAATCTGTACCATCCTTGCTGATGGATACCTGTTGTGTGTCTCTAGGACGAAGAGTTGTTCCCTGACTCTTGAACGAAACGCTTCGGCGTCCAAGAAGAACAACGCAGTTTTCGTTCGCCAAGTGGATGACTTGATCAAGAGATCCCGTAGAAGCGAATCCAAGGCAGAGTTGAAACAGTTTTTGAAGAGTCGAATGCAAGGAGACATAAAACTCTTCGCCGCTACGGAAACAGAAAACCGCCCAGTCGATCACATCATTCTACCGTAACAAGCACAGGCTCCCAACTGGGCCGGCTAATGAAGCAGGGGGCATATATTGAGCGGATAAACAATTGTCGGTTGTTTCAACAACTGACACTTTTCTTGTGCAAAGCGGGCGAAGGATGCTATTTAGTGTTCGCAATTTATCAGTTTTGTATATCGCATTGCCAATCTTTGTATCTGTTAGTGATGACGATGACTCTGAAGTTTGAAGATGGAGTCCAAGAGCATGTGTACCGTATATGAATTCTCTTTTCTAGATTCCTTCCTTCCTCCCTTGGATATTGAGAATAAAGGTTGGATGTTGACGGCCCCGTACTCAAATTCTAGCATTGTTTGGCACGAAGCTGATTCATTTAATCCTTTTAATAAAAGCGTGTGTTACATACGGTCTGCAAAAAGAGTTATGTTTTATGAGACCGGCTCCGGTTGTTCAGCGACAGGAATTCGGGTCGCATCCACTTCGACGATAAGGCACTTATTGGGAAGGACAGTTGTGGGTCCCTTAGCATAAAGCTCTGGCAAATATGCGTTGTATGCTGGCATGTAGCAATTGACAAAGGCTTGAATAGCTTCATCACTCATTCCCGGTTTGCCCCTCCTCTTCATTCCGTGTTCTGCCTGCAGTCTCCATTTGCCAACCCAGGAAGGATCGGCCACTTTGATCACCAACCATGCATCGACAAAGGCATCCCAGGCAGACTCGTATTCTTTCAATGCTGCGTTGATCGGCAGAAGGTGTTGATCGACCGACTGAATGTGTTCGGTCGACGTTGGACGAAATCCAAGCATCCAGCCCTCGAAAAGGATCAGATCCAATGGGCCTTCCACGGACATCCATTGCTCAGACTCCATTCGATCGCCTTTGCCCTCGAACGCAGATTTGTCATATCTCGGAATCTTAACCGTACTCCCCTCCGCCAGATCTGCACATAACCCATGACATCAGCGTGGACTGCCTGTCTATGTCTGGCTGGATGTTTGAATGTCGTGATCATTCATACCTTTGAGGTTTTGGAGGGTCTCTGTGCCCAAGGCTAGATCGTGGGTCAGTGCATTGCCTCGACACTGCAGCAAAGGATTGTCTTCGTTCTCGGCCGCCACTCTCTTCTGATCGGCATGGGTCAGATAGAAATCGTCGATGGAGACACAGGCAACTCTCATGCCCATTTTTCCGAAGACATCGAAGAGACAGGCCACCATGGTCGATTTTCCGCATCCCTGAGGAGCGGAGATGCCCAAAACGAGAGGCGACTGCTTCATATGTTGCTCCTTCATACGCTGAATCCACATCGCAATGGGCAAGTAGTAGTGGAACACGCGTTTCTGAGCCTCCCCTGTCAACGACTCCTTATCAAAGCCGAGGGATTCGACGATCCATTCCGACACCCGTGTCCAATTGGGTGCCTCGGCCTCGAGCTCAGCGTCGGTAAAACCGCCGTTCTTGATCAAGGGCCCCGCACGTACAAACTCGAGATCCATCGCACGGAGACGCACAGAACGAAAGTAACGAGCGAGGCGATGCGTCGGAAAAGGGGAACGGGAGAAAGTGACGTTGTTGTAACTCATCCGACGTCGACATCATCAACTTTCTGCAGAATATATACCATCGCTTGCAGCTTGAACCCCAAAATCCATAGTCCCTCCCTTTTAATGCCCGCAAATCCATCCACTTGCTCTACTTGACGATATCTGAACGAACGAACATGATGACGCAGTGATGAAGAGAGGAGAGACCCCGAGATGTTGGTGTGTTCTGTGATGAGGAAATCAAAACGCGAGTGACTGAGATCGTCGATGGTGAGCTCTTCGTCCTGAGAGGAAAAAAATAAAGAAGAGGTACGGATCTGTGGGAAGAGACTTTGGAGTAAGTCCAGCACGGGTGGAGTTCTGCAAAACGCGTGATGCCAGTCATAGCAGGCAATGTGCCAATGTGCACAGAGATCTCCTTTCCAGATGGGTAGCAGATCGGTGTTTGTATCCGAGGAGAGTAATGCTGTCTTGTGTGGAGGATCTGCAATGCCTGGCCTCCAGGGTAGTTATACATCGAAGCCAGAAGCATCAGGATAGCTGCTGCATAAGAAATGACGCTTCCAAAGATCCCGGCGAAAAGGATGCCTTTCCAGACAATGCTCTTGCTTCTGTTTCTCCAGCATCGGACGAAAGCAGCCGACGCCGAAAGATTGAATAGCGGCAAAACGGGAAACAGAAATCGGACCTGAATGCACTGTATGAAACACACACAAGCCACGAAGTGGTGGGGCACTTCTTTATGATTGAGCTTCGAGTAGAGCACAACGTAGATGAGAGCAATGAGGGCGACAGACCGGATGCGCTTTTCGACAAAGGGTGCCATCCATGAGAGAGGATAGGCAACGAGGAGGGAACGGGGAAGGGCAGACGTGAAGTACCAATGAAATGGCATCTCGCCCCATTCCACACTCCTATGGGAGACAACACGATCGATGATGACGAAGAAGGCATCCCTACTTTTGTAGAATAGCATTGAAGTAGAAGACCTCTCCTTCTGGCCAGACCCAGCGTCCCCAGAAGAGCGAATCGACCGAAATGGTGATCGATAGACTGAACAAGGCACCCAAACAAAGATGCCACACTAATTCCAATAGTGTGATGTGACGTTCGAGTAGGAGAAGCGCGATAAAGGGTAATAGCAGCAGCAGGACATCACATCGAAAACAGATCTGAAATGAAACAGTCGCTTCGTTCGAGTGTCGACAGACGATTGGCAGAACCATAGTGAACAGGAGAAGATAGAGGCTGTATTTCTGACGCGGATTCTGGATCCAGGCAGCCATGGCCACATTGGTCAAGATCATGGCAAACGTATTGGGCAGCATACGTGATGCGTAGAACGGCAAGTGAAACTGCAGCGCCGATATCAAGAGAAAGACCTGTCCCACTGCCCGTCCATATTTCTCGGTAATGGCACGCTTCATATAGTCAAAGCTCTCAACAGAGAGCCAACCCTATACACCTCAGATAAGCAGCCAGCCACATCCAGCGCAGGAAACTTCGTGCCAAGATGCCACGGGAAATGTAGAGTCCAATCAAGTCTGTCATTCCCAACAATTTGGTGCACATCATGAACAGGGGCATCGAGAGCATTGCCACAACCATCGCGCCTGTATATATCGCACAAGCCTTGGGTGTTGGTTATGGGATCAGAATACCGAGAAAGGTGCGCGGGACGACGCCGGGGAACTCTTTGTGATCATAGCCATTGAATTTCCATCCAAGCTTCAGCACATCGCGCACGGCCTGCGTGTTGAAGCTCTCCTCCACTTTAGTATAGGGCGCCAAGAGAATCAGCAGCCAGATGATGCACAAAAGGAGCGTCCATAGAGAAAGTGTCCTTCCGGAAGACAACGCCATGGGCACTGCGGCAGTAAAGGCCTGTCACATCAGACGTCCTGCTTTGTTTAGAATGGCGACTGGCGAGGGAGAAGAGTTTAAGAATCATACCGAAATCGTCCAGCGTTATGTATCGATGCATGAAGGTGTCGAGGCATTGTGGACTAAGATCAACGAACTGCGCTCTGAGTTATCCGAATACGAAGCCGTGCTCAAAGCACTGGAGCCCATGGAAAGCTCACGGCGATGCTATCGACTGGTGGGCGATGTCCTGGTCGAAAGAACGGTCGGCGAGGTCATCCCTGATGTCAAGCAGACGGAGCAAGGACTTCAAACTGTCTCTCCACTTACAGCACCGTCACTTCATGCCATCAATGATGTGACTGACAGGTGTTAGAGAAACTCGCCGAACAGCATAACAAAGAATGCGCTGCACTATCGGCCTTTCAGAAGAAGTACAAGATACGCATCAAAGTCGCTGTGTGGCGATGTGGGATCGGCAGACATGTGTGCGTTCGTGCAGGGAGAGGGCGAAGCAGAGGGCGGAACGAAAGAGAAGGATGTGGATGACGGCGCCGCCGCCTCATCGAGTCAAGGCGTTCTCGTCTCTTCTTCATGAGTGGTAGCGAGAGAGAAGTGGTCTGATGTGAACGATCCAACAATTAAAGACAAAAAGATGCTTTAAAGAGTACTGTCAGTTTGAATACGGGATCGTTTTGTCCATGTGAGATGTCCATACGCGTCGCAAGCTACGTGTAAAAAGTCCCAGCGAAAAAAATGTTCGATTTTTAGAGATATAATCATAATGAATGGTTCGGTTCAGAAAGATAGCAGAGAAAAGGTCATGATTGGCAGCTACATACAGGTAGGTCACTTCTCGACGGCGGAAAACTCTGTGCTTCATCTTTGTTTTCCGCTACGATCAGACAATGACTCGAACAGATATCAGCGCTGTTAGAGTATTGGAAAAGGAAAAAACAGCGGTCCATCAGGACACATCCCTTAAACATCAACAGACATGCACATTTGCCCACATGGATTGAATCCGCGTTCAGAAGTGCTCATTCGTCCACTACGGAAATGGCTGTCTGTCCGACAGCTGCAAATTTATGACCAGCATGAATTCCACGTCACCGACTGGTTATGACTGAGAATTATGTCTAGCGGTGGAAGGAAAATTGTAAGACGGCGGTGTTCCATTCCTAAACAGATTTTGCAAGCACATGGCATCTTGTGGTGCGTCACTGTATGCATTCTGCGCGAGGCTGTTATCTACAGAGAACGGCTGAAGGCCACCCAGATGGGCATTCCTGCCGTCGGCTAAGCAGTCAAAGAACGAAAATGTTGTAGGTCCAGGAATGGATGGCATTTCTTGTGGATTCGGCCCTGAAGCCATTCTTCCGGCGGGAGACGGTATCAGTGTCGGGGCCAAGGGAAGATGCTTGAGGTTTCCATAGACGTCCACGATCTTTCCACCGTCAGGGTTGAGAACACAGATCTGAGAGCAGCTCGTCGGCGGAGCATTGCCGACAAATCGCTGCTCTGATCTCTGAGCACTATTGTCTTGCCCAAGCGAGGGCACGGGCATTCCGTACAGTCCGTCGTTTTCGGGACGAGGGATGCTCATCAGGAACGCGGGATTGTCTTCCAGACGAAGAATTTGTTGAGGCGCACTGTAAGGCTCCTCTTTGAAAACTCTGTTGCAGTTATACACTTTTCCTTGATCCAAGCCGCCGCTGAACGCAGATCCTTGAACGAAGGATGAAGGCTGGGCGGCAAACGACGGCCAGCTGGTGCAAGGACGCGCAACAGCGACACGACGAGTATCGTGGGTACGTGTTCCTGAAACGACACAAACGCGATCTCATACATATGGATAGGTCGATAACGATAAGGTCACACTTCCTCGGTTTGATGGCTGGGTATTCGATCTCACTCTGCGTCTAGTTTCTATTTTCTGTCCTGTGTGTGTCGAGCTTGCGCGACTGATATCCATGTTATTGATGTCGCTGTTGCTTTCTACGTCAACCACTGTCTCGTCAGTTCTCTCGGCATCAGCTGATACACCATCAACTTTGCTGTCCTCCTGATCACACAGCAGGCGACGAAGTTGATCGACAGGACAGGGCATGACAGCGACTTCTTACATACAGCTCAGCTTTGTTCGCTGAGGCTTGAACGGCCTCCTTTGCGTTATAGCGGCGGTAGAGCTAAAACATAGACGCCGTCAGTCAGCAAGAAATCGACATACATGCATCTATCTATGCATGATTTCTGACCTCTTCTTTTGTATTCGTCTCATAGAGTTCTTTGGCAAAATAGTCAGACACCAACGATCGCATGTCTTCTGTGGTGAAATCATGGAGTCTGCCATTTCCATCGAAAAGAATCAGGCCGATGCGGCAGTTGCACAGCACCGACAACTCCATTGCCTTTTTCATCAAGCCATTCTTGCGTTTTGTGAAGGTAACCTGCGCGATTCGCCACAGCACATCACTACGCGAAACGGATGCTCGTTTCTCACTTGGCGACTGCGGTCGTCTTCGATGGATACGATGTTGATCTTTCGGCGGCCCACTAGAACACACCGTCCTCTGTTAGCAAAGGGAGGTCGAGATGCGTCGAAGGCACGGCATGATGCGCGTGTCTTTCGCAGATTCGCGGTCACATAACGTGTCAGTAAATTTTCCGTCCGTGTTCGCACGAAAAGGCACCGAACGGGTGCAACCGAGTGTTCGTTGTTCCACAGCTCTAGGCCGCTGGGACATTACGTGTCCCGCGGATAACGTTATGACGAACGTAAAGACAGATCAGAACACGTACTTCTCCAAAATTCTAAGTCGCTCTAGTACGTCTGCCGTGTTACGTTTAAACGCAGGCACTACTAAAGGCGAAAAATCAACTCTCCTCCCAGCGAGAAAAGGTGCGGAGACGAAACCACTGAGCCCAGTGAAAACGCGAAGGCTGTGGGGCAGCACTACGAAGGCGAAAATAAATAGTGCCCTAAGCCTGACGCACGTACGCTTTTTTTAAAAATAACTGAGAAAACGGTCTGATTCGATTCCCAACCAACCACGAGGCGTGTCAGCTGCAACGGAAATCTCTGCAGACGTCTGAGAAAAGGGGTCACTCTTCGCTTCCGGGTCGTTTGTGTTAAGTTCAGTGAAAACATGTTGCAAAGCATTGTGGTGTCGGTTAATGAACGTATGTCTTGGAGTTCCTTACTTGTCTGCGACGTCACTTCTCGGTCGACTATTTTGGTTTTAGGGACCACTCTCTAGTCCACAGGATTTTGTCTACCGACCCTCGGGACCGCCCACCGAACGATTTTGAAAACTCAAGACGCGGAGATCCTTCGTAAATGAAATGCTGACAATGCGAAATGAGCACGCGTCGACCCTATTCATCGAGTCTTCGGTGCCTCGGAATGTCGAAGTGACAGGACCACCGCCATGGCTTCATTCAGGCGGTACACGCGGCAGGCTAAAATGGTCCCATTATCCACAACCAGCAGGGCGCCTTCGCTTTTCCTTATGCTTCGCCTTGCTCGACGACTCACGCAGCCGCTGCTGGAAGGATGTCCTTTCAGCAGTCTGATCCCCATGGTGATCGAACACAGTCCGAAGGGCGAACGTGCCTTCGACATCTATTCGCGTCTTCTGCGCGAGCGCATCATCTGTTTAAATGGGATCATAGAAGACCCCGTCAGCAACGTCGTCGTCGCTCAGATGCTCTACCTTGAGTCGGAGAACCCTGAGAAACCGGTTCGTACACTACCGGACGCGGCACTCCCAACTTCCAACCAACTGCTCTGTAGATCAGCATGTATGTCAATTCTCCAGGCGGCGTCGTCACGTCCGGTCTGGCTATCTACGACACAATGCAGGTCACTTCTGCCTGCTACGAGATGGCAGAAAGAAGTTGCGGGTGACGTAGTACATTCAGTGTCCGGTGCATACATTGTGTGTGGGACAAGCTTCATCGATGGCATCTCTCATCCTGGCGGCTGGAGATGCAGGACAACGGTGTGCGTTGCCGAATGCTCGCATCATGTTGCACCAGCCCAGTGGCGGCGCTACGGTATCTCCTCTCGGTCCCCGTTAGTCCTCTCAGCACAGGTGTTGTGCTCAGGGCCAGGCAAGCGACATCGCAATACACGCACAAGAGATCCTTAAACTGAGGAAACGTCTGAATCAACTCTATGCTAAACACACGAGCCAGGATATCAAAAGAATAGGTCATCTCCCTCATCTAACCCTCAACTGATACTGGTTGAACATTAGAGGAGACGCTGGAACGCGATCATTTTCTATCTGCCGAGGAGGCAGTTGAATATGGACTCATTGATCGTGTTATGGAAAAACGACCTGTCGCCTCTGAGTAGTGCTAAGAGAAATCAAAACGCCTTTTGCAGTCGGGTGCGTCTGGACCGTCGCCGATCTTCAAAAATACGTACGCTGCGCCTGTGTAGAATGTAAGCAGGTGCCCCGTCGATATGTACACATCTGCCGAATTTTTGCTCGCACAGTGGACATCGCCCTTTGCCGTTTGTCAGATCCTGTATCCAACACATCGTTGCGCGCTTTATTTGCGCAAGAAAGATGGACTTCGACGATTTGATGACGAAAACAGATCGTAGGCGGCGATCCTTGCGATGACCGACGGTACTGTCACATTCAATGGGCAATGATGGGGAGTTGATGCGAAGGGGTGGGCTACCTTGAAGAAAGGTGTGCGGCACCAGACGCAGGAGACGGTGAGCGTATCGTGCGAACAACGCTGTTCTGTCTTGAAAACTTTGAGTGGCTTCCTATAAATAATAGCCTCTCGACGCGCATGCCGAAGAAAGAACGAAGCGTACTGCAGAGATTTCAGAACTTTACGAAAAAAGAACCCAGAAGCGACGAACGAACGCATGTGGTACGTTACGACGACGCTTTTCTGCGTTCGCTTCAGTGGATGGGTCAAAAAGTCGAACACTAGTAAGAATCGGATGTCTCTTCAACGGTAGCGCATGCTGCGAAAACGACGTCCTTTCAGAGAACCACAGATGCCATGGACATCTTGAAGGATGCTGATTCAGCAAGGGCCCTCCCTGTGGGCCCCAAAACACAGCGATCGTCATTGGTTGCGTACAGGAAGGCGTTCTCGGCGAAAAGACCGAGGGAGATATAGATCCTGTCACTTCTCGGCCTTCAGACGTGACGCCTGTGTGCGTGTAAGTTTGTTCGTTTGGTCGTGCGTCTGTTCGTGCGTGCGATCGTTTTTTCGCGTTTTCGACGTCGTTCTGAACGTCCTCTGCAGAGGTATCGGTGTTATTTGCCAAACATCTATCCGTCGTTCTGTTGCGATCGATAAAGAAGGGTATGGGTCGACGAAAAAAGAGTACGAGTTTTGGTGTCTCGACGAAGCCGAAAGAAAAATTACCAACGGCTTTTGATTGTCCCTTCTGCAGTGCGACCGAAGCCGTCAACTGCACCCTGAATAAAGATAAACTTGTTGGCGTGGTGAAGTGCGATGTCTGTCACGAATCGTTCGCGACGGTCATTACCGAACTGAGTGAGCCAGTCGATGTCTATTGCGACTGGATCGACGCCTGCGAAGATGCTAATTGAAGAAGTCACGCTTCTAGAATATGCGCCTCAAAGAAGATTGATCGATGTCGATCGCATAGCCAGATTTTTGTAAGACAGCGATCGACGAGATTTTTATCGCGCTTCAAGAACTCGATTTTCGATACGATTCGATCGAATCGCGCCGTGTTCGAGACGATCGACGATGATCGAAACGTCGCTGTCACGCGACGAAGGACATCCGACTTCTGTCGTACGTAATGGAAAGCATGGCGATGAGTGGTGGTCGTAAAGATGGTAACAATTTCCATGTTTATTGACAAATTACAGCTTCCGCAGTCTTCTACATCTTGACCGATTGACAACAGAATCAGAGACGCCTCATGCATGCGCACTGATGTTGTTGGTCGACGGCACAACGCATTGGACGTCGCAGCAGGACAGGAAAACAGGCGACGCCTTATGGAGCGTTTTTGTCCGCGCACATCGTTCAGAAGGTAATGCTGCTGTGCGTCATCTTCGCTCTGTTGTCATGCAAATCGCTTCGACCGCCACGTTTCGGATTATTTGCCGCCGGCGGCGTCGGTGTGGGCGCATCAACTTTGCCCGTCGTATCGAGCGATACCGCCTGAATACCTTGCTCTTCCAAATTACTCTTCATCGCCTCCTTATCATCCTTGTCCACATCGAAGTCGTTCTTTATTTCCTCCACCGTCTGGATCACGAATTATGTGAGAGAAAAGTGTGAGATTGACATTGCCTGAGATCCGTCTTCGTGTGTGACAAGCACACGGCGATTCGTTGTATTTTCACACCATCCTTCGCCTCCGCTGATGTGCCATGCATTGCGGATCATCAGTTCAAAATAATCATCCAAATCGACATTGGCACTGATAGCCCTATCAAACAGCACCACCCCTATCGAGATGCAGATGGACATCAGATATCACACGAGTAGTATTGGGCGAATTCTGTCGGTGTGATGATGCCGTCCTTCTCGCCGCCATCAAAGACATCCATAAATTCGCGAATCACTTCTATCTTCTTCTTCTTTCCACTCAAAACATCTGGATGCTTCGAGGCGTCGTAGCGTCCGACCAGATCTTGAACCTCGACGACACCGTCGCCACTCTTGTCGAGTACTTTAAACGCCATGAACACAAGATTTCTTCGCCTCTCGTTCAGCGTCCCGCGCAATCCCGTAATGAATTCATCGTAGGAGATGTAGCCATTGCAGTCGCGATCGAAGAAACGAAAGAGAGCTTGTGTTTCGCTTTCGTTGAATTCCATCTCTTTCATCGCCTTGCGGAACTCACTGTAGTCTAGACCCATAACGCCGGACTTGAGAGGACAGCGGCGATGTGTGCGAGAGTTTCACCTAAGGAGCCGCTGTTGTCGTCATCCATTGATTTGAATTTGCGTCCGAGGGTGATGATTCCGTGTGTTCCGCGTTTCTTGAGCACGAGTTTGAGTTTCTGCATCGCAGCGACCGTCTTTTCGGTGACGGCTGCGTCAGTTCCTGTACGCGATCGTCCCTCCATGCCACCTGCGACGGACCTTCCAATCCATGTCCTTTCCCTGCTGATGTGTTTACCAATCTCGCGACCGACGCCATTGAATGCTGCCTCGATTGGTTTCTCTTCCTCCTGTCCACGGCACGGCGTCGAAGGAAGCGGAATGGATGACGGTATTGATTTTACCTTGGGTTCTTCGACGACGGGTGGCGAAGGCTGACGGCGTAGGGTAAGCTACAAAGCAAAACGGTCGGTCGTCGATAGAGAACAAAACGCATCGCAGAGAAAAGCAGACAACGGTGTAGAGAGCTCGGCGAGCGAAGCGGTTATTCGAAAATCTCGAAGCGCATCGTGATGGAACGACATCGAACGCAGGGGCAATGGCGCAACAATCAACGCCGTCGAGAAATCGGTGTGGTTGAGCACATGTGCTCAGGGACTGCCGTGGCCGGCAAGGCAACGCCATGGCCGCCGATTATCGGAAACGCCGAAGGGATGGGCGATTATTACCTGCGCTTTTGTTGGCGTTTCTTCTCTTCTGATGAAATAGGCCATGTCTTCGGGACGAGAGTTTGAAACACAGTAAGAGCTTCTGTGGTGACACAACGGACGGCTTTTATATGAACAACGCGACGGTAAATCGTGGTGTCGGTACGCGCACCGGCAAACATCCTTACACCAGAACCCGTTCGTCCATGCGATGCATCCAACCAACCAAGTGAAACAATACAAATCATTGACACACACCTCATCAGTCGGCATCAGATATTCTAGAATCGAATAAGCTTGTTTGCACAGAATTGCGGGGATTGATCGATGATTGTGGCGGCGCTTATGTCGTTGGGAGTGCCGAACATGTTTTCCTCTCTCGACTGCGGCATGCTGCTTTTGCATCGTGCAGCTTCAGCATCATTTCTGGATCTTCTTGGCCGATGGCTCTGAGATAGACATGAACGCGTGGCTCGCATACAGCTAAGCAGTCGCCAATGCGTCGCAATCCGTATGTTTAGCCAATGATGGGTGATACCTGTCCTCGTCTTCCATTCGCACTGATCTCCTCTGAGAACACAGCTGAAGTAGTTGTTGATGTCGAGGCACTCGGATCTGTCCGGTATCGTAAAGAGGAAACAGAGAGGATCCGTGACGTCCGATTTCCGCAACTTCGATCCAACCCACTTCTGGCTGACAGCACACGCTCCGTCACGGCGGCTCCACCGACAAGCCATATCTGTCACATGCACATGGGCAAGAGGTCATTGTATTATGGCCATACCTGGGCATCGATCGCAGACACGCTGTGCACCGTGAGCATCACAGTAGGCACTTGCCGTGAACATTCCCCTTAAGAAGGGGTCTTCAATGCCATCGAGAAAAATCTACAAAGACTCTGACGATGTAGGAGTGCTATTGGAATGGAGAGCGATACAGAGAGAGCTTCGGATTTGGATCTGACAACCTCATGATCTGAGGGACCGCACATAGGTCCAGGATTGACAGTGGGTTGACATAGAGGATCCGTGTGGCATTCGTGCAGCTGAAAGAAGCTTGGATACTTTCGCGCACAGTACATCGATATCGGAAAGATCTTGGTAAATCCCAAGGCATAAGCACACACCTAAGACGCCATACACACGCTCAACCTGCCCGCTGCCGAGATCATACGCGGTACCGGAGCTTGACCTTTGAAAGGACAAGAGTAGTCAATATTCCATTCCAAAACGGTGTTCCAATCAAATCGATGATCATCCATCACGAGCTCTCCAAATTTCGCATCGAAAGCCGTCATGTATTCTTGAGCATATGACAAGACAATCTGGCATTTTGCATCTGCGTTCACTCGGGAGGAGAATGAGACAGGTTTACATCGCCCAGTTTCTTCGGTACATTGCCTTGGCTCTTGATGTTGTACAGGAGGTACCAGGAATCCAAATCACACCTCTTCTTTTTCCACAACCTAACAGGGAGGCCGTCTTGAAGAGGGAGACGGGACATCTATGGTGGGGCGGGTACCAAGTGCAGGACGGTTCCGCAAAGCAATCTGTTTTGTGCTTCAGATTGCGACACGTGCTGCTTTTTGTCGTCAGTTGCCACAAAGTGGAGACATCGTTGAAACAAGGAGACGAGGCATAGTGTCCCAAATGCTCTGCAATTCTGTCCATATACGATGTTTGTCTGCAAAAGATGGTGGTCTGTATGGCATCTCTCTGGCGAAGAGTATTACATGAGTGTCTTGGCTCGTGTTTCTTTGACAGTATCCATTTCATATGTCATTTCCTAACACCATTGCCTTGCAGGTCAGCATTGCCAGCTGATAGAGGGCGTGTACGAGGAAGGGAGCATAGAGATGGCCAAGTTCGCTGGTGGAGTGCTCAACGAGTGAAAAGATGTACCAGTCGTCCGGTACGCATTCGCCATCCCGGGCATTCCATGAGCACATGCTTTGATGGTAGGAACGCTCTCCGTTTGAAACGGGTCTGGGTGTCGCTGCCGTGGCGTCAAAGAACAAGAAAGCCGGCGGCTGTGCCGTTACACTTTCAGTCGATGCTGTCATGACCCAGGCATCGAGGTCATTGTGCGCGACACAACGATTCAGAACAACGACGAGAAAGAGAAGGGGTAAGAGTTTGAAACGCATGACGGCAGCACAGAAGCCGGCAAACAGCGACAGCAGTACTTAAGGATTTTCTCCGTACAGCGAGCGATGTATGTTCGTTCGTTCGATGGGTCGGCGTTTAGGGACAAAAGTTAACTCCCTGCTGAAATACGGCTCCTCTATTACTGAATGGTCTACGAGTCAAAATTACAAAGACAAGTACTGCTCATTCTCAGAAGAGCGTCACGCATCTGCCTTATAAATTGATGAAAGAGTGAAGCAGAATGTCCATGATATCCGGCAAACGCAATGCCGATGACGCAAACACGACAGATGCGCCATTTGTCAGAATAAGCTTCAGGTGATCAAAGCAAGGCTCAGCGTCTTGATCCAGTCAGCTCATGCCATAAGATTTAAAAACGGACGATACACAGATCCCCCCATCTATCATCGGTGGCATTCTCTATGCTATCACAGCCACCTGAGACAGCAGAGGAGTGTCAGACACGCGTCGAGACAAAAACAGATCATACAGAAGCTAGCAGACTGTTGCAGCGGGTAAAGCGTTGGAGTTCGAGTTCGCTCGCCATATGGAGCGTTTTCGATGAGAATGGATTCCACTTTCGCCGAAGAGTGAGTATGCCGTAGACGGACACACGGAAGAGTTTCCTTTGCCGAACGGGCGTCGTCGCCGCGACGGGTCGTTTTCTGAGACAGGCGCTCAGGGCAGGAGTATCGTAAAGGGAAAACTCATAAGTGCTGCATTTTGGCGTCGACATACGCACGAACAAACAAACTGTGTTCACTAAGACGAAGTCCTCGGTGTCAGCGAAGAAATGCGAAAGAGCTTGGCAGTTGGACGAAATCGACAGCGGATGAAGAATAGCCGGTTGGTGGGATCGACCGTCGTTTGGGCCAATCGACGTCGATGATGAGGTCGTGATGAGAACGTTGTCATCACGACCGCATCGAATCACAGCATGGGAAAACGTCGTTCTTCACAGCGCAAGCCCACAACGAGCAAGCCGAAGGAAAGACTGCCGAAACAGTTCACCTGTCCTTTCTGCTGCGGCGAAGAGACCGTGTCGACGAAACTCGACCGAGAACGTGGCATCGGTACGGTTCTATGCGATGCATGTGGCAGTCGGTTCGAGACACACATCAGTCCACTGGACGAACCGGTCGATGTGTACTGCGACTGGATTGATGCATGTGAAGAAGCGAATAGCTGAAGGGGGTATCCATCGGCAAAGTTATGTTTAAAGAAACTGTACATGGACGGAAAAGCATGCCTTCTTGTTCCTCGTGATGCACCACAGTCGTCATGTTGCTGCATCATCCCTCTAGCCGCCACTAATTGCTGAAACTTATGTTGCACATGTTATAAAAAACATTGCAAGTATGACACGCTGTGTCATCTCTCTCCTCGTTCGCACACCGCCATCAGATCGTGGTCGCACTACAGACTTCCCCAGTCTCGCTTTCTCTTGGCAGAACCTAATGCTGCGCGAAGCGCATGCGTCGTTTGCAGGGGTGTGATGTGACAGGTCACACCTGATTGCAAATCGGCAAGGCCAGGAAGCTGATCGATAGGCGTCGGCTTGCATCCATCGCGAATCCATGGATGTCCAAGGCATTCGGTCACTACAGTAACAGGCACTCGGCAGGTGAACGGGCAGAAGGATCGTGTTGACAGTACCTGTCATCCGATCGGTCGAACGGATTCTCGAAAGGCAACGCATGAAGAGGTGTTCGTTCGTATCAAGCTGAACACACAAACACGTCTCTGCCGGATCATGCATTACCGGCAGCGAGCCTACTGCATTGAATTCGTCGATGTGTTCGATAAAGTCGGCGCTGATCTCTTTCTGGATTTTCTTCATCTGTTCGTGATCGTTTCTAGAGTTTGACCAATGCGGTGTCGTCATCACCAGATCTGCAAGGCAGAGGGATCATCATCACGGCAAGAGTGATGATGATGTGACCTTGATGGAACATGCCGACGGCCCACATATCAGATGTCTTGTCTTTCTCAGATGGACGTTTGAAGAGATTCAGTGCGCGATACGTTCGAATATACTACACAACAGCCAGGATCTGATCCCGTTCAGCAGATGTATGATGCGCAGACGCACAGGAGGTCGACCGCGGACAGTCTCTCCATCCATCGTCGCACTTCCAAAATCCGCAAGCTTAATCCCCACTAGATCCACCACAAAGTGCCCTTGGACACAAGAGGGGACGTCGTCCTGCGCGCCGACCTCCTTTAGAATAGAGCATGTTCTCAGGTTTAATATCTCCGTGGACAACGTTGTTGTCATGAATTGTCTTGATGGCTTTCAAAAGCATGATGATGTATGCTTTCCTGTCGGCTTCGGTGAGCGATGTGATCCTCGTCAACATTTGAAAGAAATCACAATCCATCTTTTCCAGGACCTAGATCGATTGGCTGTCGCATTTGTGGCGGCGGGAAAGAGTGAGAGTACCAAGTAAGGCATGCCATCTTCAATGAATTCGTCGAGGATTTCGACGACGTGAGATCCCTGGCACTTCCTTAACATCTTCACTTCGTCTTGCAGCCACACGGGGCAGTCGCCTTTGATCAAAGGCCGTTTCAAAATGACGTCCCTTCCATTCTGATCACACAAAAGAGTGAGACATAGAATGCCGTCTGTAACCGTAGAGGCACGCACTGTCTTGTCAAAGGCTGTGTAGATCACTGAAAAATTCGTTCTTTGAATTTTCTGAACGCACGTGTAGTTTCCTATTTCGAAGATCGGCAAGCTTTCGTCTCCGATCATGGTATCCTCTTGCACTGTCAGCCGTTGACAGGTCTGAAGCGCCTTGAGCCCATCGATCGGCAAATCGCGGTACTTCTTTTCAAACTCCGTTTCCTTCTTCGTACAGAAGCTCTTCGGTAGTAAAGTCAACCCTAGATCCGGCACATCAACATCCAACCAGTCAATAGGTACAGTGGAACACACAGTTGGTCACTTCCACCATCTGAGATCCTCCTTTGCCATCTGGCTGACTGATACGTTGTTTTTTGACTTTCTTCATCATGGCGGCTGTATCGGTGAAAGAGAATCCGCCGAACGTATGGTTTGTGTGTGCAGAGCTTCGGCGTCGTGCGGATGGACTCAAGGCAAAGACATTCCCTTTGACATTCTTAAACAATCCATGGGAAGGATCCGATCCCCAACACGATGCCATGGGTGGCGTTGGGATCGGTGGTGGATCAGCATCGGGGCCAAGATCACTCAGGGCTTTGCCAAAAACGCTTTCGATTCGCATTTGTACGAAAGGAAGACGTGCGGCGGTTCCGCACACTTCGACGCTGTGGATCCGGTCCGTGTGACAACCCGACGACGTCAGAGCTTCGCGACAGGTCGCCGCGACTTTCTCGAGCCACGTTCGCGTCCATTCCTCCACGTCCCGTCGCGTGACGCGGACGGTGCGACTCGCGGCGTTCAGCACTTCCGTCTCCTTTTCACCGATGAGTGCATCACGGACCTGCCCGAACGAACATACACTCTTATCTATCCCGTCCTCCATCGTCGAACCTTCTTGCTCTGGATACGCAAACGATTGAACGTTGGATCGATCTGCGAAGTGCTGCCTTCGCTCAGGAAAGTGACGATGGTATCGTCAAAGATACGTTCAGAGGCGGCGGCAGCTGCCGTCTTGGCCAAAACGTTTTTCACCGTTCCTTGCAACACCTCCACGACGTAGACCTACCGGCACATCCAGATCCTTCGTCTGTCAGCGACGGCATACTTTTAAAGCGGCGTAGGCGATCGAAACGAAAGCGACGACGACGGATTCGGCTGAGAGAGCGCGACGGTCGGGGTTCTTGTTAAAAGCGTGCGTCATGCGAGCGAGTGTTTCGTCGGGTGTCAAGGCGAAGGGTCCACCGACGAATAGAGCGTTTGTCATGGGGGTCGACGTGGTGTCGCGTTGAGGGAGGTCCATTGTCTTTTTGTCAAGAACGACAAAATGTCAATCCGAACAGCGCAACACGGACAACAACGATACCGGCAAAGTCGAACAATGCACGTACACACGCACGCACAGCCGCACGAACACACGAGAGCTGCGGTTAAAGCGTCGCGTCTGGACTACGAAGTACAAGTCAGCGGTCGTTATCTGACCGGACGTCGACGAGCCGTAACGAATCGGATTGGATCCGATCCGATTCGATCATTTAGAGCTCGGGGTTGAAGTTTCCTTCATTCAGTCGGACGTGGATGCCGTGGTCGTTAGTCATGAAAGCCGGCGAAATGGAGGCGTCGTTTCCTGGGGAGGCGTAGTGCGGATGCTGAGATGGCAGCGAATCGGTTAGGTACATCCCAACTACCATCAAGCCAAAAACCAACAAGGCCAAGAATAGCTGTCGCAGAAACTGAAACAACATGGAGTGACATGATGTGACAGGTTGGAGAGAAAAGCGACAAAGGGAGATACCTTGAGAAAAGTCGTGGGGCCCAGTTTGAGATGGTGGTCATCTGTCATGTCACCTCTGCCATCTATTCCCCACCAGGCGCCGCCTTCATCCTGCTTCCTGGAGGCAGATGACGCTCCTGGATGCGAGGATCACGAAGCTGGGAGGAAGCTGTGAGACGGGCGAACCTCCCATAACGGCCTTGACAACCGTTTCTTTTGCTGTCTTGAGCGCGCTTTCGAGTTCGGCTGTGGTCATCTTCTCTTCATCCGCGCCGAGATCGGCGCTCTCTTGCGAGTGAAGCAGTTCCTCGTAGACCACTTTCATTTGACCGTTTCTCCGGAGAATCTCGGACAGGCGTTTCAGCTTCACCAAAACACCCATGATCTTCTCGTTCGATGCAAATCTGGAAGACGACAGTGTATGAGAACAGAAGAGTGAGCTGCCAGGTCACACTTTCGAATGTTTTGTGGATGTTCCGTGCATTCTGCCACAGCCTTCTGGACTTGAGGATCGCTAGCGTCTTCTTGGAATTTTTCGTCAGACTGGAGACGTTCGATGGCCATACGGCATTCCAACATCCGCATAAAATTCCCAACGAGAGCCACCGCTTTGCGAGAGTCGTCGTCCAAAAACACCAAATCGTTTAGATACTCATCCTTGGAACGCGCCCATACTTCCACCTGAAAAAGCACGTTGGTCAACAGTTGGATGAACGAACGGTATGACGGAACTTGTCGGAGCTTGTCTTCGTAGGTCATGCATTGAAAATCAATCCATTCTCCCTCCGGACTGTCGGCTGGCTCGATCTCGGTCACCACTGTGGAGCGACTCCTCCGATGGGATCGTTTCTTTTTTCTTTCTCCGACCGAGAGCAGTTTCAAAACTTCCTCGTTTTCGTTTCCTCCTTCCTTCGCCCAATCCAATGGAAGTCTAACGTCGCACACGCATATGTCACATCAGAAAGTGTGACCATCCACAGAAGAAGTCCCACTTGTTGTGATCGTCAGAGGTGTGCGGGTCCGATCCGTGATCGATGAGAAGACGGACAACGGAAGCGGGTACCGATTGCATGGTGGCACAATGAAGCGGCGTCACGCCTCTCGGATGCACCACCGTTTCGGGACTCAGGTGCTGTAGGAGGATCTTAAGCACAGGCAAAGATCCCAATCCCGCAGCCAGATGGAGAAAACTGAATCTATCCATTCCATTCCTCTTTACTAGCTTCCCAAAAAAAGTGAGATCGGACACACCCCTTGGAAATGCGACGAACATCTGCTCCTTTGTCGATGAGCATTTCAACGATGTGTGCATTTTTAACCGTAATGGCTTCGCCCAGTGCCGTCAGATTTCGACTGTTCGTCAACTCCATCTTGGCCCCTCCCTCCAACAGACTTTCTACCGTTTTGATGTGACCTCCACTGAAAGTCCCTTGTCTGCGCAAGAGATCTCCTGCCTGATGTGACAGCACACCGTATGGCAATGTGCAAGGCCGTGTCATCATTGCTGTCGTAGGCATCCACCCATGCCCCTACTGTCAGCAAGTACTTCACAACCTCATAGGCATTGCCTCGGGCTGCCCAGTGCAGTGCTGTTTGCCCTGCAGCGTCCTCTTCGAGTTCCGCCCCTGCACCCCGGAAACGTCACCTTGTCATGTACGGCAGCTTTCGAGTATTGCACAGAAAGACCTTTGGAAACCAGGAACTTGACAATATCTATGTGTCCTTTCGCTGACGGAAAGTGCAATAGAGGCGTTCCCTCTTTGTCCATGCAGTGGACGTCCGCGCCATCGGCGACGAGCTTCTCGACCTATACAAACGCGTCAACGACGTCACGAAACGACACGCACATATTGGCACATCTGCCGAAAAGCCTGTGCTCGCTGCCAAGATGAGAAGCTCGTTTTCTCTCAACCGTGCCGAAGCCTAACGCAGACACCCGCTCTCCTGTGTCGGAACAGAGAGATGGGCACTTCGTCGGCGGCTGCTTGCATGCTGAAGATGCGACAGATGACGGAGAGAAGAAGAACGCGTCGTACATATTATTAAACACCGACAACAATGTGGATCATTCTAAGTCGTTATCGTCACTCGTGGAATAGCCACTCACGAACGCGCATTTCGAGCTTGACCTTCGAGATGCCGCTTTCCCTATAAGCAGCTTTAGAGAGAGGAATCGCACGGAGCATAGACACACATGTACAATGAGTCTCTTGCAGCAATCCTCTGCAAAATCGTACACACCTCCTCCCATATCCACCTGATCGATGCCCTTCTAGGTAAAGAGGAATGCAGAAGGGGGCGGCGTACGGCGCAAGCAATGGCTTGTCGCATTCTGTCGTTCCGAATGCTTTTCCTCTTGATTCTGCAATGTGTCGAGTGCCGTTGGTTAAGAACAGCGTCCATAGAGTCGTTGCGTCTCACTCGATGATTCCGCGCTTTTCGAGAGCTCCAAGGGCAACGGACGAGACGGCGGCTTGTGTCAAGAGAAAACCGATGAGTCCCATGAGGACGACGAGGTCAACAGACGCTTTGAAGACGTGCGAAATCGTTTTGATCTTTTTGATCAATGCATCGTCATGAACGATTGTAAGGCCCCTGGATGCCTCGCCCCCTCCATCGATTGGCGTCATGCGTGTGCGACTCGAGAGATGGATCCTTCTTTTCGTACTCTACGGCGTCGTTGCGGCGAATGGAGTGCCTTACTATTCCTATGATGGACGCGGCAACAATCTCGTTCATGACAATTGGGGGTGCGGCTTTCGCTATCGAGAATACGATTCGAAGTATGGACAGGTCAGTGGGTGAGCTGTTCTTACGCGAGCAGGTTCCGGTGGCGGCGGGATATGGAGAGTCGGGTGATATCAACGTAAGCCAGCATAACGCCGTTAGAGATGTCTTACGTGTGAGTGCGATTCGGAGTATTGTAGTTCGCTTTTACAAAGAGTGCACGTGAGATCAGTCTTGGCTTGACACTGCCGGCCTACCGTAACCGGCAACGAAACATCCAGCACAAGACGGATATGCTGACGTATATCGGACAGCTTTTCAATCACGATATCGATCTGCGGGCTGAGGGTGAAGACGAACCAACGAATCACATCGACATCGAAATCGCACATTGCGACATGCATTTCAACAAAGAAAAATGCAGCGACGCGAATGCAGCGTCGAAGTGGTTGACGATGGTCCGCTCGAGAGGAGAAGTGGCAGACGGCGCACGACAACAAGTAGTGATCATACGTTGCGCATGCGTCGATAGAGGATGCCTTTGTCGTTATCCAGATCAATACCATTACGGCGTATCTCGATGGCAGTGTGGTTTACGGATCGGATGCTCTCACAGCGGACAAGCTGCGCACGCATCATGGAGGGAAGATGCTTATATACAATGGCGAACTGCCGAGGAATACGATGGGCGTCGCGATGGCCAATCCCGCGGGAAGAGAAGCCGATAACGAACTGCGGTGCGTGTCCTCGATTCAGCGGCAACCGTCGTCGATCGTTTTCGATCGTCAGGGCTGCGGGCGATGTTCGTGCGAATGTCAATCCGGTGCTGCTCGCTCTTCAATCGATCTTTGTTCGCGAGCACAATCGTCTCGCCGATAAGATTTCGACGGAGCATTCCGAGTGGAACGACGAAGAGATCTATCAAGAGGCTCGAAAGTGGAATGTCGCTTTCTTGCAGTCGATCTGCTACTACGAGTACATTCCGCTTCTCGGCATACAACTGGCGCCCTACGCTGGATACAAGAGCACCGTCAATCCAGGTATGCGTTTCGTCCACTTCTTCGCATTCGATCGATCGATCGATCGATCTTAGGAGTCGACAATTTCTTTGCGACGGTTTCTTACCGATACGGTCATGCCGAGGTGAACGATGTCATTGCCCGAGTGGATGATGACGGTATGAACATCGACGATGACTACATCCTGCTCAAAAACTCCTTTTTCTTCCCAACGCAATCACTATCGGCTGGCATCGAACCGTTGATCAGAGGTGCCTCTTTTATGCAGCAAACCGAAGTGGCGCCGCATTTTGCAAGCGCGTTGCAAAATTACTTGTTCGGTGTGCCTGCCTTCGGCGGCAGCGACCTCTTGGCGACCACGGTGCAACGTGGACGGTAAGGAAAGAGGCCAACATGCAACTAAACGCATGACTGTCGTATCAGTGATCACGGAATACCGAGCTACAACATCGCGCGTTCGGCGCTCGGACTACTCCAGGCGCGGGACTTTAGCGACATCACTTCCGATATCTACCTGCAGAGACAGCTGGAGGAAGTGTACGTGACCGTCGACAACGTTGGCCTGAGCACGCCTCTCTGGAAATGAGACAATCTCGGCGCATTCTTAGGTGGAGTCTTTCGTCGGTGGACTGGCCGAAGATCTCTATGGAGAGTCCAATCTCGGCGAGCTGTTCTACACCTCCATGGCCGACCAATACAGACGCATTCGAGACGGCGATCGATTTTACTTCGAAAACGAGAACAACGGGCTGTTCACTGCAGACGAGATCAACGAGATTCGGCGAACAGGTTTTCTCGCACATAAGTCACGGCGTGAAGGCGTGATGAGCGTTGTAGGTCTTCGAGATGTCATCCTGCGGAATACGAACATCCAAACATTGCCACAGAATATCTATGTCTCGAATCCAGACGAGCCGTGGCCTCTGCGAAGGACAGAGACATCCGGGTCTGTAACAGTAGCCCCTTCTGCCGATACCGTCGTCACCACGACAACCGCAAGCGAGGAACTGAAAACTGGCGTCTACGATGTCGCGTGGGAATTGGACACTTCGAAAAATCGAGAGTACCTGACGTTCACACTAACGTGCCGAACGGACGGTTGGATCGGCATTGGTGTGGCAGAAGGTAAACGCATCATTGGTGACGCGCTCAAAAAAGGGGACCATTGGGTAGATGCCTCGAGTGCCATGGTGGGGGCAGATATCGCCATTGCTCGGTTCGAGGCTGGAAACGCCGTCGTTGATGATTATTGGGCCGAGACTTTTGCGGCGCCTGTGCTCGACACGTCGCTTGGCGGGACGAATGACGTCGAGCTCATTTCGGGATCTCATTCCGACGGAACGACGACGATCGTGTTTCGGCGCAGCGTCGAGGCGAACGACGCGTTCGACAGATCGATTCGGAAAACTGGAGAGACGCCGGTGATCTTTGCGTGGCACTCGACGTCACATCAACTCGAATATCACTCGTAAGAGCAACACCACAGATCATGCTTCACGCATGGAAAACGTCTCCATTTCTGGAAAGGGCCCTGCGTCGTGGCAAAGCGTCCATCGATTTCTTCGCTCCCTTTACATCGTCACCAGCTTCTCCGACGACGACGACGCCCGTCGCGACGGAGACGGGAACGGATTTGAACGACGGTTCGATCATCATCGATGAGGCGAAGAACATGAGGTTTACCTGGAAGACGAAGACGATCGAGGGTATCGAGTGGTTGGATGCTTCGATGACAATGCAACGTACGTCGGCCGTCTTTCATACGCTATTTCGCAAAATGCGATCTTTTGTCGGCAGTCGAAGGACCAGCATGGATGGGTATTGCACTGGAAGGACCGGAAGGAGGACTGAACGGCGCCGATTTCGTTAAAATCTCAGCCAATAGCTTCGGTTTGTGTTCCGTGCGAGACTACTGGGCTGAATCGCCCTCCGACATTTCGCTCGATATTTCGCTTGGCGGCGTCGATAACGCCATCTCTTCGTTCTGCGATGTTACTGGCGGCTATCTGAATGTGCAGCTCAACCGTCGCCTGGATACAGGAGACAACTTTGATTGGCCTTTCATCAATGATGGCTATACGAACGTCCTCTTCGTCTACGATGAAGGGACGACCGTCGTGGATCCGGCTACGATGCGGTGAGACCATAGACACGGTATTGCAGATTTCTTTCTGCAATTGTTATCAGAGAGAAGCCCTATCGTATTGATGTCACTGCTCGGACATCGATGCCACCTGGAGATACATCGTCCACCACGCCGACCACGTCCAGCCCGACGACGACAGAAGAGACACCGACATCAACCGAACCGACGACAGTACGTTGACGATACCGTCGCCAACGAGTCTCGATACTGGGTGTGTTTCAACAGACGGAGCCGACACCCGTGAGCACGACAGGAGAGGTGCAGCTGGTGGATTCGGGCGATTTCGTTTTGACGTATGAGCTCTTTCGAGACGAGATTGCTTTCGATTTAAATTTCAATGGTATGCGCTACTGCCAGTTGGACATCTGCCGTTATCTCCCTTGCTTGCACAGGTCAAGGTTTCGCAGCGATAGGCATACCTGGTCCGAGTCTGAACATGATGGATGCGGATGTGTTCGCCGCAGTGGCAGACGGATCTGGCGGATGTACGGTTGGAGACTATTGGTCGACAGGTTTTGTTGCGCCGACAGAAGATTCAGCAAATGGCGGAACAGACGATCTGATGGATGTCACCTGCACGGTAGAAGGAGAAACGATGAAAGCGCACTTCAAGAGGAAACTCCAAACCGGCGACAGCTCTGACAGAGATATCGACCCAGCCACGATCCCTGTCATCTACGCCTTTAGCTCAACGACTGGCGGACTCCAATATCACGGACCGATGGGGTAAGCACATCTTGTGCGTCGGCAGGTCCTTAACTACGGGAGAATGCGGATGTAGGCGAGGAAAAACAGATATCCAGCCAGATCTCTCGGTTTTTGATGAACCGGCGACAAGCGAGCCATCGGAGACGCCAACTTCGGATCCTGCGCCGACGCCAACGGGCGCCAGATTCGAATCCGGCAGCGTCGTTTCGAAAGATATCGGCGCCGTCAGAGACAACAGAACCATCTTCTTGGCCCACGTCTGGCTCGTTGCAATAGGTCATCCACGCAACGCCGATCCCTCCTTTGACAACGGCACTGATGCCTGCACAGGATTCGGTCTCTTTGGCGTTGCTGCCGCTTTAACGGAACGGATTGGTCGCGGATGGAGAGACTGGAGGAAAGGACACCTGTTTATGCAGATCCTATCGACATCGTTTGTCTTCATCGGCGAAATCATTGCTCTCGCACACGCCGAGGCACGCTCCCTCCTCGAATCCATCCATTCGAGCAGACGTGTTATAGGGACACGCAGATTATGCTCATGGCGTGCTCGCCTATCTCTTGTTCTTTATATCCCCTCTGCAGGCTTTGCTGAGTTTGAATACGTTCAGCAGAGATCGATGGGTTCCTGGATGGAAGAAGCTCAATCGAGTCGTCGACTATGCCGTCTATGCCCTAGGCTTCTTTCAAGTGTGGACGTCATTGCGTCTGTTGGCTGCCAGCGTCACCGCCTTTCAACTGTTCTACGCGTTCACTATCGCGATCATCGTCAGAATCTATTGCCGACATTCGGTCTGCTCAATCGACAGCGCAGGCAATTCTGTTATTCGTCCCGCGAAGCTCAGACAAGACAAGACAGCTGCCGGTAACGGAGAACAGAATAGATGCAAAACAGGAGGAAGCTGCTTTTGCAAAATCCTTTGGCGATAAAGTCACCACGAAAAGCGCCATTCAGACATCGCCGCCTATGCAGTAACTCAATGGACTGCTTTTCCATTCCATAACAATTTCCGCAGATCGACGACGAGTTCTGCCCAACGCAAGTCATCCTTGGCTCGAGCTGCACCCCGAAAGAGCGAAGTACGGTTAGATATTGCTGTCTAGACGATAAAGCATTCGATCTTGTTGACAGGTGACGATTCCAGACAATTGGCTTCCGCCAACAGCCGAAAACCCGACGCGTAAGGACTCTTTCTTTGGCCTCTGTTCGTTTGTCATGTCTATCAGTGACAGAGGATGGAGACGGTTTACTTCATATCACCCCTGAAGAATTTCAGTTCCGTGTCGAGGAAGGGGAGAACTGGACGGTGATCAATGACAAGATCTACGAGATGGATCAGTTTATGAAAATACATCCGGGAGGACTCGACAACATCGAAGATATTATCGGCAAAGATGGCACCGACCTCTACATGGAAGCCCACGAAACCAGCGATTCCGCCCACCGGTAAGGCCGCCATCCATCTCGGAGATCGCGTCTCGAAAGGACGGCGGCTTAGGACACTGGCCAAGTATCAGATCGGGACGCTGGATTTAGATATCTAGTTAAAGAGCGCTTTCGAGAAATGCATCGTAAGACGCGACGCATTTAAGCATTGTGTGTCCGTTATCTTACCATCGAATGGCGAGTGACGATGTTCAGCTCTTTGTTCCGTCCGCCCGCGATGATCAGATCTTTCGCTTTTTCCTTCGAACCCTGCATCTCGAACACCGCTGTCGATTGAATGTTACGGACGTGGCCAAACCGCAGCTGAAAATGAAGGAGCTTGAGTTGGAAGGGCTTGAAACAGTTTGTCGACATCTGGTGCTTCTCAATGGCAGCTTCCCTCCCGCCCAGCTTCTGGGAAATACACAAGAGGAGACAGCTCAGGTGAAACCGCTCTATAGTAATCAATGCAGAGATATACGGGAAGCAGATTTCGCAATGGGTTTCGATGTTTCTCGATGACAACGGTGCATCGGGAGATGGCACCCTCATCAAGGTCTGCCTCGCCGTTGTGTGTCGTGAGTGATAATAGACGCTATAGCTGAACACGCATCTAGCAGATCGTGTGTATGTCGTGAGCAAGCATCTCACTTTGGCAGACCTATTAATCTTTGCCCTGATACATCCCGATGCCGTAAGAGCAACAACTCTGTTACAGCGACTGCTGGTTGATGACGGACGATGTTTGTGACAGGTGCTCTTTCCGGTGGCTCAGTACGGGCATTTTAGTAATCTGCTACGATGGCATGGCTTTATACAGGACACCGTCGACACGGCAGATGTAATGCCACCGGTCAAGAGAAAGCTGCCCGTCTTTGATTTCACACATCCTGTTAAGACAGCAGATACAAAACGGGTCTTTGCACATCCTGACAAGAATACACACCAATGCCTGGTCCACAGGATAAGAAGGCAGAAAAGAAAGAGAAGAAAGCATTGAAGGCTGCAGAGAAAGAGAAAGATGCCATTACATCCGAAACGAACGATGTACCCGATGCTCAGAAATCTGTGACAGCTAAGGCACCAAAGACCACCCTGGCTTTGCTTTGCGCAATGTCACGATGTATGTCTTTACAGAAAGAGAAAAAGGAGAAAAAGGAGAAAGAAAAGAAAGAGAAGACTTGTAAGAAGGAGGAAAAGAAAAAAGAGAAGAAGAAAGCTGAGCCTCGTATTGACATGCTAGACATGCGAATCGGCAAGATTCTCTCGGTCAAGCCACATCCGGATGCCGACACACTCTATGTCGAAGAAATCGACGTCGGAGAAGAGAAACCACGTCAAGTGTGTATTCCCATCCACAGAGTGCTTTGCTATTGTGTGTCTAGGTCATCAGTGGTCTTGTCAAGTTTGTGCCGATGGAGGAGATGCAGAATCGAATGGTAGTGGTCTGCTGCAATCTAAAACCTGCCAACATGAGGGGCATTCAATCTTGTGGTATGGTCATGTGCGCTTCCAGTGCGGATCATGCATCGTAAGGCATCAATCATCTTGTGAGACGGCCATCTGGATGAATGATGATAGAGTGGAGCCCCTCGTGCCTCCCGCCGATGTGTCCATCGGAGAGAGCATTGCATTTGAGGGGTACGAAGAGACTCCTCTCGAAGAGATTAAACCAAAACAGAAGATCCTGGAAGCATTGTTTCCGGATTTGACGACAGACGGGCAAGGTATCGCCAACTACAGAGGCACTCCATTTCGAACGAGCAAAGGACACGTCACGAGTCGGATTGCAAATGGAAACGTGCGGTGATGCACACATAAGTTACAACGACCTTCCTTTACTATCAGCCCCTGCCAGACAGATCTCTGCACGAATGTTTGATGTGATTGATGGGACAGCTTTAAGTCCATGACCAATCTGTCAGCGAGGCCAGTAAACCACTCGATCGCGATGCCTCTTCAGAAGCCGCCTACCAAACGACAGTCACAAACTTAGACATGCGTGCGTTATCTATAAGCGCCTCTCGTACCTTTTTTCGTCCTTGGATGGAGGCTATGAGTGACGCGTTCTCTTCTTCCGTGAAATCGAGGAGTTTTGCAAAGACAGGGAGGAGTGCTTCGGACTCTCCTGTTGTCATGAGCTTCATCACTGTGTTTTTCAGATAGGGAAAATCCAGATCTGCTGGCGGCGCATCGGCGAGCTGTTTCTTTAGCTGATCGGCTTCTCTCAAATAGCTCTTTAAAACACGCTCCTGTTCTCTGCGCAGCTCCAACTCCTTTTCCAAATCTTCGATCTCCGATCGCATCTCCTGGTTCTGTTTCTGCAGAAGGTGGACTCTATCTTCGCGCTCTGCCTGTTTGTTAGCCAGTACCACGATCTGACTCTCCGTTAGGCTCTCGCCGTCATCCATCCTGAAAGATGGTCCGGTCTCGCGACCCTCCAGCAGATCAGAAAGCTGAAAATTGTCAAACGGGGCGGCGCTGTGTTGTTGCAGCGTTCGCTGGTCGACAGAAAAATGCCGATCAGAATGAACAGACCCATTGTCTTCCGACATATTCCTTCTCAGTTCAAGATTCGACTGAATGAGACGCGACATCTCTCGCTGTTGAACTTCGGACATTTGCTCTGTCGTCTGCTTGTATGAGCGAAACTCAGCCTTTACATCTTCGAGCTCCTTCTCAAGCAATCGGCACGTTTGGGCTGCCTTCTCATGCTCTATCTCCGACACCGATCTACACAAGACACCGATCGAGGCCTCCTTAAAAAGACAGGTCATACGGTTTCGGTGCTGAAAGGACAGCAATTTCTTGTGCCTTTTGAAGGAGCTCCTGTTCAAAGTGCTCTGCCTTGTTTTTCCATTCCTGTGCAGCTGTCGCGACAGCATCCTTCGCGGAACGCGTCTGCAGCAGTGCGGATGTCTTTTCGTCGATCTCTGTTTGAAACCCGGCCACCAGATCGTCCAGATGCACCTGAAATCGCTCGTTTGCTTCCGTTAGCTCCTCTCGGATGTTATCTCTCTCCACTGTCAGATCATCAAACTGCTCCCGGAGAACTCTGAGATCTACTTCCACGTCTGCCCTGTGCTGCAATTCCGCCCTCAGTGCATTCAGTTCTTGATCTTTGTTCTTGACAAGGAGATGTGCTTTTGCTTTGTAGTCTTTGAGCTCTGTGCCGAACTTCTCGGCCTGATGCTGATGATGAGAAACCTCGGCAGAGAGCCTTTCTTTCTCTGCAAAGTGACCATCTTGCATTTCGGTCCCTTCCAGTTCCATTTTCTTGATCTGTGCCGCCGCACGATCCAGTCGCTTCTTGAGTTCCACAATGGCTCGCTTGAGCTTTTCTTTCTCTCCCTCTGCCGCCTCGCGTATTTTTTCGAGATCCTCTTCGTGTGCACCAATCTGCTGCTCTCGTGCTGCAATGGCAGATTTGAGATTCGAGATCTCTCGTTCGAGCTCTTGCTGACGTTTCTGATTGGCATCTTCCTTTTCTTTCTGTTGGGCAGCTGAAGCTTCTTGCTGTTTCCAAGTCTCGACTTCTGAAGACTGTATCTTTGAGAGAGCCTCTTGTAGTTGCTGACGGAGATGCTGTGTCGTTTCCTGTTCATCGCTCAATCGCTGCTTTGCAATTCTGTGCGTCTGTGTCTCTTCTTCCAGCCTGGAAGCGTTCTTCATCAGGACAGCCTTCAATTGACCGATCTCAGTTTCCATCTCCTTGAGACGATCTTCAGCAACATAGCATTCCTTCTGTGTTTTCTTCAGCTCCGTCTGGAGTTCCTTCATTTGGGTAACTTGGGCATCCCTTTCTGCTGACTGGTTTTCTCGCAGATTCTTTAAACTCTCTTCGGAATGATGCAGCATCTCTCTCAGAGTCATCTCCTCTTCCGATGCAGCTTCCTTCTGTCGAAGCGACTCTTTCTGAAGTTCTTGCAATTCCTGCACTCTTGCTGTCATCTCTACGTTCTCATTCTTCAGAGATTCGAGTTCCTGAATGCGCTGATCCAGCGATTCGGCAGTCGTCTTCCATTGTACCACGGCCTCTTTCTCAGATGCCAGCTCTGATTGGCAATGCTCTAGAGCACTTCGGCATTCCGTCTCCATGGCTTTAGCACGAACAACAACTTCTTCCAGATCGCCACACTCTTTCGTTGCCGTTTCGAGCTTCTCTTCGAGCTGCTTCATGGCTGCATTGCGTTCAGCTTCTCGTCCCTCTTGCTCTCGCTCCAACGTGTCTCTCTGGGCGCGTTCCTCTTTAAGTTGATTCCCCGATGCTGTTAGGGAGTCTTCAAGATGGCGGATGTTCTCCTTATATCGCTCGATTCTCTCCTCGAGCTCTTTTGCCAGTTCTGCTGGAACAGTCAGACCTTCAGTACCGCCCTCTTGACAACCTTTTAACAAGGCGACTTCCTTCTCCAGCTCTATCACTCTCTCACATGCCGCTCTTCGATCCCCTTCGGATTCCGTAAGGGATCGCAGTTCTGCTCTTAGCTCCTCCTGCTGTTTGACCACTTCAGTCTTCTGATTCTGTAACTGGACAGCAAGATCATTTGCTTCAGTCAGTTGACGATACAGATCTTCTATCTGTTCTTTGCTTCGATGTTCTCGTTCCGTCATCTCTCCGCGGAGGCGTTCCAGCTCATCATCAGCCTGTTCTTTGCTTGCTACCAGTTCCTGTCGGCATTTCTCTAGTTGATCTCTCTCAGTCTGGAGAGACAATGACTCTTCTTTCAGTTGCATGAGTTGCTGTTGAGCCGTCGACAGCAGAGATTCCATCTCCAAACAATGCTCTTTCTCTTCAGAAAGACGCGCAAACGATGCATCACGTTCTTTAATCATGGCACCGACAGCTTCTTTCAATGTCGCTACCTGCTGCTGAAGCGCCTGACCTTCATCCTGCACTTCCTTAAGCTGCCGTGCCAAACTCTCCTTCTGTCCCATGACGCCACTCACCGTCTCCTCGCTGTCTGTCAACTGCTTCTTCAACTGCTGCATTTGAGAGGATACTTCCTATGTCATTGAACAGAGTGAGATAGTGTGATATAGATAAGACAGATGCACATGAGCGTGCTGTCGAGCTTGATCTTTCTCGGACAATGCTTTCTGATGTGCCGCCTGGAGATCGCTCTTTTCTTTTGCCCATGTCTGGCGTTCTGACTCAAACGCGTTTGCCTCCTTAGATGTGGACCCTTCAGAAATGGCCGCGGCCTTTGCCTCCGACTCTTTCAATTCCTTGTCGCGTTGCTTCAGCATTCGCAGGAGACTTTGAACCATTCTCTCCAACTCCTCTCGACTTTTGTTCGCCAAGGACGCCACACGCGTGCGTGACTGTGAGACCAAAGTCAGAAGCAGAAAGCCATAGACAACAACGCACTTCCGTCGAACTGACGCTCTTTGGACTGTCCATCGGACCACAGCGACCGAAAAAAGTCTTCGTACAGTCTTTTTCTGTCCACGACGAATTCGCTTGATAACAGTATTGTTCACGATGTGATCGCACAGAGACAATGATGCGTACGACGACGACGCTGATACTGTTGCTGTCATGTCATTCGTTCAGAGAAGGACCTTCTCCAGCAGTGGGCCCGCGCAGCGACGCCTCATCGGTCGATGCAACAGAGGAGGTCTGGGGCATCAGGATGTGTTGTCTCGATACCGCGGACATGAAAGTTTCAAAGTGGGCGACGCTTAAAGGAGGAGAGGAACTGGAACGAAGCTTGTAGGCAAAGACAACGTTTCGAAGGCGAGCTACAGGTGACGAAAGTGGAGCGTCCGATGACGACGAAGAGTTGAAGTTGACCGTTGCCGAGCGGGCCATGATCGAGATGGATGGCATCCCAGATCCCGATGCTCGCGTATCCAATCCGATTTCCGCCGATTTCCAAGATGCCGCGACAGCGGCCTTCAGCAATGACGGCGACGGACAGGCGATGCCCTTCCTTCTGTGGAAAGGTTGAGTTATTGGTGACTTTTGAATCAGGCTGTTGGAAGAGAGGAGGAGGATCTCGACTGGGAATACGCGGAGAGGAAAGCGTTTATTGACTACGACGCATTAGAAAAGACGAAAGAGTTCGGCAAAGCAATGGCTATAGTGGCTGACGAACTCAAGTGCCGATCCATTCGTCTATTGGATGTGCACAAGAAGCTCCATTGGCAAGAATGATGACTACTGGAATGCGGGCATGCGTGATCAGTGCATATCTAGGACCGAGACGTTCTTGATTCTGACGGCGATGTCTCGGACACAGATGAATGCTGCTTTGGGAAAAATGGAGAAAGTGGCATTGGAAGAATGGGGTATTCCTGTAGTTGACGCTGTGACACGACGGTTAGTAAACCAACGCCCACAACACGTACTCAAATTCGACATAATTCTTGCAGGAGTGAATGGGAATCGATTGATTTTGGATCTCTGATCGTCCATGTCTTTTCTCCCCGGACGCGAGAGTACTACAAACTCGAAGAACTCTACAGCCAGTGCGATGAAGTACGCTTAAATGCATCCTCATGGCGACTCCTGACCTATCCCACTCTTTCAGATCGAAGTGCCGTACGGCCCAAAAGAAACGTCGCCGCGTTGGCAAGAGAACCTCAGAAAGTGAATGTCGTCCATCAAGGATGATCAAGATCGCCAGATTGGACGCATTTGCTTGAGGAATATGTGACGTCTTTGTTTGTTGCGTCATTCTCCGAATATCCCGTGCGGATAGCGAAATGTTTTTCCATTGGTTTTCGCGGCGTGGACCGTAAGATGCGCCGCTCGTGAACGCCGTCCATATCACGTGCCTCGCATCGACGCGGCCAACTCCGATTTCGAGCATCGCGCGTACTGCCCTCTTAGTTCTCTCGCAATAAATCGTGACCGTCTCCGTGCTCCTTATCGCACACCGCCTCGCAGAATGAGCAATTCCAATGGAACCGCCGTGACCACAGCGGCCGCCGGTGGACTGTCGCAGTTGGAAGAAACGAAAACGCACGACGGCGTCAAAGACTATTATGGCAAAGTCCTCAGCACAACGAAGGACCTCAAGACAACGGCATGCACGGCGGGGAGTTCCTTTCATCCGGCCATTGTCAAAGTCATGCGCCAAGTGCCGGGAGAAATCGTATCGAAGTTCTACGGCTGTGGTGCTCCGTTTCCCTTGGGCATCGACGGTCTGCGCATTCTCGACCTCGGCAGCGGATCTGGCCGCGACTGTTACGTGTGTTCAGCCCTTGTGGGCGAGAAAGGATTCGTCACTGGCATTGATATGACAGAAGAGCAAGTGGCGGTTTCGGAGAAGTACCTCGAGGAGTTCACCAAGACACTGGGCTATACCCAGCCAAACATGAAATTCATCCAAGGCCACATCGAGTACTTGGACAAGGCTGGCATCGAAGGCCACTCCGTGGACATCGTTATCAGCAACTGCGTCGTCAATCTCTCCCCCGACAAGCCACGTGTGTTGCGAGAGGTTTACCGGGTTTTGGCACCAGGAGGAGAGTTTTACTTCAGCGATCTTTATTGCGATCGCCGTCTACCAGATCATCTCAAAAAAGACGAGGTTCTCTGGGGAGAAGGCATCTCTGGGGCACTATATGTCGAGGATTTCAAACGCATTGCCGCCGATGTCGGTTTCATGGATGCACGAGTCTTGTCGGCTTCAGAGATCAAAGTGACAGATCCCGAACTATTGGATGTCGTCGGAGAAGCGCGTTTCTACTCCATCACCTACAGGTCTCTCTCTCGGTGCTCAGTGGGAAACCCAACTGTCTGACGTAGATTGTTCAAGTTGCCCGGCATGATGGAGACTCTCTGTGAAGATTACGGCCAGATTGCGACCTACAAAGTGTGTGTGACTCGAGCGGTCATGGATGGATAAGATGTGTGATGTATGTTTTTCTGTGCAGGGAACAATTGAGGGTCACAAGAATGCCTACAAACTGGATGATCATCATCGCTTCGAGACAGGCAAACCGAAGCCCGTCTGCGGCAACACTGCGGCGATGATTGGAGAAGGAAACATGAGTTGGCTGGCTCAGCATTTTGACGTCGTCGGCGACCGCTCCGTGCATTACGGTCTCTTTGACTACGGCCTCGGATTCGACCTTACTGCACCAACCCCGCCAACAAACACTTCTGGAGGCTCGTGCTGTTGAGCCCGTTTTGTGCACACGCTATCATCCATTGTCATCATACGCAATGGTCACTAGGACCAACAAACGGCATTAACCTATTCAAACGGACGTCTGTGTTATCCTCGCTGTTCGATTTAAAAGATAGATTACTGGATGTCGTCTTCATGGTCTCCGCGTTACAGAATAGAAAGCTTATTCTTACAGCGAATTTCAAACGTTCTTACAAACGATACAAGTACCACAGTTAGTCAAGCAACGGGGCCGCTTCGGGATCAAAGTATCTAATCACTCATTCATGACACACTTTTCTACGTAAAAGACTCCGAAGACCTTTTGAAATGTAGCGCCAATACTTCATTTAGTCTTTTTCATTGAGATTTCGAACTACGGCATCTGCATCAAGGCTGTTGTTGCATGTGAATAAGTTTAACAACAGTATCAACACCTTTCAAGTTTGCCTAACTCAAGTAGAGCCCTGTATTTATCTTCTTCTAATCAGGTTGATCAATCACAATGCGATTGAATGTTGTCCACGTGAACAGCTAGTCGTTGATCAGAAACGGCGTTTTGAAGCTCTTACTTTTCATTCGGGGCTCAGCCTCCTAGACTGTGCACCGGCTTACCTTACTTTTTATGTCCAAATAATGACGAATGGTGCTTCTTAATGGATCCATTGCGCCTAACGACCGACCTTCCAAGTCGCCTTCCATCGCTATAACATCTCGCATGGTCTATTATCACCGGCTGTCCGCGCCACACACCGTCCAAAGCTATTGTTGCCCTTGTCTGCCTACCCAGCCTCAGCCATCTGCACTTTGTCCAATTAATCGTCCAAGGCCCGTGTCCCCTTGACACCTCTCCATTATCATCTGCGGCTTCCCTATCGCCTCTTTGCCTTGTTTAAGCTGAAGACCTTTGCATTATTCGCTCCTCCGTAGTTGACTCTAGCCCATACCGTACACTGTCTACACCCAAGTAATCAACTCGCAATCTGGACGCCACAACTTTCGATCGCAACAACAAACTTGCGGTCGTTATCGTACAAGCCGTCCAAAGAACAACAACGTTCGCTTTTGCGAGTGCGCTTCCTTGGATAAGAATGTTCTCTTCGCCCCTGATAGATGAAGTCCTTTTCTCAATATAAATTCACACTTTTGCGAATAATTGTTAGCCAATCAACTGCAGCTAGCGGCCCCACTCTGTGATCGAGGACTCTCAATGTCCCTCCCACATGCATCCATATTGTCAACAGGTAGAAACAAGTTTCCATCTTTTTTACAATCATGCTTATTTATGATCACCATCGTACTGAATGTTTTTCAAGTCGTTTTTTTTTCTTTTTGACTTGTTTACACCTTCACCAAAGTTTACGCAAAGTGCTCGGTATGAGTTTCTCAGAAAGTGAATCGGATCTTAGCAAATAATACCGTTTTCCTTGACAATGCATTGGTTATACACAACTATATGCGGACCATTACTCGTGTTTCGCTGGCTGGATGCTCATGCAGTCTCGAATTTCCTCTCTCGTCCGAGGCCCAAACAATATCTTTGACACTTGCGGCCACATATCGCTCCACCCGTCCGCGATTTATCGCCGAGAAGGCTGGGGAATGTTAATTCATCGTTAGAGTGCTCGTCTAGATCAGGCCCAGAGAGTTTGCAGATATCAAGTCACAACAGACGCAAAAAGTTCAACGAAAATCAACAACGAAACATAAAACAACCGCTAAGCAAATCTACAACAACACAGCTAGTTAATTGCCGGGTGGAGCTTTGGGAACCAGGAGACATTTCGGAAAAAAGTGTCATACTGTAATGATCTCGTCGCGACGAATTGTTAAAAAACGAGGTTGCAGTTTTTATTAAAAAGCGTTATTGACACAATCTAGGGTCTTTTGTGTAAACAGTACCTCATTCGTTTCATCCATCGTAGATCTAAACAGAGACATTAATCAAATCACTGACTGGATCCTCGGCTTGATGTCGCCGCGTTGGCAGGAGACCCTTAAAATGCGAATGTCGTCTATCAAGGATGACCAAGAGCGCCAGATTGGACGCATTTGCTTGAGGAGTCTGTGACGTCTATGCTGATCGTGTCATTCTCCGAATATTCTGTACGGATAGCAAGATGATTTTTCCGTTGGTTTTCGCAGCGTGCACCATAAGATGCTCCGCTCTTGTACGATGTCCACATCACGCGCCCCGCATCGACGCGGCCAACTCCGATTTCAAGCATCACGCATACTTCCCTCGCTACGTTCTCTCACAACCAATCGGCACCGTCTTCGTACTCCTTATCGCACACCGCCTCGCAGAATGAGCCATTCCAATGGAACCACCGTGACCACAGCGGCCGCCGGGGGACTGTCGCAGTTGGAAGAAACGAAAACGTATGACGTTGTCAAAGACTATTATGGCAAAGTCCTGAGCACATCGAAGGACCTCAAGACAACGGCATGCACGGCAGGGGGTTCCCCTCATCCGGCCATTGTCAAAGTCATGCGCCAAGTGCCGGGAGAAATCGTATCGAAGTTCTACGGCTGCGGTGCTCCGCTTCCGTTGGGCATCGACGGTCTGCGCGTTCTCGACCTCGGCAGCGGATCTGGCCGCGACTGTTATGTGTGTTCTGCCCTTGTGGGCGAGAAAGGATTCGTCACTGGCATTGATATGACAGAAGAGCAAGTGGCGGTTTCGGAGAAGTACCTCGAGGAGTTCACCAAGACACTGGGCTATACCCAGCCAAACATGAAATTCATCCAAGGTCACATCGAGTACTTGGACAAGGCTGGGATCGAAGACCATTCCGTGGACATCGTTATCAGCAACTGCGTCGTCAATCTCTCACCTGACAAGCCACGCGTGTTGCAAGAGGTTTATCGAGTTTTGGCTCCGGGAGGAGAGTTTTACTTCAGTGATGTCTATTGCGATCGCCGTCTTCCCAAACACGTTCAGGAACATGAGGTTCTCTGGGGAGAGTGTATTTCTGGGGCACTATATGTCGAGGATTTCAAGCGCATTGCCGCCGATGTCGGTTTCATGGATGCACGAGTCTTGGCAGCTTCAGAGATCAAAGTGACAGATCCCGAACTATTGGATGTCGTCGGAGAAGCGCGTTTCTACTCCATCACCTACAGGTCTCTCTCTCGGGCGCTCAGTGGGAAACCCAACTGTCTGACGTAGATTGTTCAAGTTGCCCGGCATGATGGAGACTCTCTGTGAGGATTACGGCCAGATTGCGACCTACAAAGTGTGTGTGACTCTAGGAGTCATAGAATGTTGAGATGTGTGATGTATGTTTGTCTGCGCAGGGAACGATTGAGGGTCACAAGAATGCCTACAAACTGGATGATCATCATCGCTTCGAGACAGGCAAACCGAAGCCCGTCTGCGGCAACACTGCGGCGATGATTGGAGAAGGAAAGATGAGTTGGCTGGCTCAGCATTTTGACGTCGTCGGTGACCGCTCCGTGCATTACGGTCTCTTTGACTGCGGCCTCGGATTCGACCTTACTGCACCAACCCCGCCCACAAACACTTCTGGAGGCTCGTGCTGTTGAGCCCGTTTTGTGCTGACGCTATCATCCATTGTCATCGTACGCAATGGTCACTAGGACCAACAAACGACATTGATGTGTTAACAAACGTCTGTGCGATCGTCGCTGTTCGATTTGAAAGATATACATTCAACGGTCGTCTTTATGGCGCACACATCTCGACCGCTGCTCGACAAGGACGGCGACACCGCGTATCGCGCTCCACGGTAGTCTTCGTTCTCTTGAGGTCCGATGGAGAAGTGGCTGACTAGGGTCTCTTGTTCCATGGACGATTTTGAAATCTTGGGACGGGCGGGGGATGGAACGTTCTCGACTGTCATTCGAGGACGCTACAAACCAGACGGACAGATATACGCTGTAAAAATCGTGGACAAATATTTTGTGAACAAACACAAACAGACGCATCGTATTGTCCTGGAGCGCCATGTCCTTGACAGACTCAACGATGCAGGCATCGTGAAACTCCACTTCACATTTCAAGACATGCAGAACCTATGTAACCGTTCTCTAATACCATTGCCTTGAGCTCATGTCCAATGGCAGATTTTGTGTTGGAATACCTTTCTGGCGGCGAACTCTTTGAACAGATTCGACAAGTAGCGACAGAGCTGCACGCATGGTAGGGGGTATGATAAAGATTCTGTTTGTGTCCAGAAAAAGAAGCTACCGTTTGAGTCGAGTCAATTCTATACCGCCGAAGTGCTGTTAATTCTGGAGTCTTTAAAGAAAGCACATCTTGTGCATCGGTGCAGTGTTTGTTGCCTTTGTTTTGGGCTTTGCACGAGTCGCTTACTGTCTGCAGAGATTTGAAACCGGAGAATCTGTTGCTGACGGAAGACGGTCATCTAAAACTGGTCGACTTTGGTTGCGTCAAAGATTTGAAGGCTCCAGCAGACAGCTCTTCTGAAAGAAAGACCTCTTTTGTGGGGACCGCAGATTATGTCCCGCCTGAAACGCTCAGCAATCACACCGTGACAACCGCAGCAGATCTATGGGGGTTGGGCTGTCTCATTTTCCAGATGCTGGCAGGAGCTCCTCCATTTCGAGTAAATCTCCTTCCTCTTGCACATCTTGTAAGTATAGGCGAAAGTGAAGGACGGTATTGTGATCTGTAGGAGCACAGCGAGTACTTGACGTATCAGAGAATTGCCAAAGTGGATTTAGTGTTTCCCGATGAATTTCCATCCAGTGCGGAAGACTTGGTCCGTCAGCTCCTCGTGATCGATCCACAGAAACGACTCGGTCGTGCCAACGCGGTCGATGTTTCCTTGCATGATGATGTGACATTTGATATAGGTGCTGAGGATTTCGATGATCTGAAGCGTCACCGTTTCTTCGACGGTATCGAATGGGACTGCCTCAGAGAGTCGACGCCGCCGGCTTGGATTCATCCCAAAGCCAAAATCGATGAGCAACTCTCGGAACTCAACTGGGAACTCAACTCATGGGCCAATCCTTTTGAACATCGTTAGTACCATCTCGTTCCGCAGCGATGGATGGAGCACGCCAACCGCATCATCCGTTCAACGTTGTTTTTGCAAGATTCCTTAGATGAAGTCGCATCCAATGTGTTAAGTGAATTCCCTTATGTACACTCAGAGGTATCCCTGCCAAGAGGTCCGTAGAAAGATGATGACTCTGTTTGGTAATCAATGTTGGTGGTGATCGGCGTCATCGAATCGACACATCGACAATAGCGTCGTCGTGGCATCCAGTATGTTTTTGGGCGAGGACGGTGCAGCCCTGCAACGCGAACTGACGGAGTACCTCAAACATCCGGAACATCGAGCATTGCTCGAAGAATAGCAGCACGAAGAATTCTGACGCACGAGATCTGCGAGAACGTGTTGCGGAAACGTCCTTCTTTGCGAAACTTTCCGCATTGGAATTCGCGCTGCGGCGATAGCTGCGTCATGTGGTTCAACGCGACGTCCTATGCCGTCTCCTGATCTCTATGTTCAATACACCCGACGAAGCATTCCGATGTCTGGATTCAGAATCTGCGTATGTTCGAGATGTTCCGCAAGGCGCATCGACTCTTACGTCTATCAAGGTCAGATTTAGGAGAAAGATATAGAGCATTTCTTCTGTCAGTATCTCGCATCCGTCCATCCGGATCTGCAACGCGTCCCTCCCTGTCTAGCACGGACCTCATAGGAGCCTCTCGCTCCCCTGGAGAGCAGCTAGAGGAATGTACATTGGGCATTGCGGCGTACAAGAAAGGAGGCGTCGATACAGCGCGGGCACATGACGACCGTGCTCTCGGGATTCTGAATCTCATTCGATGACGTCACGTTCTGGATCAGGATGAGATCGATCGATGTCGTCACGAGCTTCAACTGAACGTGACTGCCGTGCATATGCAGAAGGGACTGCACGGTGCCGCAATCGATATCTGTACGCACGTCTTAGAACAAGATCCCACGAATGTCAAAGTGCTGGAACGACGCGCCAGTGCCTACCGTTTTGCGACATGACCCGGTTCGAGCACGAGCCGACCTCAAACATCTCACGCGGTTGATCGAACACTATGAATTTAATGGACTCTCGTCTGTCGAAGTGCGCTTTCGCCAAACTCCTGGGCGACGACTTGGAATACTATATCCGAAAGTACGAGGTCATCCTCGGTCGCAAGAACAAAAGCACGGAGCTCGACGTCATATTGGGTATCCTTTCTACTTCGTTTTCTGCGTTTATGGACTGAATCAGGGGACAATACAAACGTCTCTCGGAACCACGCCTCGATTCGATACAACTTCGCTGAGGGTTCTTTGTTCCCTTTCTCTATCCCGTGTTCGACATGTGTTCTACATGGAGGTGTCTTTGAGCTCGTTGTGCGTGGAAAGAACGGTGTTTACGTTGAGGGGGTGCTGTATACACCTTCCTCCCCTCCCGTCCGATTAAAATCGCAGAGTTATATTCAAATGGGCGACAAATCTTTCTTCTTCCTCCTTCCCACATCCGCCTGATCCGGACGCAGGTGCAAAACTGAAAGGCAGAGCAAAAATGCACAAGGCAATGATGGCAGTGCTGGCAGAGCTATAGCGTTCTGAACGACTGGAGGATGTTCTTGAACACTGGCGCGTTCGCTTCGAATTCTTTGTCGGGCGATTTGACAAAGAAGGCAAAGACTTTACCCTCCTTCACCGTAATCGTCGCCATGTAATGCGCCACTGGACTGTCCACTTGATAATCAAAGTATTGCTGTCCATCGATTTCGCGCTCTCCCTGTGCGGTATTCGTGGCAGACATGACGGCATCTTGAATGTCGTAGTCTGCACCAGCGAATCCCTGAAAGGTGCCTTCGACATCGGTCACTTGATAGGACTTGTTGTCTTCTCCAGCTCGACCCAGGACGATAACGAAGGCTGCCATGTTTCGATTGCGTGGATTGGACACTCGGGCATCGATTCCTTGCGTCCCTTTCTGGACTTTGTTTACGGGTTGGAAGGTCCAGTTGACCGGATAGTCGAATTTGTATTTGGGTACCTCCTCGGCGTTGCCGCCGTAACCGCCGTAGCTCGTTGGTGGTGTCGCTTTGCCGTAGAACGTCTCGAGCTCCGCCGCTTCGCTTCGATTCCACAGCGATACGATCAAAGGCGATGAGAGGACACCCAACAACGCCTTCCGACGCGACACCGAAGATGCGACGCCCTGTGGCGCTGTTCGACTGAGGGAAACCACGCGCCGCGTCGCCTGCGTTGATCGGGCGACATTGAGGCGCATTCGGACGAAGTCATGGCTATCGACAGCTGTGGCTGCCTTCTGTGACATGGCGATGATGTGATGGCTCATGTGGACATCGATCGCGTTGAATACTTTTCGTTTCGTTTGATTGTTACATGTCGAGCCCGAATCCCTTTGGAGGTCCCAATCCCTTCGCGGTAGCTTCTATCGCCTTCGTCTATCCTTGCTCGATATCCTGACGGTTCGCCGTTGACGCCTAGGATCCAGCAGTCACGGTTCATACCGAGTCCGCAGCCAACGACGTAAGTATCCCTACTCCTGTCTCCTGTGTTGCGAATTCTGACAGCGTCGTGTATGATAGACGGATGGAGGAGGCTACGGTGTCGTCCCGGCAAGTACTGAAGCCTCCTGTCGGTGGAACGCTGAGAGCAATGGGAGTGTCATGTATTTTTAGCATCGGCTTGGGGAACGAATCCGAGTCCCTGGGGAGGCAGCACGACGTCTCCGACAAATGGACGCAAATTGACTCAAACAGAGAGGGTGGGTGCGCTTCGGTGGAGAGAGGGGTTACTGTAGCGCCACCGTGATGTAGGAATTAAGCATCCGTGAAGAAGAGATCAAAAAACGCGAGAAGCAATTGGAAGAGCAGCAACGCGAATTGCAATCTCAGAATCGCCACGCGGACAGAGATAATGCTATCCGCCCTGTCAAAAACTGGCCACCCTGTTTCCCCATTCTCTATCATGACATCGAAGCCGAAGTAACGTTCAGCTTACAGTCCACCGTCAAGCGAGCTTATCACGCCTATCTCGTATGCCCGCTCTGCTACATCTGCTTCGCTTCATTCTCATGCATTTGCAGCTTTTCTGTGGGACAGTGATATACAATTTCCTGTGCATGACACTGGCATTAAGCACAGGCGGTAATTTCATTGCATGGCTGTTTGCTGGTAAACGCATTCTCTTCGATAACCAAAGAGGGGACTCGCATTCACGGGGTGGTTTTAGGCATCTATGCAATTGCTGGTATTCCTGGAGCCTTTATTATTTGGTATGGACGCATTTACAATGCCGCCGCTTACGATCGCTCCGTCACTTTCATGTGTTTCTTTCTGGGCAGTGCGATTCACATGAGCTTCTGCGCATGGGCAGCTGTTCGTAAGTCTCGGTCATTTGATCCATCACTCTCATGCACAACCTTCTGTGTATCTGGCTGTAGCTGTCCCCACGTTCTTCATCGGTTCCGATGACAGTTCGTCATTCACTGGTCTCATCGAAGTCTTCGATAAATTCGATGACAAAGTGTGGCTGGGTGTGTTCTATCTCATCGGTTTTGTCCTGTGGGTTGGGAATATTGTCCTTTCCGTGTACGTCTGGCAGCAGGTACTCCGATCCCTTCCGAATGCCGAATGACAGGAGTGATGTGACAGGCAATGCGTGAGTTCCGTGGACGCGGAGGACCGCAACAGGTACAGAATCAAGCGCAAGCAGCTGCGGGAAATGTTGCACTGGCGGCTGTAACTCAAAGACATGTCTAGACGTCATTGGAAAATGTGTGCGCCTCGCAAATTACATGTGAACATCTCGTTTATGATTGAAAATTCATTTCAAGTTGTTCGCAACATTCGTTTCTTATCCCAGCATGCAGGATCACTCCATTCGCCTCTTTTCGAGTCATAAACGCAAACGGACACCGTCTCCAGATGTCCCATCGACCCCATCGGCACCAGAGAGGCCCATTGTGCCACGGCCCTTGGCAGATGGCGTCTTTCCGGTTGAGGACGTCGCGTTTGAGCAGATCGGTCTGACGCAATGGCTCGCGAATACGTGTCGCGTTTACGGCATGGTCCGGCCAACGGATGTCCAGGCCGTCTGCATTCCACAGATTCTCGATGGGCGTCCCGTCATCGGTGTGGCCCAAACAGGAAGCGGCAAGACAGCGACATTCGCCTTGCCGATTCTGCAAAAGCTCTCGAAGGATCCCTATGGAATCTACGCCCTTGTCTTAACACCAACGCGGTCGAAATCGAATTCAATCACAAATGTAAAAAGACAGAAGTGTGATTCCAGGGAACTAGCCTTTCAGATACGTGATATCTTCAGTGCATTGGCCGCTGGTATGACATTCAGAGTATGTATGCCCTTAGATACCTGCCAGGATATGAGTGGTCGATCTGTTCTGTAGCATTGTGTCATCGTGGGTGGTCTCAAGTTGCGTGCTCAAGTCCTGCAATTGGCCAAGCGTCCACATGTCGTGATTTCTACGCCTGGTCGACTCTCGGTCATTCTCCTCACACTTTTTCAAGTTTTGCCGTTATCATATGTGTGTAGAGTATCATTGACAATGACGGGCAGCTTTCTGCTTACTTTGCACGATTGGCTTTCTTCGTCGTCGATGAAGCCGATCAGATTCTCGATGCCTCCTTCGAATCAGATCTCCGTACCATCCTATCCATTCTCCCAGCTAAACGCCAGACGCTGCTCTTCAGTGCAACGATGACACAAAATCTTATCCGACTTCAGAAACGCGCCATGCCCAATGCCTGCGTCTATCAAGTCATACCCACTACCCCTCTCCAACGATGCTCAGCGACGTCCACTGCCACTCCAGGTATACAAAGACATGAAGACGGTGCCCAGTCTCCATCAAGAGTATCTCTTTGTGCCACACAATGTCAAACATGTTTACCTGTATCATCTCCTGGAAGAGTTGGAGACGTTGGATATCGGTTCCGTGATGATCTTCACCAGCACGTGTACTTCGTGTCGTCTCTTGGGCGCAACACTGCAGCATCTGGGTTGCGATGTCGTATTGATGCACTCCGGCATTCGACAGCGACAGCGTCTCCTAAATCTCCAGCAATTCAAGTCACGTCAAGTTTCGATGCTGGTGGCAACGGATCTGGCATCGAGGGGTCTGGATATCCCCAGTGTAGATATGGTGATCAACTTCGATGTGCCACACTTACCGCGGGACTACGTCCATCGAGTGGGACGCACAGCACGTGCCGGCAGATCTGGACGCGCTCTGAGCTTTGTCAGTCAGTACGATGTGGAACTGCTGCACAGAATTGAAGATCTCATAGGCGCTCAGCTCAGCGCCTTTGAAATGGATGAAGAAGCTGTTTTAAAAAGGATGAGACGTGTCTTCGTCGCCAAGAAAGCAGCAACACTTCAAATCAAAAGGGAAGAGAAAGAAGAACGAGACAGACAAAAAGCGATGGAGTGATAATCTCTTCTTCTATAGGAACAATGTTTTCGTTCGTTATTACACAACAACAACATGATCGAAGCATCTTCACGATTCGCGTCCTTCAACGGACACATGACCGTGTAGTAGGAATACGACACCACAGCACTCCATCATATACACGATAGCTCTTCCCAAGAACCGATAGAAATCATACAAAAAATGACATTAGAATAGATTAGAACATGTTCTCGTAGATGTGGCCATGGACAGCTTCGTTGATGCCGACGATCAAGCTGAGATCGCTCGCCACGTCGATGACATCGTCCAGAAGGTATGTTGATCCAATTTTGGAGAGCATACTTTGGATGGCCTTCTTCGTCGAGGGTGCTTCTGAGGAGCTTCCAGCAACCAAGCAAATGCTCATTGCCTTCGTCAGTCCGTTATTGAGCGCCCTGAAACCTCCTTTCTCTCTGTTGATCAGGTTTATTAGGGTGTTATTAATGCTCTGTTCGACATCTGCCTCCATCCCTGCCATACGCGTCAATTCGCCTGTCAAATTGGTCAAATTCACATTGGGATGTTCCAAAATCAAAGCCAGTCTTGATTTCATCTCCAGCAGGTCTTCATGTGGAATGGTCTCTTGTTTCACTTGCTGTAAGGTTAGAAGCGCTGCGGAGGTGACAACCAATCGCTGGAAAGCGTTTTGAATATTATGCAGGCGTTGGACGTCCAGGTGTAGTGTCTCTGGCACATTGGCCGTTGTCAGGGGGACAGGAGCAGACACAAGATTAATCAGACCAATACGAAAGGCGGCTCTCCAGGAGGAGGGTGCAACTGGACTGATATACTGTACCTCAGGCCACTGCTCAAGTGGCGGTTCTGTCGACGAAGAAGACGAGGCGCATCCCACGCCAGAACGCATGGAAGAAGGAATGTTTGTTCGTGCTGCAACGAGCAATTCTACGCTGAGGGGTTCTAGAACCAGCTCCAACCCGCGCCGCCACTCAACAGCCTCTTCCATCCATTTCTTTGTCTTTGGCAGTTTCTCAATGGGACTCTGACCCTGGACGAGACCAAAGGCATCGGCAAACTTGTCACGTCCATATTTGAGCGCTGCTGGTCCTGTCAGGACAGAAGACAGGGCACGGATACGGGCATTGGCCAGATCGAATCGCAGGACTTTGAGCTGTGCATAGAGCAAACGCAAGGCACGGCAGATGGCTTTGGCCAGAGGTGCCCGTTCCCCTCGTTCCAGAGCTTCAATAATGTGCTCTCTGACTTTTTGCTGAGCCGAAATGGCTGCTTCATTGCGTGCCTCTGAACCGCATTCACGCAGCAATTCAGAAGTGTGTTCAAGCAAGTGCAGTAATCCACTCGCGTTGAGATTGTTGGAATCCTCTTTGTCTCCCTTGAGCAGCTTCATCAACTCAGCCTCGTCTTTGAGATGCTCGTTGACAATCTTGGCAGACGCTGTGTTGGGCAACATGGCAGAAAGGTCTGCGCCGATTTCAAGCAACATCGTACAGACATGGACAGCCGCTTCGCCAGACTCAGATGCAAGTCTCTCTTCGACAGAATCCCAGAATGCCTTCTCTGCGATGCTGGTGATCTGCTTTTGCAATGCCTTGGTTGGAGACTGAGAGTCGCCTACCCTCAATGTCGGCAGTGCTTCGTCCTCGGCTGCCACGGCGGACGACCAGATCTCTTCGATCATGTCACTCTCGAGTTGGTAGTTGCGATTGTAGAGGAGTTCCCACACAAAAGCCTCGTTCTTTGCGCTGATGGGCATTCCATCAACAACGGGATCTATGGGACCACGTCTCGGATGACGCGATCCGTTGCCGGATCCTGTGTTTCCAGAGCTGCTGCTCGAACCGCCATCGGTGGGTGGCTTCTGAGACGTCGAAGAGAATGAGCTATCGGATTCACTTGCGCCATTGCCATCACTCGATGAGCCTCCCTTCTTCTTCTCTTCGTCATACTGACCGCGGCAGTCCTCAAGCGCAGCATCGAACTTTTTGAGTCCGGCTTTTCCGGAGAGACGCTCGACACGTTCACGCAACAACTGATGATCATGCTGAACTTGTTTCACTATGTTTGCCAAATCTGAATTATTCTGGACTTTCTCGGAATGGATATCGCCATCGACCTTGCGCAGCATAGACAGTTGCATCTTGCTGGCCATACGAATAAGAGATTCCGCCAACCCCGCTGCATCGTGCAGCTTCCATGCCACAAATTGCTCCAGATATGTCACCCAACGATCATCAAATGCATTGAATAGCTCTGAGAAGCTCGGCAAGTCCACAACACCAGAACACTGTCCAGGTGTTCCTGGATCGCTCACGGGTTGAAGATAACGCTGAACAAGTTTCTCGAACGCCTCGATCATGTCCTTCGAAGAGGCCGACAGTGCAGACTCCCGTTCTCCCTTGTTACTGAACACCACTTCTGGATGGTTCAAAATCATATAGGCACACAGAAAGACCCGTGTTGGATAACGCTCAAGTTTGTTCTTTGGTGTCTTGGGATACAGCCTCCTCAACAGAGCCGTACAGTCATGCACTCCTTTGCTTCTTCCCAGCAGCTTCGTCTTGACACGATTCAAGAATGCCTAACATCCAACAGCAGATAACGCCAAATGGCTTGATCAGATTTTTAGATGCTACTTTGACGGCCGTTATTGTCTCCTCAGACTGAAGATGTGCCGCAAATTCTTCAAAGGGATCCTTGAGCTCGGCTTTGGTGAGATTGCCAGATGGTGTCTCGAGTGCTTCTTTGTCGTCCAGGGAGGGACTCAAGAAGGTGATGCTCGTTTTCAGGACAGCGACGGCGAGTTCCTTCGTCGTTCTGTTGCTGTCCCTGAATGAGAGCCAGACATTCTGAAGCAGGCGACTCGATCCTGATCGTCTGAGTTTTTCTCTTGTCGTAGCCTGGCGCTTGAGAAACTGCGTTTCTGACTTCTCAGCATTGACGGCAACACGGACAGTGCAGACTTCATGACGACGATCTGCTGCCGTCTGCAGTTTCACAAGGAGGCACGATCGCTTCAGTTCCGTATCACGTTCTTCGTTGAGGCGACGCATCTTGCTCACATGCTTTGCATGACGCACCTTGTCGCCAGCTTTGCTCGATGCAGCAGCCAGAATGGCAGTGCGTGCATTATCCGCCTGAAACACGACCCATCTTCGTAACCCCTGTCCACGAAGACAGCAGACAAAGACTGACTTGGACGAGCCTCTCTCCGAGCTGTTTCTTCGTCTCTTCTCTTTCCTGTTCCTCCTTCTCTTGCACTTGAGCCTAAAGAGCAAAAGAGTGAGACAGTCATCTCTCACTTTATCATGGGGGTCACGAGTTTTGAGAAGACAAGCTCGTGTGCTGCACTGAGACGTTCCTTCTCTGCTTCTATCAGAGCGAGACGGCGTGTTTCGGCGGCATTGAGAGTCTCGTAGAGCTTCTGCGCTAAGAGCTCTTGCCGTTCGTTGACACGTTCTGCCGCGAGTTCGGACCGTTGAATCATGGCCGTCGCTTTGGAACGGACATGTTCCAGACGCACGCGTCTTTTCGCTTCGGCAAAGGCAAGCTTCTCTTCTAGTCTTTTTGCAAGGACGGCACTTTGTTCGGCAATTCTGCGGCGCACTTGGGCCGACCTCTTAGATTTGCGCGTCAACCATAGCTTGAACTCCTGAACGTACCAACACGTCGGCCACAGAAACACACGGCGCAGCCACACCTCTCTTCTTTTTTCGGCGCGTTGAAGGCGCGAGACAAGGTCTTCGAGCGTTGCGTCTCGGTTGGCTTCGCGGGTTGTCTCCCACTCTTTCCATTTGTCGCGAACTTGTTTTGGAAGAGGTGCACAACAGTTGCGCATGTCGATTTGAAAGGCGGCGGCGCGCCGGGTCGTCGGAGCCGTTGTTGGCATGGATTTGACGGAAGGCTCCATGGTAACTCGCTCCAAATAGTAAAATACAACGCAAGTCGTTCTGGTAACACGACGAAGTCAATTCACCGACATCGAAGTCTACGCTTTGTCGCATCAACCAAGTGGCAATTGGTGATGTGACGTTTCTATTTTCTAGGCATGTGACCGTCGTGAAGAATTCTGCTCTTATCTGTTGAATTCTGAATGTCTCATGACCAAAAGGCGACATCAGCATGTGATACACAGCCGAAGACCACATCTCTTGGAACCTGGTAAAAATCAAATGTCCATGCATCCGATTAAAGAAGCTGTCATGAAGGGATCTTCGTCGTTCCATTTTGTGATGGAACTGTGGAGCTGCTGGGAAGTTGGTCAGACAGCAAAATGAGATATCATGTGTACGATTATGTGAAATAAAACATAATAAAAAACGATCAGTTTTGTCCTTCATGCTGTTCTTTTCAGAAGGTGTCTCGAACACAGAGAATGTATGAGCACAGAGAAAGTGAATATTTAGGCGTCCTATGGAGTATAAAGATGTTTCTTCTGCCCAGAGATGGACTTCAACATCAATCGATTAAGGATTCATCCATTCGAATGTCATCTCTCTTTAGCCTTCCGGCATGTTCAAAGTGCGTCGCTTAGAAGAAGGTATTCATCTATAGCACCCATTACTAGTCGCAGAACGGTCTTCGTCACGAACTCGATTCCCGCAGAAAGGAATGCGCTGAATGGGGATTGTTAAGACAGCGGCGTAGATGTTAGTCCGCCATGCTGGTTACGCAATGGCTCATTATATGATCTCTGCAGATCGTAGATGAAGAAACACAGCTTTGATGGCTTGTCATTCTTGCCACGTCTGCATCAACAGTCTAAGGTGATTTCTATGATGGTTAAACTGTGGGTGGGATACGTTGTGTTATTGAAATACTCTGTCGATGCACCACTCTGAGTCCTGTCTATGAACTTATCTGTCTAAAAGGCGTGACCTTGAATCTCGACGGACATGCATTTTTATATCCAATGTGCAATTCCTATGTTATGGAACAGACCAAAGCTGTGCGCGAGAGAGAAGGTCGAAGAATCGCAGGATCTCAAAGAGTGTTATGGCAGAGTCGATCACAGAACACAGAACGCGTTATTATGGAATAAAAAGCAAAACATGCATTGGAATGAATGCTCAATTTGTGTGACCTTGAGGTGTAGAATGAAAAGCTCAGTACGAAGAAGGTACAGAAAGGAGCGCTTCAATCTGTCTGGCTTTCATAGGGGTAAGAATTTTCAGTTTTTGACACCTTTACAAGAAAAGGGGCATTTGAAGGACCGTGATGGTCTATATAGCTGTCACTTCACAAAGAACTTTTGAAAGAGTCTAACGTTTTGGCCAACAATCCCCGACAAACGAAAGAATATATCTAAACAACAGGGCTCATTCAACTGTGCAAGATTTGAGTTCGTCGCGTCTAACAGTCACTGACGTGACACGCTCCCCTTTAACATCCAACAATGATAGCCTTCGTGGCCTAGTCCGAAACCCGCCTCGATGCCGCCACCCTTTGTCCTTTTCTGAAGGTTTGTTTCCGGTAAGGCTTAACTTAACTTTCGTGTACATTCCTTGAAAGAAGTCACTTTTGACGTCATCCAGTAGCGATAGAATCTTCTCTGTATAGCTCGAATTGCTCAAGGCGAACACCTTGTTCAGACGCTCCGACGAACGCGCCATCGTAACCGTGCGATCCTTCTCTTTCCCCGACGACCGACGTTTCATCCACGCCTTTGATAACCGTTCATGTTTGAAATGCCCGGAACATCGACACCGGCGTGATTGCCAAGGCATCATGTCTCGTAATCTATCTTACTGACGCTTCGGCCCTTGGAACAAAGAAAACCGAATGAGTCGCCCAACAACCAACCCGAAAGTGAACAGTGACCTGCTGCTCTTTCAGTTGATGTCCAAAAATGCACAGAGCTGGGCGTCCTTGACTTCTGAACAGGATCTCGACGATTTGATTCCGGAGTCTGTACGATCTGAGGTTTTTCAAAACAACACCGTCTGCACAGGAAGTACCACCATCGTTCCTTCTCGTCCGACTCTCCGCTGCGAGGGCGATTCAGATTTCCTCCGACCTCTTCCAGAAAGCATAAAAACGCAGGCCGATGCCGGTGACAGTCCAAGAGCGCTGAACGAACCGATCTTTGGATTCACCGAATCGCCTTTCGCCGTTTCGCCCGAACAGATTCGTTCCCTCGATTCCTTGTTCGATGGTTATATATCTCCGGATCACTACGAGCCACAAGCCGACCTCCTCTCGCCGTTTCGCTTGGCGCTAGAGATCGAGTGTAAACGCAAGCAACTGGAGGCACAACAACGGCATGCGCTGCAATACATTCCTGCTCTACATCCTGGCTATTCCACGGTTCTTCCAGCCTCGCCGCCGTCAGAGTCGACGCACACATGTCCAACGAATGCGCTGGCGTCTGCTTGCTTGCCATCTGCCTCGGAACACACTGTGAAAGCGACCGGCGACGTGGAGCAATGTCGAAGCTCTGGACTCGGCAACGAGGCGCCTTCTTTGCAGAGCGTTCAGTCAATCTCGCCGCCGAAACAGAATTCAAAGACGCCGTGTCGATGGGAACATAAACCGAAAAACGATGTTCGCACAGAAAACGCGCTTTTCGTTGGATGACGTGTTTTTTCGCAGGAAACCTGCCGAACGCGCAGCAAACAGAAAACCGGTTTCTTGACTGCCTTTAAACAGAGAAGCGGTAACGGATATCGCCTTTCGGTCTCTCCAGCACTGCCATCCATTCTCTTGAACATCTGACATCTGTAGGATCTCTGGGGACATATGATCTTTCTGTCCCAAGACCAGATTGGTAGCAGGCAAGAACGCCGAATTCTATCGCGTATGTTCGCCATTTCTGTTTTCTTTAGGTTTCTTCAAAAAGAGCTGCCAACTGCCAGCGCATCCGAACAGCAACGTTATTTTCAAGAGATATCGCAACAAGCGCTCACCATTGCCAGCGATGTTTTTGGCAATTTTATCATCCAGGTGCTCCTCGAGTCCAATAATCCTGTCATCTCCAGAAAACTGGTCGAGATCATTAAGTCTCATATGATGGATCTCAGTACCAGGCCCTACGGCTGTCGAGTTGTTCAGAAAGCGATCGAGACCCTTCCCTACGATGGCAAGAAATATCTGGCAGCTTCACTCGAGGGCAATGTCGAAAGCTGCGCACATAACGAGCACGGCAATCATGTGCTGCAGCGATGTTTACATCATATCCAAGCCCAAGACATCGCCTTTGCGTACAGTACCATCGCCGACAGAACGCGAACTATGTCCAAAGACCGTTATGGATGTCGCGTGGTACAAAGAGCCATCGAGAATGGCGACTCGGGGAAGCTAACCGATCCGATCCGACGTCGAATCGTCATACACGCCGTGGAGTTTGCTTCGGACGAGTTTGCGAACTTCGTTGTGCAAAAGCTTCTCCTCACGGGTACTCCTCCGACGGTCGAACGTATGGCCGTCAGTTTCATGCCGCATTTGCGCTGGCTGAGCTGCCAGAAATATCCGAGCAATGTTGTCGAGACACTTCTTTCTGTCTGTTCCCTGCAGACAGCTCTGAGAATAAAACTCAATATTCTCGGCACCGAAGAACGGCACAGCGATGTCCCGTTGACGTCACTGATGCGTGACCGATTTGGAAGATACGTCCTCGAGAAGCTAATCAAGGTACACAGATTGCGCTCATCGGACGGTCTCGTCTATTTTTCTTTTGGTTTAGTTCTGTACCCCTTTCGAGCGGACGATGATCAAGAATACCGCTCAGTACCTTTTGCTATCCGTTCGCGGCGACGCGAGGCAACGGAGTCTGACAAGACGTCTCCATCGCTTGCTGGATCAGTTGTGATGTGACTGGGGGCGGTCGATGATGCTGCGTCGACGATCGAATCTCGAGGCAGGTGTCTGCCACATTTCGATGCTCTCTTCCAAATCGAGGCAAACAATTTCGTATCACGCAATCGCTCTATAGACACCATGCACTGTTGGACACTTGGATGTTTAAACATTGGCACAAGGGCAGCAGTGCTCGAGCCAGTTTAATTGTAAACCATGTACTTTGGCGTGGCGCTGAATTTTTGGTATCCCTTGATGACTTTGTTGACAGCATCCAAGAAGTCTTTCTCTGTTACTGTTTTTCTGCGTGCTCGAATGGCATACATACCAGCTTCTGTGCAGACACTCCGAATATCTGCGCCCGTGGAGTTGTGACACTGTCTCGATAATAGCTCGAAGCGAATATCCCTTTCGCAGTTCATGGTCCTGGTGTGGATCTTGAAAATCTGAGTGCGGCCGTCCAAATCTGGAAGTCCAAACTCCACCTTGCGATCGAGCCTCCCTGGACGCAGCAGGGCTGGATCCAAGGTATCTGGCCGATTCGTCGCCATGAGAACCTACATCCATTGTGTCAAATCTGGTCGACAGATAGAGGATGGGTGGGCACCTTGATGTTGCCACGGCTGTCGAAGCCATCCAGTTGATTAACGATCTCGAGCATCGTTCGTTGGACCTCGTTGTCCCCTCCAGCGCCATCGTCAAAACGCGCACCGCCGATCGCATCGACTTCGTCAAAGAAAACGATACAGGCTTTCTTGGAACGCGCCATCTGGAACAGCTCCCGCACCATCCGCGCTCCTTCACCCACATACTTCTGCACCAGTTCAGAACCGATCACACGAATAAAACACGCGTCGGTGCGATTCGCAACAGCACGTGCCAACAATGTCTTTCCGGTGCCTAACACAACACGCATGTGGTTTTTGCTGGTGTTTGGCTTGGGAGATACCTGGCGGGCCGTAACAGAGCACTCCTTTTGGCGGATCGATGCCTAGCTGGACGAACTTTTCGGGATGAAGCATCGGCATCTCCACAACCTCACGAAGCTTATCGATCTGTTCCTTACAGCCGCCAACATCACTGTACGTGACATCTGGCTTCTCTTCCACCGTCATCATCGTTACGGTCGGATCAATCTTCGGCGGAAGGGGAATCTGAATCTGATAGCGATTTCGATCCACGCTGCACATAACACTCCATCTCCATCATAACCGAAACGAAGGAGATCGTACCCGACTCGCATCCCCTCTTCGATATCTGTCGGAGCGACACGTTCTCCAAGGCTCACAACGAACTTTGCAATCTGCTTCACATTGATGACGTACTTCGCATCGTCCGTTCCTTGATTGATGATCTTGGTGCAGCGCGCCACCTAAAGCAGCAGAACAGATGTCGCCTCACGCACAGACGCCCATTGACGGTCCATCCACACTTGCAGAGGCTGTTCTTCCTGCATCATCTGCTTGTCCGAAGCAAGGTCCCACCGACTTGGAGGTGCCAGGCCTGTGTCGGATTCTTTCACGCCGGTCAGTCCATTGACACGCGCGAGAATCTCCTTCACGTCGTTCTCTGTCTGACGTATAGGCGCAGCATAGGGGCCCATTCCATAGTGTTTCAGAAACACAATGTCGTCCTCATCGAGGGCCTTCACCGGAGCTTCGTCGTCGTTCACTTCGTCGGCCATTTTTCGTCGAGCGAGCGCGAAGGTAGACACGTCAAAATGCAGCACATTTAAAGCATCGATTTTTTTTCATGTTCACAACCGTCTGGGTAACCTGTTAGCTTTGACAGAGACTAAGAATAAATCTCACTTCACCAAGGGATTGCCAGAAGAGGAATCATCCATTCATTGAGAGAGGATGATGCACATTTGTACAGCTCTGGTGATGGAAACATGCACGGTCGCGCATTCATTCCCAGGTGCAATAACAAAAAAGAACGTTCAGGCCCACGCAATCGATCGAACAATTTATGCTATCTCCAAAGAGAACGCATAAGCCAGAAATTCAGCTGCGTTTCTTATGCGTCTTGATTCTGAAGATAGTAATGGTTGCTGCCAATCCAGCAAGAATCAGAAAACGAATCAAGTTTCCTCTCTTGTTGGAAAGGGGCTCTGCATCAGGTTCGTCATCGGGCACCTCCTCATCTACGACACACCATTCCAGTCATCGACGATGCGTCTATGGGACGATACCTTGTGCACGGGATTCGCCTTCTTCAATAGTTGGCACACTCGGGACATTGGGTCCAGTACGAAGCGTTACCCTTATATACCCTCCCAAAGACGAGTCTGTTTCACCAGGCTTGAATAATTCAAATGCTTTGTCAATTGGAACAGCCTCCATAATGTCTTTGACGAAAATTCCTGCTTAGGAAGTCACACACAGAGTCGTATAGAATGGGATGCGTACCGCAGGCGGCAACAACTGATGTCGATTTCTTGGCGGTTGGTTCTCGGGGTTTCTCTTTGCACAACATAATGCGGAGCTCCTTCGAGGCATCGGTCAGTTCCAGTCTGAGATCCTGACGCCAATTCATCGAATAGTTTTCGACCGTCTGCGTAAATGTTGTCGCTTTTTGAACCTTTGCCCCGCCACGGACCTCAACTAAAGCACCGTGGACAGCGGAAGCTGAAAACGCGGATTTCTTCCTCGGAAATGCTCACCGCGTACATATCCCTCCTTGAACGCGTCGTCCCAAACGGGCTCCTGTTCTTTTGATAAACCCCACGCTTCGTGGACAGTCATGAATAGGAATTGTTTCTTCGGGGCGGCGCCGTTTCCTGACTCCGTCATGGTTGTTTCGGTTACTACTGTCAACGAAGCGGCTACGTCTACAAAGCGCGAGGGATTGTTTGTCGCTGCAAACCTGCAAAGCGTATCGCTGACTCAGCGATTTTTTGCGAAGGAATGGGTAATGAAACCGCAGTCGCAGAGATCGCGAGTCGCTTCGCACGTTTTCTAAGAAATGATGCGACATGATCGAGGGCTTTCCGTGCTTAATGAATGTCAGACGGAAGAGATTAATGGTGATCCGGTGCACTAACTAAATCCCTGTTCAGGGAGTGGTATGTATGTAACCATCATGCCTGAAGCAATGGCATTTCTCGCAGACAACAAAAAAAACGAGCTGAGTGTTCATCTACCTGAGTTTTATTAGAACACGCCCAACATCAAGGTACTGGAGGGAATGAAACAGACGAAAGCACGATCCTTGACGAACCGAAGAGCTTATCAGATCAGGAAGATCATACAGCTGCTTAAAGGGATCGTCGTTGTTAGAAACAGTCACAGATTTCCACAACAAATGAGACACACACCAACATGAGGAACAGTGCCTGTCCAGTGCGTATTTCATCAAGGGTCAGGGGATCAAAATGCGAAACAACCAACCATTCAATCGATCAATCAACCTAACTGAGTCAAGCACGCTTCATCAGGCTGCTCGACAATCCATTACCGGCCAATTCACTGGGCTTCATTCTTAAGCTCTTCCAGAGAACGGTTACGCACAGGAGCCACGGTCGGTGGGTCCGCAGAAAAAGCACCAGGTGCACCCATGTTGCTCTCGCCAAAGAAGCGATTGAGGCTTCCCCCACTGTTCTGTTGAGCAGCCAGAAGACTTGCATGTACTGCATTGGGTTGATTGTTTAATCCAGGCAAGGGTCGCTCATCCATCATGTGTCCCAGGGCAGCTCCCATTCCAGGACGTATGCCTGGAAGATTCAAACCAGCAAGATTGTGTCCCATCGGACGACCAAGGCCTCCTCCATTCTGCATGAGAAAAGCTGGATGTCCGCCCAAGCCAGCGGGGTTGATAGATGGAGGCATGCCACCTAAACCACAGTTATCGGCAAAACACACATTCTGAGCAGCTTCTAACCAGGAAAGAGAGCATCTTGAGGGTTGCCGCCGAGGGGAATGCTGCCAACCGAAGGCGTGAACATTCCAGGTCCTGTGGGCATGGAAGGACGTACACCCATTAGGTTGCCTTGCAATCCAAACGAAGGCAGAGGAGTAGGGTTCTGTACATTGCCGGCAGCGACTCCAGGGAGCAGTCCCATCATTCCTTGTGGCACAGGTCCGGAAGCTGTGTTTCCTTTGCCGTCGCCATCATCGTCACCGCTCTCCTGTACACCAACGGCAGGGGCTTCAGATTCAGCTCTGGCGGCCTGCAGCGCCGTTTGCTGCTGGGCTTGTCGCAACTGTGCCATCATCTGAGCCTGCTTCTGATGGACATTCTGAGCTTGGTGATTCGCCAACAGTGCCGACAGCAAATTATTCTGCTGCTGCGCTCCTCTCTGGCCGAGATGTCCCGCCTGTTGCATGAACGGAATGGATGGGACATTTCCCATCGCCGGATGCACTTGGGGTTGCTGAGCTCCATACCCTGGCAACCCCAGATTTCCGCCAGTCCTGGGGTTAGCGGCAAAGAGTCTCTCAAGCTGCGGGTTGTTCCCCGCAAACAGACCCTGTTGATGAGGAAGGTTCATAGGGAATCCCCCAATCGGCTGTTGCAACTGTGTTGCAGGATTCATATTTCCAAAGGATCCTGCTGGCCGCACTTGACCTCTTAACATAGACAACAAACGGTTTGCCCCTTCAATGTTGGCTGCTGTTGTTTGATTCGGTACGGATCCCTGTTGAGTACCAGCAGCTTTCAGCAATTCCAATTGTTGTCTTCCCAACTCAGACACCGAAACACGTTGTGGTTGTTGTTGAGCCGAAGCGGAGGCTATCAGTGATTTCTCTATTTGATCAACAGTACTGATGCCACTTGTAGGCATAGGGGGCAAATTTGAGACGCCTTGAGATTTCAGCGCTTCCTTGAGCGAGTCAAACGTGAAAGCAGATGAAGATATTCCACGTTCTTCTGCCTCCAGTTCTTTCTTGTAGTCATTGATTTCTTCATCAGTCATGAACAGAGAGTTTTCTCCACGTTCATTGTTGCGTTCCTTGTTATCTTTGGCAATCTTTTCCCTCATCAATTTACGCTCTTCTTCAAAGTCGGCTGCAAACTGACGGTGCTGCTTCATGCGTTCAGGATTCTCTGCTGAAGGTCGATGGTACATCCACTCGGGCTCGTGGCCATGATATGTCATGTCTTGTGGCGGATTGTCCGTACACTCTTCCTCTGCAGTCAGATGATCAACACATCAAACGACGGAATGTGTGTATGCCGTTACCTTTGGCGGGCTTAGGCAGAGGTTTCTCTTTGTTTTCTCTGTGTCCGTAAGATTTCCACTTCTCAGGACCCCCCTTTTCAATACTTTTCGACAGTTGTTCATCTTTGTTGTTGTCCCAACGGCCGGGTGCATCTGATCGTGAGTTGCGACGCGCCTAAATCATTGTTGTAAAGGATAGATCGGGGAACGGAAGACGCACAAAGCCTTTCTCTGCTGCCTGAAGCGCGCCCGAGTGCTGTTCGTTCCAGCTAATAGCAGATCGCAAAGCGCGTCCTCCTCGAAGAGGTCCAGGTCCATTCGGCATGTCTTCGCCTTCAGCAAGTCGACTGAAACCCACTCCTCCTTTAGAACCTTCCATGACAGATGTCCCTGTCTACAGATGGATTTCGTGTATCGAATACGTCTCACCTTGGTTCTGTGGAGTCCATTCTCTCAGGCTGCGACTTCTGTTCCACTTCATTCCGTCCCTCGCCATAGGAGGCATGTCTTTATTCAAAGGTTCTACTGGCCTGCAGTACAAGCGCCTCGATTCCAGGCGTCCTGCGGGAGATTGAGGGACTTCAAAATAGCGGGGTTGTATCCAACGGGAGGAGCAGCCAGGTCGATCGTATCACGGAAATGCATCAGCTGTGCCCTGTATGAGTGTATATCTCAGTGAACAGGACTTTGTTGTCCCGGCCTTGCCTCGAGTATCGCTTCCGTGACGGCGTCGCGGTCTTCGCAGTGGTCGGCGCTTCAGCCGTCTCCGTCTGAGCTCTACAGACATGCATTTTCATCGACCGAATGTATTCCCCGTCTCGCGCCGTTTTGTCTCCCGTGACGTAGGAGACCGAGCCGCCGAAGGCGCTCTCTCCGTTTGAAATAGTCTCTGACGCTGTGCGCCCCTTACTTGACGTCTCCCGGTTTGTTCTCCATTCGTGCGGCGTCGCGTCTGTGCCGTTGTTGTTCGTTTGTTCAGGTATGTCCCTTTCTTCGCACGCCGTATCTCTTTGTCTTCACTTGTGTCGTTATGTAAACCAAGCGGAATTCAGCGAGACGCAAAAACTAAAACAATTACAAACGACTAGCATACAAGTCCACAGAACGAACAAACACAAAAAGCGATGGATATGATCAACGCAGCGGGGGCACATTAGGCACATCGACATGTCACATCATCCTCTTAAACAGAAAATAGGACTCAAAATCTCACTCTCTTCACCAAGAATCGATTCTCCCTTTTCGCCAAAACTGACCGTTAGGCGTCGTCTGTGGCAGAAATGCAATTTCCACAATACAACGCGCCCCTTGATCTGCTGAAAAGGGAGCACTTTCTCCTCCCATGTCTGTTCGGACCCACCCAGGAGAAACACTGCTCACTAACACATTCTTCAATCCATGCTGATCCATCTGACGGGCTTGGACTTTCGTCAAAGCAATAACCGCCAGCTTCGAAATGCCATAGGGAGAATTGGGCCATCCATTCTCATGACATCGATCGACAGCTGCTTCCTCTACATACTGCTCGATGAGCTTAACGAGATCAGACTCTGTCAAGTAGGGATCCGCAAATTTCACACGCAGCTCTGGACCCAAAATCTCGAGCTTTCCCATTGCTGAAGTGACATTCACAACACGAGCGCCGTCTTGCAGCAGCGGCTGTAGATGACGAAAGACATCTAGGACTCCTGTAAAGTTGGTATCGATCGTCCGCTTCACTTGTTCGAGGCAGAGGGACTCGGGCGTGTCTTCGCACACAATGCCGGCGTTCTGAACGAGAATGTCAACGCGGCCGTAGTTGCTGTGTATGAACTCTTTGAGACGCGTTATCGAGCAGTGATCCGTGACGTCGAGCTCGTGGAAAACTGGATGGAGTCCTTCGGCGCGTAGTTGGGCGGCCGCGGCTTGTCCGCGCTGAGTGTCGCGGGCCGTCAGCACTACCACGCCGTCGAATCTTCTACAAAGTTGCTTTGTTGTACTGAACCCGAGGCCTTTGTTGGCGCCAGTGACAACAGCGACCTTCGGCAATTTCGCCATGCAGACGCGTTGAATTTCTTAAATGGCGATGACGGCCACAAATGCTAGTCGTCGCTACTGGGGGTAACAACAACAAAAAACGAGAACATTCACATCATTGCGAAAGCGGAATAGCATTCCGAACCCCGAAGTTATCGTGGAAACAACAAGCACAGATTCGTAAAGAAATCCGATACACTCTTTGACCATCCATCACCCAGCCTTACAGCAATGAACAAAACAACGTGGAAGGAGATGTTTATTCTACCGCATTGACAGACAGAATTATCAAGATTTTAATCGTCAGAGCAGAATAAAATGTAGAAAAGTCTCGACAGGTGTAAGGAAACGACCGACTTGAGGAAGAAGGCTCTCCCTCTCCCATGATTACAATGGACGGCTTCAGGGAAGGGAACAATCTTCTACGTCTATAGAAGAATACACACAAAGCAAGCACTCTTGTATGTTCATGAAGTGCCCAGCAGCTGGACATGTGAGGTGAGGCCTTATTGTTTACTACCAGACATTTTTTCTTGCATCCGGCTGTTTGTTTTTCTCTTCATTGAGGGACCTTGAAGAAGAACGTTTCGATTTGGACGACGAGGACAAAGACGATGAGATCCGAAATCCGCAGGTGTCAGAATCTAACAATGATCTTTTATCACTCTTCCAATCTCTCGAAGAATCAGCACGGGAATTGCGTGAAGGTGTCGGTGATGGCGGCGGTATCTTCTTGAGTTTCTTGGAAGCTTTTATTGGCGTTGCCGCAGGCGTTTTTTCGGGTACCTTTGGTTTTCGCGTCACGACAAGAACTGCACCGTCCATGACTTGATGACGAACGACTCGCTGCTTTTCTTTAGACACTGCCTTGGCCTGATTCACGCTCTTTGTGACGTTCTTCGTTTGGTGCTTCTTTTTATGTTCCTCGAAATTCGAAGCCCATGCATGACTTGCGGCACAAGATGCGAAGTCCTTTTGTCGACTCTGAACCATGGCCACCACCGTTTCCTTCACAGTTTCCATATCTGCAGCACAGAACAGACCATCAAGGCGACCCAATAATCGTGCTGTCTCTGTACTTGGCCCGTCGAGTGACTGTTTTACCGTTGATTTCTCGTGGATGCATCGCGCAATCCGATTTCCTTTCGACGTTCTCGGTTTGTTTCGCGGTTTTTGTTTTCCGCGGCCTTCGGATCTGTCGAAGGGTTTCGGCCGTACATCGTCAAAAGGCAAACTACTTGACGTCGAGTAATACAACCACGTGTCTTGACTGCACTGCGAAAACTTGTCTTCCGTCCCTGCGACGCTAAATTCTTTTTCGACTTCGTCTGCCCAGTCATATATATCAGACTTCAGAAACGCCGTGTCAAAATCCATCAGCACCAAACAAAACGACCACAAGATGTTTAAGGCAGTCTTGTAGTTTGACCTTGTCAGTTATATACGTTTGTGTTTTCGTGGCCTATTTTTTACGGTAATTCGTGTACGATGATTTGCGCGGCTTCTCAAAAAACTCGCGACGAGTTAACGCAACGGTTGGCTAAACTGAAAGCAAGACAGCATCCAAAAAACAGCGTCAAAAAACTGCCGGGATACGGAAAGACCTGGTTCTATTATAAGAGGACCGACACACTTTCTGAGGGAGAAACAGGCGGCTCGCTTCACGTCGCGACCTCCGACATTACAACATTCGTTAAGAAATTAAGGACGCGTCCGCCGCCTGACGAGGCAGAGGAGGATTTCGGCGAAGCGATCCAAGGTCCTGGATTTGAATTTCCTACCGACAAAGAAGCTGCGAAGTCCATTAAGCACTGGACGAAGCGATTTAAGCATTGGCATCCGCCAGAGTCCCTATCCAACACAACAGCCCCAAAATGTGTCCTACGTCTCAAACCACCGCTGCCATCTAACGAAGTGGAGATCAATGGGAAGCGCTACAAACGCATTGATGGAAGACAAGAGATGGTATCTCTGCTGGATCGCGGTGGGTCCTTGATCGAGAAGCAACAGCCGACATTACTGGATGCCAAGTTCTATGGAGAGATCTTGAGGGAAGAACGTGGCGACGTACCGTGCCGTTTCGTGATGTCTCTGGGAAACAATCCCGTCCATCCCACAGATATCAAAGAAATCGCCAAGGAGTATGCGATATCAGAGATCTACGCCACATTCCCTCTGGCTTCCAAAGTGGTATTGGGTCTGAAGAAGCATCTCTCAGCACAAGGAGAGACACAACTGGCATCGAAGTTGCGTGTGGAGCTGGCCACAAATGAAGAAGATCCAGATGAAGTCAACCAGGCACAGGTGCGCCGAGATCTCAACACGTCCACTGTCATGAAGCTCGATGATGGTGACGAGGCATCCATTTACATGTAACGAACCGCACCTCTGCCTTGCTGAACGATCTGCCTTGGAAAACGGATCTAAACGTAGCACGTGTCGTTTCAACAGCATGATACAAACCTGTCGTTTCATTTGTCTCGCCCAACCCAGCGCAAAAGGGCCAAAGAAGACTGTTAAGGTCATCTGCGCAAAGTGCTCTACGCCGCTTTATAAAGTACGGCGGTCGTTTCTGTCCGCTCATGCCACGTGTACTCGCGGTATAGTATCGAAAAGGCGGTACAGGGGCGCTTATCAAATGCTGGCACGAACGTATTGTTGAGGTTGGTGATTTTCTTCTTTCGTGGAGAAATGCAGAAAGGGACATGTAGGATTACACCAATGGCGACTTGCGTTGCCCTCAGTGCCAGATAGAGTTCGCGCGGCCCGCCGTGATCCGCGGGAAACCGGCCAATAAGATCATTGGAGGGAAGGTGATTGTTCGGCGGTAGATCATCTGACAACCGTCTCCATTGGATGCCTTCCGCTAACCGTCTTTGGCTCTCTCTGCAAACCAACGCTTTATTGTCGTTCCCTTATTCATCGGCAACCGAAAGCGTCTCCTGTGAGAAATCCGATTTCGCGAAATCGTGCAAATGATGAGAGCATTCATTCGAAGGAATGTCCATCGCGATAGCGAAGAATAGGACGCGCATCTAGATTGTCGCGTGGACAGCATCGAGATTTGACAGGAGTGTCTTACTCAGATAGAGCATCCTGGATTCTGCTGTGATCCATTCACGAGGACGGATGATGACATCTCGTGAGGGAAGGAGCGCCTTGAATGAAACTGTGTGATATGTTGGGCCTCCCCCATAGTCAATGGTCACATGCTGCACTGTACTCTGTTGATTCGGATCAAGAACAAACAGACGGGAGGGGATTCGAGGTGTCGATTCTTCAGATGTTGATGTGACAGAGATGACAGCAGGGAATTACTGTACATTCCGGAGGACTTGCCTACCCATCGCCATGTGCTTCCTGAGCTGTCGAACCTTAGCTATGCAAATGAAAGACTTGAGCACGAAGAGGGAGGCATAGAGTATTGCCACATAGACTGTATGTTTGATGGCATAACGGTTACGAGGTAGGATTGTATCGGAGCACGATGCAATCCACCAGAAGTACGTGACCTCCGAGGCCTTTGTGCGAGCGCATCTGTTTTTGATGAGGCATCCAGAAAGCATTTCACTCAGTTGGCGCACATCTAGACCCGCACTCGGTGAATCAAGATGTGACGGACTTCATTGTCATGTACACACATGGACGAGCTGTCCTCTTTCTGTCGCATCGACACTGCTATCGGCACTCGGATGTGTCTCGTTGATGCCGAGGTGTTGGTTCTCGACCGCCAGTTGGCGATTATCACAATCTCTCATCATTGTTTCGGAAAAGTCGTCCATAAACCGTGCAGAAGTACGGGGTCCGCAAAAACAGAACGCACTCACTAAGATCAAGATATCGCTGTCATTTCAACGGCTCTGTTTGATGATATTCAACGTCATGTCAGAATTCGAGTCCTGCATTGCGCGCACCATCTGCAACTGCCTGTAGAGAATAGCATTAACTGAGAGTGAGATACCGATGTTCCTCTTCACCTTTACGCGTCCATGGTACATAAATCCACCTCGATCAAAGCACACTTTCGTGATGCCTTTCTCTAATGCCCGCTGGGCCACGTGTTTGCCCACAATAAATGCTGCCTTCTGCCGAAAGACATATGTTATGTACACACGCATCGAATCGCACAGAAATGCGTTACTTTGTTGGCGCCAGCACCTCCTGTTTCTTCAATGACGTCCTTGACAAGCGTCGATGCTGAACATAGCGTATGACTCTTCGTATCATCGATGATCTATCGACACACGGTTTCGTCATCATCGATTCTTCCACAGAATATGACGTGACGACCTACCTGAGCATACATGTGCAGATTCGATCGGTAAACGGCGAGACGTGGTCTCTCAGGTGTCCCACTCAACTAAGAGTGTCATTCAGTACATAAGAGAACGCAGAGCAGATCAGAGTAGATAGATGCCTTCTTGCGAATGCGTTCGTGTCGCTTGATGCGCCGCGAGCGAAATGTGTCTTTCTCTGCATTCGTTGCCTCGACACAGAATGCCTGAGACCCTAACGTCCAATTTTGAGTGTTTTGGCGGCAACGGACGATCTGAGATACGAGACAGAGAGAGACGACCGATACCGAGATGATCGACGTCCTTTGAGCCCGGCAGGCGGCGCATTCCTTCAAACGTCGACAACGCTGCCGACGTCATGATGATCGGACAGAGAAATGTCCCAACTGTCTCCACGTGCGTCCGTGTGTGTCTGCGTGCGTGTGTTCTGAAAATCATATAATGGACAACATTAAAGATCATAACTTTTAAACGTCTGGGACTGGAAATTGAATGGGAGAAGTGCACGAAGCGATCTGTGTATTCTGTACGGAACAGCTGACGGGCAGGTATGTTCTTATTGTATCAGGCAACATAGGCCCCTTGCGTCTAAGGAATGGAACTCAATGATTTGTGTCACATAAGATATCACACACCGTAAAGAAAGCGCTCTGTTTTCCTTGGATAATAATTGTCTTTCCAAAATGGGAGACCTATTCGTCGAATGACACAAGAATGGAAGATTGTCTTATGTGTTCATTACCCGCCGCCACATGATCGAGATCTCGGCGTTGGCTATGTTACACAATCTCGAAATCTTGGACTTCATCAGATAGGCCAGATAGACGGTCGCCCCTGTGTGCGATGGGACGGACGTGTCTTGTTCTTTGTGGCTGTTGAAAGATCACAGAATCAGCCAAGAGACGAAAAGCTAAGCTACATGCCCCTTCACATCGTGACCCGTTTTGCCGCAGAAGGCCACAAAGGTGAAACGGAGATATGAATTAGAGGCTGTGTTAGCCCACTCTAAAGGCGTCCAGTCTACAGAGGATTCCCGACAGCAATCATCGATCGACCGTTTGCTTGACAAGAGAATCAGAGCAAGGTCATCATTCCTACCTCTTACTGGAAGCTTGAGAAAAATACCCAGAGCGACGTTACAGTTTTCAGATGGGATCTGTTTTCTTGGTATTAATTCGGGCTTATCAGCAAAACACGTAAAACAACATAAAGAGGAAATTCAGTGATGGTGGATATTGATCTCATTGAAAGAGCACTCTTGTTAGATAACAAACGACTGAAGCCAAACCAATCAACCAACTTTAACAGAGCGTGAGCAACAGGGCCAGTCCCATCAAAGAAATCGTGGTTAAACACATGCTTAATTCTCCATTTAGAAAAACTCCATTGTAACATTTACGAGGACTCCAAAGGAGATGCTCAGGGGCGTAAATCTTATGCCTCATCGATCGTCGGTGCTAAAAGATTTTATCAAAATAGTACAGCCTGTTACGTGTGATAGATAACAAACAATGAAGAAATGCCCAGAGGAGGAAAACGACTAATCTCTATAATGCACGTCAGATCACATGGCAGGAGACAACAAGACGGAGTGTGAGTCCAGACGGCAGGCACTCTTCTTGCTGCGAGTCAAGAAAACCTTACTACGACGGTTGAGGGGCTCGCTCGCTTTTCACATGCATCAGTCATCGCAAACTTGGGTTAATGACTTGGACGAGTTCAGCAAGGGCTTGTGTATTCTGTGTGTTCTCAGACACAACACGTTGCAGATTCAAGAGACTCGAATGCAAGCGCGTTTGTGAAGCACCGCCTGTGGCAATCAACCGCGGGGAAGGTACCACAGATGGCAGCTGACTTGAACGTGGCGATCTCTGAGATGTGTAAGTTTGCCTCCTCAAACCGTTTTCCAAACGTCTCTTCTCTCTCTCCTAGACACCACCCAACCAATCCGTCTGGTTACACCAAACCCGTCATTCAGAGAGACAGAACGGACCATTGTTGCAAGTCTGCTATTCAGATCATTCACTTGATTTTCCAGTACTCGTACTCTTTCTTGGGACTCCAAGAGTTTGTTTCGATCTGCACACACAAACACAGAGAGGGCGCGTTTGTCATTGCCTTGGGATATTTGGATCGACGAGGCAGTCTTACAGCTGTCACAATCTGCTTCTCGCTTCTTGCGATCCCGTATCAAATCTTCCAAAGCATTCAATGAAAAATCTGTGCGTTACACCATCATTACAGCTGCCTCGATGGCGCCGAGGCGAGAGTGCGTGCCTGAAGATTGGATGGCCACTGCGATGTGGCTATGCGCATTCATCATATGCGCCGACGGCGCGATCTCAGTAACGCAATAGAATTTGAGTTGTTGACTCGGCACGCCTAACGCCCTCTCAAAGGCTGCGCCGACAACCTCTGGCATCTCAACGCCTCTTTCGGTCATCCTTGGTTGCAGGTCTTCTCGGTTAAAGCAGAATGCCTCGGAAAGGAGGTCAATGCGAGGTAAGCCCCGAGTTTCGCTGCTCTCCAATCCAGCAGAAGGCCAGCTTCGTGGAATCGGAGGTCCTCCTCGACGCAGGCACGATATTGGCAACTGCGGCACGTTTGGACGCTGACGCGGCGTGTTTCCCGGTTCACTCGGTGAGACGACGCCGACAAAGTCTATATCGTCCTCGGTGTCTTCTGTCATGGCGTCGTCTTCGTCGCCGTCCGACCCTTCCCAGTTCAGCTCCAAGGCAAGTTCCTCTTGCTCGTCCATTCTGACTCGAAGTCGTTATCTGCCTCGAAGCTGAATGCCTTACTCTATTCAAAAGGCAATGGAAAACCACTGGTATCCACGAAACGACGACTCAAAGGACGACCCGAACGAACCAAACAAGAAGACCACTCCTCCCCGAATTCTCGACGATCCGTGTTATCATGTTCTTACAACACGTCACATCATATTAGTCCATGCACCCCGGGCAAGTTCCTAGCGACCCCGCAGTTCAGCTAAACGGCGTGTCAAATCTCCTTCTTCTGACTCTTTGGCCTGACTTGCCATGGCCGGTGTCGCTGTCGACGCTCCTGGCAATTCCGCCGAGACATCCAGTCCATGTTCATCTGCCACTTGTTGTAGTAGATTATTGACATCTGCCTCGGGGGTTGAGAGATTCATCTGGTTGCTCATCGCCTGCTCCACAAATTCCGATTGGACATCCAGATTCTCAAATTGTCGTTCAAACTGATCCATGGTCGTTGCCACTTTGTCCAAGTTGTTTGTCGACACCGCTTTATCCAGTGCCTTTACAATTCCAGCCATGCTTTTGGTCACGGCCTGCATTTTGGCTTGGGTGTCGAGACGACTGACGACAGCGTCGAGGCGCGAGGCCAGACGAAGATAGTTCAGTTGCTCGTTCTTCTTCCGAATCGCATTTTGGGCGTAGATACGCGCCCCGTCCATATTACCTTTCTCAATCGCCTTCTTCACGCTCAAGCGTGCGGCCTTCTCATCTTTCTCACATTTCTTGGACTGTTTCGAAAGCTGTTTACTCGTAAACTTCAAATTGAAAATTTGCTCCAGCAGTTTGTCGCCCGGCATTTCAGAAATCACGTCGACAATAACACGGAGAGGATACAATGATGACTCGAAGATACAGTTCGGATTCGCGAGAATTCCAAGATGACTTGGATGCGACATCCGTCCTATCGCCTCAACACATTGTCACCAGAGACAGCTGTTCAGACCGCTTGAGTCAAACGCCATCTCTAAATAGCACGGCACACGATGCTTCGTCTCTTTAAGGGAAACAAAGGGCGCCAGGCGCATATGGGTCAAGAGAATCAGATGTATTTCAATAAAGAACTAGGGCGTTGGGTGGAGCGGGGCAAGGAACATGAAGTGGTCGACGATGCAGTGCCGCCACCACCGTTCGCTGCATCCGCACCGACCTCGACGCCGAAACGCGTCGACGAGGGAGACCCATCTTCGCGCTACGTTGCTGCTGGAGACTTTGGAAAAAGGACTTCGCCAGGGAGCGAGGAGAAAAAGACCTTCGTGACGCCGCCGACGTTCGCGGCGACGGCACCAGCAACGGGCGGGTTCTTCGTTCCGACCCCGCCGCCAGTGCCGCTCATATCCGAGACGGAAACGAGCGAGCCAAGGTCCCCGCAAGGCGTCGAGCGGTATAAAGGATACTGTATTCCGACATTTGCGAAGCCTGAGGGATTTCCAGGGACGCAAGAGGAGTATGCCGCTGCCGAACTGCAGAAGTTTAAAGAAAAGATCGATCGGAGAGAAGCTCGGAAGAATACATCTGCCCCAAAAACCGCCCCTGTCACGGAAGCAAAGGAAAATGGAGTGCTGTATCATTCGCCTAAGACCGGAGGCGCGAAGCTCGATGATAGTTGGTTGACAGAGAATGGAGGATACGCGTCAGATCATCAACAACAGCAATTCCAACTGAACGACGAGACGGTGAAGCCACAAGACGCTATCGACGAGATCTTTGGCCCTCTGTCACCTGCGGATCCATTCGCTGCGCCTCAGGCTGCAGATCTGGGCACGGAGAGTCAAACGGCGGAGCTGTTTCCTGTCGAACCTGAACGACAGCCAGAGACGCGACATGTCTTCGATCAGCCGTTTCAAACGGTGGCGCCGGATCCGTTCTCTGGACAAGCAGCCGTTACACAATGGACACAGCCAGCAGCTGAAGAATTGTCCTATCCAGCCGCTGCGAGTGAAGCAGCGGCCAATGATGGCTGGTCATTGTCGGATGTTCCCACAGAAATGGCAGGCAATGGCCAGTCAGACCGTATGGAGACGCAGACGATACCAGGGGATTCCCACGTTACTCAAGATCAAGTGTACGCGGAGGCTGAGTATCCAGGTATAGCTAGCCAAACGCTCTTTCGGCATTTCTTGTCTGGCGGTTTCTAGGGGCTGTGCGCGACTCTGATGATCCTTATGATATTGCTTGGTTAACGAGAGCTGGCTGGGAGGAGCTAGAAGTCTGTCGAGCTATAACCGTCTGGATGTGTCACAACTACCAAGACACGTGGCGCACGTGGCACAAATCCGAAAAGTTTTGGGAGGAATTCTGGAATTGGTATTACGATGGTGGGTATGAGATCATTCATCCTACTCATCAACAAACGAATATTCCGGCTTCGACCAACAACGAAGACATCCAACCAAAGACTGATGAAGGTCGGCACAGCACCATCGCATCAACATCCACAGTAATGACACGCGATCGATTGTAGACGTAGCAGCTGCAGAGTTCTTCAATGAAGGAGCAGAGAATGATCTCGCCGTCGTCCACGAAAACGTCCATTCTGCAAAAGAGATCGAAGAAACGACCGTTGTCGAAGATATCTATCCTGGTGCGTCGATGGAAGACCAAGGACCTGTTCTTCCATCAGAAGCGCAAGATACTACCAAAGGTACCCATCGCCGCCGCATTCCGAACGCTCTCGTCATCTGTCTTGTCGCAGAGCCGCTCGTCAAGGAGACGTCCCATGTAGAGGATGCCATTGTCGAAGAATTCCTGTCGAAAGATGATGAAGCTATCTGGAAGATGCCTGATGATGAAGAAGAGTGTGCTGCAGAGCAGCCAGCTGCAGTATCGATGCCTCCTGATACAGCAGCTGTCGAAACGCTGGCTGAGGTGTCGTCGTCCCCCAAGGGTGAGTCGACGCATGCGTTCTCTTTCTTTCCTAATTTTACCTCTCTTCTGACGTATCTGCAGAGGATCTGAGCTCTTGCCCAGTTTCGACTGCAAAGGGAGCCACTACCACGAAACTGTCTTCGTGGGAGGATGAGTTTTTGTTTTCCCGTCCAGATCCGTGGGAGGAGGGACCGTCAAGTGATGCCGAAACGGACGATGGACGACTGCCTTTTGCAATTTTTGACAAAAAAGGCATGCTGCATTTTCTGCAAAAAGTGAATGGACTGTTGACGGAGATCTGCCAAAACAATGACGTCCATTGCTCAGGAATTATCGCACCGTTTCAAAGCCAGGTCACGACGTCTGTTCTCAGAATCGCCATTCACAGAAGGCCGTGTCTTGTGGCAGGTTCGGCAGCTAATGAAGGCCGTGGAATTGAGTGGACACCCATTGCAGAAAGGCGCAAACATGGGAGAGATCCAGTCGGAATCGCTGAAACGGGAATTGGAAAGGAAGGAACGCGAGATGCAAGATGTCAAGAACCAACTACGGGTCAACGAGATTGAGTGGAACAAAAAATTCGCTCAGGCACAGCAAGAGAATGTAAATCTGCAAAACAGTTATCAGTCTATGGCTCAGTCAGCGAAGGAAGAAGAGGAGAAAGCGTTGGAAGCTACCGTGAAGCTAGAGCAACTGGAATCCGAAATCGAAACTAATAAGAAACAAGTGTCTGCCCTCGAAGAAAACTTGAAAGAAAAGGAGGTCAAAATTAAAGCGCTTTATGACGACTTGAGCAGCAGAGACAGCGAACTTGCGCATCTGTCTGCAGAGTTCGAGAAAGAAAAGGAACGAGACGTGATCCCGGAAGACGTTTCTTTGCAAATGGAGAATCTGAAGAAAGAGATTGCATTGCTGAAAGCAGCTGCAGAAGAAAAAGCAGCCCCTGCCAGTCCAGCATCTCCAGATCTCCACGAATGGAGCGAGATCCAGACGCAATTGAGACAGGAGATCGCGGAACTGAAAGAGCACCTCGTTCAACGAGAGAATACTCTGAAAGAGAAAGAAACAGAAATCGCACGACTCGTTGCTCTTAACCAAGGAAACGATTCCTTAGAGACGGGCAACGAAATGGGTACCCTCGAAGAATGGATGGATCAGGTTGCCGAACGGGATCTCGAGATCGCCCAGCTAAAAGAGGCATTGCAGTCGAGCGACGCCCGTATCGCTTCTCTGCAGAAAGAGTGGCAGCAAAAGGCCACGGCGTATGAAGCGCTCTTGCATTCTCCTGCGACATTGGAAGAAAGAGAGGGCGATCTGGAGGGTGAACTAGAAAAGAGGGATCGGGAGATTCAGAGACTGAAGCACGAGATTCAAGACAAGGTTGCCGAGGTGCAACGCCTCTCAGCTCTGCTCGAATCGCTTCCCAAAAAGGAGCAGCTCATTTCCAAGCTGACATGCGTTTTGAGTGAGAAAGACAACGAACTGATCGACGTGCGAAAACGGATACAAGAGGGTCACGAACGGGAAACGGATCTTATTGAGAAGCTGACGGCCAAGGATGGAGATCTGGAAAACGTAGTGAACTCTTTGCTGTTCTCTCAGCAGCAACTCCAACAACTGTGCCACTACTGCAGTGATCTCGGAGGTGACCCCCACGAAAAGCTGGGCTCTCTTCGTGTTCTGGAGTAGACTTGCCTGTATTTACTCTGTTTTATTTGTCTGTGGTTTGATTCCAAAAACGTGGCGTCGATTGCGAACGCCGTGCTTGTTGGAGACGCGACTCTTTGAATCGTGTCGCTTGACGGACGCCTCCACCTGTGCGCGACAAAGCAACGACGCGACATACGGTAACGAGGAGCGATCTTCGGACGTCTGGTGTGTACGCATCGTAGTTAACGTCAGCAGACGTCGATGTCACACTTTACACCAACTCCTGACGCCTTTCGCCTCTATACTTTAGAATGATGATGGGACAGGTCACTCATATTGTTCGAAAGGGTTCTTGTACGATATAATACACAGCATGTGCCTCCCCAGATGAAAGAACGAGTGACCCATGGCTACTTTCTGTGGACTTCGAAGTGTGCTTCGACTTCATAGATTCCGACGGACTCACCAGCTCCTTCATCAAAATCACACCAATCGAGATCTGTCAAATCAACGTCCTCCATCACCTACATACGTCACATCATCACCGCCACGATCTTCGACATCTGTCCTGAATCGATCACACTTTTCCGCCACGACTCACGACCGTCAGGCCCCTCCCCGGGCGAAAGGCGACGGGCTCCACACCGCGACATTCGAATCCAATGATCGGCACGAACGCCTCGGAATCTTCGCTTTCGATGGGACGGGTCACTCCTTTCACTTGAATAATGTTCACAGTGGCTTCGGACTAGACACGGGAGACGATGACAGGAGCCCTCTGCGTTCTGGACGCACCTTGCTTCCTTTGTCCCATTTCATCACAAAATGTGCCGACCCGCGTCCTGTGCTGAGTGGAATCATCTCCTCTGCGACGATGATCACGTCGCGTGTGTCGTCGGATTCGCAGCTCTTGAGTGTCACGTCAAATGGATAGTCTTCCGGCACTTCGACCTTTTCGACATTCTCGAGCTTGCATTTTAGGCACAACAAGAACATGGGCATCTTGCACCTTCGCCGAGCTGTCCCATCACCTCGAGCATTTGCATTTCGACGACAGAATGATGGCGCCGACGCCAAATGAACGCCTTGATGGCCGACGAACGCGGCGTCGACGGAAACGAACGACGCAGCCGGACGCAACGAACGAACATATAAACCCTGCTGTCACTCAAAGGCCGACGACAATGAGTGAGGGGAGTCGTTCTCGCGGAGGTCCAAAGGGACGCGAAAGAAAGAACGGCGCAAAGGACAGTGCTGCACGTCGCAGTGATGAAACAGGAAGCGCGAACGGCGTACGGCCGAGATTTGCTCCGTACTGGACAGAAGACACCGCCACGATGAAACTCCAATTGGGTCAGTGTTTTTCTGGGACACTGCGCATCAATGCCAAAGGCAGCTGCGAAGGATACATCAGTCTGCCCGGTTTCTCCTCGGATATCATGATTCGTCCGGGAAATTTCCAGAACCGTGCCTTTGGAGGCGACGAAGTGATCTATCGCATTCTGCCGACGCCTTTCTGGTGGACAGAGAAGTCCATTCCGCCACGCAATGATGTCCAGGGGGTGCCGTTTCCGACGCAAGGTGATATGGGGTTTCTGGACAATATGGGACGCCGTATGGGCATTCTGCGCAAAGAGATTCACATTGCGCTGCAGCTGCGAAAGAAGGGACAGATGGAACGCTTGCAGCTGCCCGTGGTCTGGGATTTCGCCGAGACGCCCGAAGAGGCAAAGGCATTGATCAAAGAGGTGATGCTATACTTTCCAGAACTGCGACCCACAGCTGAGATCGTACATATTACGAAACCGTCTTTGGCACGGGAAGCTTTGGTCGGCGTGCTGCGATGCGACCCCAAAATTCCGCAGCTCGTCTATCTTTTCCCTCTGGATGCAGCAATGCCAAAACGCTTCATTGTTTCGTCTGAGAGTGTGCGAACGAATTGCGAGGGACTGTTGGCTGAAGCTTCGTCCGAAGAGAGTCCGTATCGAACGTTGGTCAACGCGAGTTTCTTAAGATGGGAAGTGCACGAAGAACTCCCAACCGTCACAGTAAGAAACGATCCTGGCATCATTCATCTCATGACACCGCGATGTGTGTTCGTGCAGATCACAGAGGTGATTGGACGGACAGATGCTATTGAAAAACAGACCCTCGGTATTCTGAGCTCGTGGCGAATAGACGCCAGTGAGTTCAAGCAGGATGTGCTCGATTGTCTGCCGGCGGAAGACTGGACACCTTCGGAAGACGATCTCAATAGTCGAATGGATCTCAGGTGGCGCCTGTCATTCATGCAACACAGATGCGAAAGCAATGTCCGATGGCAGGGATGCGTGTGTCTTCTCGATCGATCCGCCAACGGCACGTGATCTGGATGATGCCCTATCGATCGAGAAACTCGGCGACGATCGATTCAAGGTCGGGGTGCACATTGCAGATGTGTCCCACTTTGTCAAACCGGGCACCGCATTGGATCACGTTGCGCAGAAGCGCACGACGAGTGTCTACCTCATCCAACGTGTCATTCCGATGTTGCCAGAACGTCTATCGGCGAATCTGTGCAGCTTGAATCCGGGAAAGGATCGTCTGACGTTTTCCGTTGTGTGGGAAATGAATGGAGAAGGCGAGATCTTAAAACAGCATGTACAGAAGAGCATCATCCATTCGGCAACGAAGATGGGCTACCATCATGCACAATCAGCAATCGACGATCCATCGGCTGTACAGCCAGAAAACCTACAAATTCATGGAGGTTACACGTGGGACAAGGTAAAGCGTCTATCTTTGACGGAGACTCTGATGAACGAAGCTGCTGTCGCAGGTGAAAGCAGACATCGTGATGCTTTTCGAGATTTCGCAGCATCTCCGGAGAAAGCGATTCGAAGACGGCGCTTTGAAACTGAATCGGACAAAGATTCATTTCGGCCTCAACGATGAAGGATTGCCGGAGACGGCAGAGCCTACGGTGCTGAAAGAAGCAAACAATCTCATCGAAGAATTCATGCTGCTTGCCAATATGTCTGTGGCGAAGCTCATCTCAGACATGTATCCAAGCCATGCTCTGCTTCGATGCCACCCTTCTCCCAAGCTCTGTCGCATGGGCGAACTGATGGACATTGCCAAGGAGCTCCGCGTGACATTAGATCTCTCGACGGCCGGGGCAATACAGACAGGCCTCAACCAGCTCTATGCTGCGTGCAAAGATACAGATGTCGCGGACGCCATCACGAACATGGCAACACGACCGATGCAAACGGCAGAGTATTTTTGCACGGGAGCTGCCGAGCGAGCAGACTGGGCACACTATGCTCTGGCCGTACAGCGCTATACACATTTCACTTCTCCGATTCGTCGATACCCAGACATCATCGTGCACCGTCTGCTCCACGCTGCTCTGACCAGTGGAGAAGAATTCCGTGAGAAATTGGATCGTGGGGCAACACACAAGATGCAGGTCTTGGCCATGACTTGTAACACGGGAAAGTTGCATGCCAGGAATGCCCAGGACGCATCGACGGATCTCTACTTGAAGACGTGGCTAGAAAAGGAACCCGTAGAGACAGTTGGCGTCGTTGCTTCTGTCAAGGGCGCTAAATTCTTTGATATTTATGTCCCGCAATTTGCATTGCCCTATCGGATTCAGTGCGACCAGATCGCCAAGAATATTATTCCGAAGTTTGATTCAGCAACTTCCGTCCTCACACTCAGTCTCAAAAGCCCCCACGCAAATGGCACCAGTGAAAAGAATCGAGTGAACACCCGTGCCAATTCAGGCAATGCATCGAAAGCGAGAAAGTCCTACCTGGTCGAAAAAATAAAACAACATAGGCTTGCCGTTCGTGTCGTCTTCCAGTACCCTTCGGATCAATCTGTCGCTGTCATTTTGGAGACACCCGAAACAAGAAGCCCAGTCGTTCATGGACAATCGGATCCTGTTCATGTCGAGTTTCAGTATTCTAATGGTGGTGGTCTGTCTATTGCGTTACACGTCAGAGAGCCACAAAGCAGTCATCTATTCCCAGTGTGCATCCAACAGAAGAGTCGGTGCAAGAGCGGCGAAAGCAGACAGAGCAAAACTGCTGGACTGCAGTTCCCTCTCGAGCTCACGCGTTTCTCCAAGATACCTGTCAAGGTTTGGGCGCAGCGTGATCCACGACTCGGCGTCGTTAAGGACATCAGAGTTGATGTTGTGCTGGCACATTTATAAAGATGATCTACGGTGTAACAACGACCTCTCAGAATTGCGCCTTCTGCTCACACGTGCTCCCGTAATCGAATATCCTTCCATGCTCTCTTATGTCACACTTCGAACAGCTGCGGTTCCTTTTCTGGGTTTTCTAGGCTCTTCGCTTTACTCTTGTCTGCTGCATAGAGCACCTGATAAAGGCACAAGTGAACAGACAGGTACCGAGGTCGACGCACTTTGTTTTTAGGTTTGTCGCTGAACAGTGCTTTTACCAACAACTGTGCCACATCCTCACGATGCATGATGCCTGATACTGGCTCTGCTGAAAAGACCCCACAGTCTGTTGCGGGTTCTGTGATCAGCGATCCGGCTTTGACGATCACATACTCTAACCGATCGCTTCTCGCCTGTCCTCACCCAACCAACCAACGCTCAGTCCATCACTGCCGACGACCCACAGAAGGACAGACTGACTTTCAGTTCTTCTTCGATGGACTGAGCTGCTGCGTCTTCTGTCGCTAGGAAGACAAAACGCTGAACGTCTGTTTCTAGCGCAGCCTGGATCAAACGCAGGGTCTCCGCAGTGTCGGTCGTGGAAACGACGGCTTCCAATCCATCGATCTCTGCGCATTATGGCATCCTTTTGGCAAGAGGCGTCCTTCAAACGAGCACCTTTGAGCGCAGGCATGAGTTTCGCGACATCTGCCAGGTACTCTCCTTTCATAGCAACGACATTCATCTCTTCCAAGACCTTTCGCTGGAGATCAGATGTCGGCATCATGTACGCCCACGTGCCCATGTCTTTCAACAGCTTCACCGTATCCAATCCCACACCGACACCGCCTGCAACAAGCACGGTGGCATTGTCTGGATCCAGTGCTCGCAGATCTCTCCTTCTCCGATGCCTTTGGACACAACGCTGTTCGCCATGGAGCCAGCCATCTATGCGTGATCAGGTTTACGGTACGAGTGGCCGCGTTACGCGATTCGCGTATCTGATACTGCGGCGAAGTGATGGAGAAACCCTTGACAGTGTCGTCATCGTCGTACACATATGCACAGTGGAATCTGCGCGTTCTTTTTGTCCCTAGTCACATCATTCAGAATGTCCAATGCATGCATTAAATATACTCCGTTTTGTTCTTTTGCCTTCTATTGGTTGTTATTCTTTCACAACTAGCAGTCAGTAATGCAGTGCCTCGACTTCTCAATCAATCACCGAAGGGCACAGGATCAGACAAAATAAAAAAAGACAAGCAGAAAAACAGCTCTGTTGCCATCAATGCATCTGCCATAACAATACTAGTTGGACGCATCAGATCACCCAGAATGATTCAGACGTAAGGCCTTGAATGACACTGAGAGCACAAGAACACATTCTAGGTGCCCATTATTAAGGATGAGTAAAAAAGATTGAGAACAGAACCATGGATGCAAAGCGTAAAGAGGCGTGAAAGAGGAATCATCGATGCCTATTGGTTACAAGACGTGCTAGTGTCTGTCCTTTAACTTGCAGAAAATCCATCTTCCCTCAACAGAACCCTTTCAGAAAGACACAACAAAGTACAGATGCGCCATCGTTGTCCTCGTCCTCGTCGTCGTCTTTGTAGCACAGAAAATGATTCCCCAATGAAATAAAGATGACGAAGCACAGCGTGCAGGCAATCTTGCTTTCTATGTATGGCTGTGTAGATGGCGCTGTCTGCACGACTTACTCTGCTCGTCGTTGACGCACACGTCTCCCGGCCTCTTCGATGGATTCACGATTATGCATCCTGAAATGGTGCTGTCTCCCAGACCTCGCTTCGGAAAGGGATGCCACTGTCTGAATAATGTCACCCTGCAGACCAGGGCACGATTCTGACAAATGTTTGTATCCTTCTGTTTCCAAGACAGGCTGCAAGTTTTTGGCGACAAAATCCAGACAGACTTTTTTCAAATCCTGCACAAAAGAACACAGTTGATCGGTGGTGTCCTTCATTGCCAAGATGATGCATGTATTCATCAAGATCTTACATCTGCTCTGTTCTGCTCGGCTAAGGTGAGTGTGGTGGCAACAGTGTCAATGTCAATCATGAGACAAAGTCTCTTTTCACAAATTTTTCGCAGTCGGTTAAGCTCAAATCGATCTGCAGCTTCCAAGAGATGCTGCGCGAAGGCACAATCCATATTGTCGTCCAAATCATCCGGCAATGCATCGGAGTAAACAAAATGCAAGAGGACTTTCAGAACTGGTGTCTTTATTTCTTTGATGTGCACAATTCCTTCGCAACCTTCTTTGAATGTGTTGTTGAGTAATGCACGGAACACTGGGGATCTGGATTCCAGAATGATCTTATGTACAGGAAATGCCTCGTCCTCTGCAACGATGGTGATGTCGCTGTCCTTCCCCGTCAAAAACAGATCCTCCAAGTCTGTGCCGAGACGTGGGGAAGGGACATGGACGAGATCGGAACGCACTCCAGAAACTCCAATGTTCTTGTTGAGTGCACCTCCACTTGTGACGACCAATTCAATCGAGTACTTGATTATCAGGGTATCGTCGATGAGATACCCCTTGGATGGATCCTCCAGAATGGCACGTTTAATGAACTTTCTATAGCCATGGCAGTTACGAGCATTGGGATCTTGACGAGCACAGCTTATCTTTACAGCTCCAGCTTCGCGAGCTCTCCCTTTTGAAAAATGTCCGCCCGCTCCTGAACCCAACAGAGCCACGAAAGAGTGAGAACAGGCTTGCAGAATAGCAGAGGGAACAGACCTGTTTGATTGACGAGTGTAAATCTGTGAAAGGCTCGAACCACTTTGCCTTCGCTTGTGTTCAGCACCCCTTGCTGTAGCAACACGCATCTCACACATCAGCAAAGCAGCATCCCATTGGCCATGTATCCCACCTGTGGATTGTTTCCTTCGCCGATAAGGGCCACAAACAAAGCAACATAATCATTCTACATGCCATGCCAATCACCATGTCAGCATCTCATTGTGTGTTCTCATAGCATTCTACTTCTTCGTTAGCTGCATAGGATCGCACCTCTCTGTGCAGACGGCGATGTTCGAGAAGGTAATTTGGAGCAGGATGATTAGGCTGATTCGGTTCAGCAGCTGCAGGGCCATTAGGATCCATCATCATAATATCTGCAGCTTGGAGAGCACCGGCGGCTTGTACCAACTGGGCCCGCTGTGCATGATGTGCCAGTTCTGCAGAACTTTTCTTGCCATCTGGATAGAAAAGCAGTACCTATGAGCATATCTCACACATCTACACATCTCACTCTGACATCTCACCCATTCATGACCACCCACACTGAAACGTTCACTGGCGACGGGCTCTCCGTCGCCGATTCCCTTGACGAGACTGTACCCTACAATTGTATGCGTATGCTCCCCTGGACAGCCAAGTCCATTTGAGTCATGTAACATTGCTCAGAGCATCGTGCTTACCACGGACGGTATCCGTCACCGTCTTTGACGCCGTCGTCTGCTTTCCTAAGTCCGACGACATATTGCGTCACGTCTACCGGTCTCCTTATCAGAACTGCAGAGACACGTTTTGGCTGAAACGAAGAAGGAAGCCGTAGGAACTCTTCTTCTTAGGCAAATTTGAACACGGCACCCAAAAACGGCGAAAGAGCTTCAGCGATGCAAGCGCTATACACGCTGTCGCATCACGTACCGCGATGAATCATTTACGCTGCCACTAATCACGCGTCCCACTAAGTCCGTAGCTAATATGTACGTACGTCTTTACGTCGTGTGTGCGTTCGTGCTGGACAACAATCGCTTCATCTTTCACCATCATCTCCGAGGGCGGCGGCGACAAACGTTCTCAGAATGGTAGTCAGCAGCGCGAGGTTTGTGGCACATCTCTTGCGTTCAGGTGAACGTGCCGAAAACGAAGCGCGCGTATTGCAAACATAAGGATTGCCGAAAGCATGTGCTGTTTAAAGTGACGCAATACAAAGCAGGAAAAGCCAGTCTCTATGCACAAGGTCACGGATCTGTATGCCTGTTTGGATGAGGAACAGCCTGACAGGGAAGCGACGGTATGATCGAAAGCAGTCCGGCTATGGTGGTCAGACCAAACCCGTCTTCAAGAAAAAGGTTCTGTCCGAGCATCAACAGACAGGCTCCTGCAGAAATGACCTCAGGCGAAAACGACGAAGAAGATCGTGCTGCGTCTGAGTTGTCCAGAATGCAAGATGATCTCGCTGATGCCGATCAAAGTGAAAGATCACTTTCTCCTCCGCCATTGATCAAATGGATCCTGTTACATACAGCGCTGCAAGCATTTTGAAATCGGCGGAGAGAAGAAGAAGCAGATGTATTGAGAACGGTTCTCATCATCATCGGAGGAGGATGAGTGAGAAGATGCGACACTATTCAAAGTCTTGTTAAACCAATCCGTGTTCGCCGGACACTCCGATTTTCAAAGATCATCGCCTTCCGTGCTGTTTCAGATATCGGCATAGTCTTCATCTTGCGGTGCATCTCGAGGACGGCTGCTGTCTTCTTCCGTGCGTTTTCGCTTTGTTCCTGCAAAGCAGCGATGCGTATCACACTTTGTGAAAGAGTGCGTGATGTGACCTGCTGGCAAGTCACTGGAACCGCCTGCTGCTGCAGCAGAAGAGGAGCTGCCCCCACCGCCGCTGCCAAAGTGATGAGATACCGAGACCTCTTCGTCCGATTCGAAGGATGCTTCGTCGCTTTCCGTTTCGCCCTCTGGCATCACATAGTCTTCATCCTGATCCGATTTTTCGTCTTCGATCGGAGGCCCCTGTCCAAACACAGCTTCAGCGATTTCACCATCCACGACTGTCTTACTGCCAAGACCGATACATGGATCTCTTCGGCTTCACTTTCTTCCGCATTGCTCTGATCATCGTCCTACAGAACCCAAGAGATGGTATGAAGAGGTGGTGATGGATGGCGGCGGGTGTTCACGGAGTCTGTGATGAGATTCAGCAGTTCGGGCTCCTCGGCATCACCGACAACGTTTTCCTAGAATCGTTTATCATTGGGATTTGCATCCGGCATCGATCTCTATCTGCTTTACTTCGTCGTCCATGTCCTCTGCGTCTCCCTCATCATCGTCGTCCTCTTCGTCATCGTCGTCCTCTTCCGAACTGCTCTCGTCTTCATCGTCCGTGGAATTTAAGAGATCGATTCCGTCTTTGTTCAAGTTATCGAGCACTTGCAACGTGGGAAGTGTTTCAAAAACACGTTCCCTGTAGTTCTCTGCATGTTCGCATACCGGACAGTCGCAGAGGTCCAAATGTGTCAGATCCAATCTCTGCAGCTGCTGCATTTCGTAGATATCTTCGATTCTGTTGTGTGCCAGACTCAGCTCCCGCAGAGACGGTAGAGGGGCATCCGGGAGGCAATGCAGTCCTTCCTTGATTTTATTGTCTGCTAGGTTCAGACGCGTCAGCTTCGCTAGAGATGGAAATCCCGCCAAGCTCTTGAGACCGACATTACAGAGCGACAGCTGCGTCAGTGCGTCCATTCCTGCAAGACACTGCGCAACGCCGCAGGTGATGGCAAGACGTAACGTAAGGAAAGGGGCAGGTACACTCAAGTCCGTCACACGGCATTTTCCGTCGAGGATGAGTTCTGTCAATTCGTGTTTCGCAACGCCGGCAGACGCGAGAGCGTCTTCGAGCGCGTCTGCCAGATCCTTCATTTCGCCAAAGGGACGATGTGGTACACGAAGCCGTCTGGTTTTAGATTTCACCGTTGTGATGTGACGGATGTTACACAGCTCAATCAGGCGCAGTACTTTTGTAGCCACGCGTCCATCTCATACAGGCAATGCATGACAGATTCTTCGGCTCGATAGTCGTGCCCTTCATATGGCAACAGAACGAGGCGACAGGGGGCGCCATGTGCTTTGAGGGCTGCATAGAATCGCTCGCTTTGCATGGTATGTGTGCCAATGTTGTTGTCATCTCTGCCATGGATCAAGAGCAAAGGTTTCGTGATCTTGTTGGCAGATGTGAAGGGCGACATCTTCATGTACGTCTCCTCTGCCTGCCACAACGTTCGCTCCTCAGATTGGAAACCAAAGGGCGTCAGTGTTCTGTTGTATGCTCCACTGCGGCAGATGCCACAGGAAAAGAGATCAGGACAATGGGCTAGGAGATTGGCAACAGTGAAGGCGCCGTAAGAATGCCCTCCGACAGCAATGGATTCGCGTTTTGCAACGCCTCGCTTTACTACTTCCTCAATAGCAGCTTCAGCATTGCCTGTATGTCACACATGGGTGCATGGAGTGAGAGGCTGATGAAGTGACAGACATATGAGCTGCTCGATGTACGTGTCGTTGGGCTCCTCTTCCCCTTCAGCAATGATCGGCATGGATGGACCGTCGAAGACAGCATATTGGCGGGAGAGCCATAGCTTTGGTGTTAACGAACCCAGACTCACAAATTCATAAGGCGAACGCCTCAACTGTCCAGCTGCATCCTGCAGATAAATCGAAAAAAGCGGTGCTCGGATATCTGTGGCCAATTGGACATCGTTTGCCTCACTTTGGATTTGTAGGAATGAGGATAGACCCAAAGAATACAGGGAAGTGGACCATCACGTTCCTTGTTGTATCCAACGGGCAGATATAGTGTGCCTGTCAAATCAACACCGTCGTTTCTTTTATAGCGTACGATTTCCTTCTGCACATCTTTCATCTACATCCACGGCCAATTCGCATTTGTCTCAGAAAACTTGACGGACATGTGGGTAGGGATGCGGAAATTGGGTCAGAAGGCGACGGGCAGCATCCTGTGCGTTTGAGAAATTGACCAGAGAGAACTGAGGAACATCTTGTGCCGTCTCCCGCGAAAGCATCACCGTCAGATTCTCTCTCGTGATCATTTCGTCGCCGCCGTCATTAAAAATGCTCGAAAACGATTCATAGTAGGGCGGAGCACTCTGCCAGATCCTCTCCGTTTCTCCAGAATCGATATCCATAATATCCAAGAAGGGCTGATTGCCACGCGATGAAGCACCCTCCCCTGCAGCGCAGCAATTCTATATAGGGTGCCACAAAGGCATGAAGAGACCGACCATTGAGGAGGAGTTTCCGTTCTCCATCGATCTTGGCCAGAACATAAGTTCCCCGAGACGTTCTTCGCGCGACAGGGTATCCAGGATCGTTATAGACATCCTCATAGCTCCGATCGAAGAGCACTTTCGAAGGTCGATCGGGATGATCTGGAGCAATGACATGTGTGATAAGCCGTCTCGTCTTCCACCAGCTTTCGTTGAGGATGGCTAGATCGTCGTCACAGAATGAAACCCCCAAGCAACGCAGCGTTGTGGTGGCGATGATTTGAGGGAGACGCTCTGTAAGAATGTCCATCGTATAAACGATGTCGCGAGGATCTGCATCTTTCTTGGGGTCCCCTTCATCTTGTGCTTCGATCCAGCAAACAGTTGCGTCCTTGTCGGGTCGCCATCGTACACGTCTGGGGCCTTTGCGTACGCTGCTGAAATCGGTGGGGATGTCATCTGCCAGTGGCAAGAAGGCAAGTTCTTTGACAAAAGACAAATCCCTGCACAGCTCTGTAAAGGCCGTGTGCCTGGAAGACTGCATACATACCTTTTCCAGATTTGAATCCGCTTTGGAAAACGCCCACACGGAAAGGCAAAGGAGAACGGGCGTTCCATCCAGCTGACGATCAGAAATTGAGCATTGGGAGATCTCGAAAACCTGAAGCAGACACATCCGATGCATCTCTCTGAGAGTGAGGTGAGCACAGACGATGTGTAGAGTGCTGGCGGCGAACGACAGAGTTCCGTGGCGGAAGGAATGTCGATCACAATCAGTTCAGAAGTACAATAGTACTCAAACAGATCTTCATCGTACTCATCCTGTGCACCCAAGTGTCGCTCGCCATTTCAACCAGGGGAGACATCTCACTTTCAGCAGATCTTGAAACGTAAAGGACTGCGATTGTCTGGCTTCGCTGTTGTCTTGGATCACTGGACCGAGCGGAGCCAATGGCTTGGATGGTTTATCCTCTAAATCACGAGGCAAACAACAAGCCACCACGGTATCTTCATCCAACCACTCGTATCTACGACCACATCATAACCGTCATACCACAAGCCTTGCACATTCTTTACTCGTGGAAGATGGTATTGAGTCGACAGGGGTCGTCTTTGAGGATCGGCTGGGCTGTGTGTGTTGTCAGATCGGCAACCCAGAGCTCCGATGCCGAGCGAGGAGGATCGTTTGGTCCTCCTGGACTGCGCAGAGTAAATGCAATTCTCGACCCCTGTGGCGAGTAAGAAATGCCGTTGATCCAGAACCCAGATGGGATCCCTTTGAATTTGACTGTCGCCTCTTCGGGTGCAGGGACAATCTGATCGATGTCTACCACAGACATGTCTGTGTAGTAACCCATTCTGCTACGACTGAAGGCGGCGCCATCAATCTTTAAACCTGGACAGAGACGTGCGTCGACAACGATAGAGATCTGGGAGAGTGTCTCCACCAGCAAGTTTCTCTTCGGGACGTGCAAATTCAGAGACTGGTGGGAAGGGAGGAGGTCTTGTCAGTTGTAGAATCTAAACACAAGTGTGAGAAAGTGTGACACGTATGCATCGAAGTGCTTTTGTCTTGTCTGGTGAGATCGAAAGCACAGGATTGGGAGGTATCTGAACCAAGTCCGCGATGTCTTTGTGAGGCTGACCGTAGAGTTGACCATTTGTCTTGCCCTGTTGCGTCCTCGGCTTTGCTGCAAGGGGCACAATTGTTAGTCATGTGCTCGTCTGCCGAGGAAAACGACGTGCTGGCGCTGCGGATTTCTCAACCGCCATCGCTGTCTGTTCGGATTGTGAAGGATCCATGGAGCGGATTTTTCGAGAATAGCACCGTGATCTGGTGTATCCAACGGCAGCTCCTATACGAACGCTCATGCGAGCGACAGCACAATGTGGCGTCATGCCGCTGCCAATACACTATTGGATGCCCTCTTGCAAACGTCACGTCTCAGACGAAGAACATGTCGTTATGTGAATGATAGAAAATAAGTGTGGTCCCCAAGAATTTTGCTACTACGAGTAACCCCCCTGTAAGCAGACATCTAGATCTGACCAGAGCCGATTGGCGAATCGACCCATGCCACTAGCTACCCCCGTCAGATGTGGTCTTGTTTGCATAGATATTTTCCGCCCCTCCCCACACACACCAACTACTTTATGTGTTGCTAACAGCACCAATGAAGACTTACTTACATCACAGATATTTCGAGTTCATACAGTTGCAGTGCTTAAAGAGCAGGTCCAAAGAAGCACCCACAGAATCGAAGCACACAGTTTGGCATTGAAATGTTGCTTGCTGTGTAAGAAAGTAAGCAATAACGGAAAAGCTGAAGCTGAGGTAGGTCTACATGGCTGCACTGTGTGTAGCTAAAGACATTATCTTTGAACTCTAGCCGTGTCATTTATTAGAATACGCGTGCGGTTTCTCTGTCTACGTCGTCCCCAAGGAACTGTCGTCTTCAAAAGTGCTCCTCTTGCTTGCCTGCTTCATGAAATCGAGCAACGGTACCATCTTCGGTTGAATGATGATCACATCCCCAGAAACCAAGTTGTACTAAGGCGCTGAGAGTGAGACAGACATGAATGGAAAAGTGTGAGATATCACTTGATAGGGCGTTGACTGTGCAAAAATGTCACATGTCACGACAGTTGGTTCCAAAGTTACGAGCTTTGAGGCCGTCAGTTCCAAGTCTTTATGACACCTGGCGATCTCTTTGGCTCGCTCGATGACGGTCCGAAACGATGTCTTGTGACCCACATACAGACTTCCAACGTACTCGAGGTCGACTTTGAGTGGATCATAGAACTTAAAAAACAACAGTAATTCCTTGGGCTGAATTTCATGCAGCATCGTTTCTCCGGGACGAGGAAGTTCCAGAAAAACATTCACAACAAACAGAGCGTTGCTCCTCTTGTCATTGGACCTTGTGAGGTCTCTGATCGAATACAACGACAGCAGTTTTTTGTTGGACTGCGCCAGTGGTGGAAAGATCTTGCCGAGTTTGGCACATTCCTCAGAGTCGCAGTTCCAAAGCCAGTATCTCTGAGCGGATGGCGAGACCTTGAAATCCGTGGCAATCTGGACAGCAATAGCGCCAACCGCTCAGAAAAGACAAAACGCAATAGACGCACACACCGTGCTTCGAAACTCTTCGAAATCGGCATTCTTTGGCATTCGGTATCTCTTAACGTTGTCCAGATCGACAAGCTCCGTGATCTTTCGAGAGACGGAGGGTTTGTGGAAATCGTATTCGGCGGCAACGTTGATGACGACGTGTGCATTTGCTGTCATCCTTTCGTTCAGATCCCTCTCCCTTTCAAGGAGATCGGCCTGACACCATCATCGATGATGCGCATACAGATGCCCTCGGCTATACCTCGAGTTGTCGTCGAATGGACTGTGCGATGTCATCGCGTCCCGTTTCCCACATGATCTGAGCCTTGTCCGCGTTTCGGACATAGATCAAGGCCGAAACCGTAGAACGTGCATCGTCTGCAAGGAACACAACCAAAACCCTAGTCGGATGTGCTCAGATGTATCGGTGACGGACTTTCGTGGGGACGAAGCGCTTCATCTTCGTCGACCTGATCCACGAGCTCATCCTCAAACCTGAACCATCTGTTTTCTCTCTTTATATAAATTGCGTGGTTTCCTTGAAGACGATTCACGAACACAGCGTGAAGATTGTAACCGTTCCTAATGGACGAGGAAGTAGCGGCCGGTGCAAAGAAACGCTTTCCTCCGTAATCCAGATTCAAATCATCTGACAAACTCATGGGCACTTCTCCATCATCGACCTACCATCAAACAATGACGTGACGTATGGATGGGCATAGAGTGAGGGAGAGTGCACCCAATACCTCTTCAGGGAATTCCGAAGACGTCTGTGGGGTATGAAGCTGAAAGTGCAGAATGGATGGCAACGTGTCGAACAGCTTATACCGATGCTCGTTCTTAACGGAAGAATCTCAGTGGAGAGAACATAACATGAGGGGACGTGTCGTTTTACTTGTGGGCCTTCTACTTTCGTCACTTTGCACCTGCGTTCAAGGGCATCATAGATATCTTTGCATCCAGAAACGTCCAAATCGATGTGTTTAAACGTCTCTGGTATGGTCTCTGACTCTCCCGACGAACTCTCGACGTAAGTAAAGCATCTCCCTTCAAAAAGATTTGGAACAACGCTTTCAACATTCGAACCCTAGAAGCAGGAGATGTTCGATGATGGGACAGCCAGTGGAAGGATGTGCTCTTACGATGAGCTCCAGCATAAGCTTGTCGATGAGATTGGAGAGGATCTTTTTCGAATCGCTGTTGTCCAGAACCTCCACAATTTCTGTGGTGTTCGCTGTGGAGTTCTGATACTGAAGCTAAGAGACAGACGCATTGTGATCACCTTGCAAAATGTCAGATCACACATAGGTCACACAAACCTTGAAAAAGAGACGCCTCAACGCGTGCGGTAATCGAGTACCCGTGGACACGGTCTCGACGCTGTCTACGTTATAGATCGCCTTCACAAGATGGGTCAGTAGAAGAGTGTGGGACAGTGGGTTAGTTACTTTTCGGAGATAGGGAAGATGAAAAAGAGCTTGTATTACAGCATTCAGTCCTGGAGTGTCATCTTTGGCAGTCAGTCCAATGAAACCAGTCTCATTTCTTGGAATGTGTTGCGGGATCACAGTCAAGTGCACACGGAAAACGGCTGCGTCTTTGGCCAGGAATCCATATTCCGCATCCTGAAATTCGTGGACGGGAGCAATCTGTGTGAATCCCCAATCCGGGAATCGCTTAGAGAAGACATGCTGCGTCTCTACACACCATCAGAGTTCATAGTATTGGAATACGATCTCTCTCTCCCATACCTAACGTAATGGAACGCTCCGGGTACTTCTGGTTGACGACCGTGAGCTCAAATTTCACTCTGGGGTTCAAGAATTCAGGTGTGAAGTGGGCATGTCTAAAACAGAGATATGCCGCGACGGTATTCGTCCGACTCGTGCCCCTGTTATCATTCCCTCTGGGGAAAACCAGCAATCTCCTGGAAACAGTATCTTGAAAAGGTGTTGGGTAAGAGGGCTGACGGACCAATTGTAGGTACCGATCTCGAACTCTTCCGACAGAACACGTCGCTCTTTGATATGTGAGAATTTACGTATTGTCCACTGCACGTCACAAACGACGTCGTTGTCTAGACAGTGTCGTTTTGCAAAGGGCTGTGCGACTTACGGTGTAGGTCCCAGTAAAGTTAGTCGAAGAACCCGAAATGGACCCTGTTGTCGGAAATGTTGTATGATGGGCTGGTGGTGGTCAAGGTTGCGCACCCGTATCAAAGGGCACGCGTGCTGAGGAGATTGAGAAGCTGCTGCTCCTCGACAACGGTGTCAGTGGAACACTCATACCAGACGACGAGGTGGTTTCACAACGTCCCCTGCGCTTGTTTTGGATTCTATACCAATACCCTCACAGATATCGCTCGAATTTCTAGATTGGTCTACTTTATGGACCGAAGGGCAACGAACGTATTTGCCAACCGTTTCCTTACGGAACTGGTCTGCGACGCGCGGAAGGAAACTCAATCGACGTTAAGCAATGATTTCGAACAGCATCCTAACGCCGTTTCCATGCACATGGCAGATGAATGGCGGTTAGTCTATGATGAAATGTTCAAGAAGCACATTAAGGCCATTTGTACCTTCCCTCTGCGGAGGTTAAGGCCGGATAGCGTGCGATTTGCTGATACCTAAACGAAGCTTTGTTGTCTTCTATTTAGAGACATCGTTTTCGCCCGAGCTAGAGTTCAAGAACGAGAGTCGGAAAGGCTATTACCGAGTCTTTAGTTTTTGAAATCGCTCGGTACAATTGCGAGGACGGCCACTCGGCAAGATGCGACAATTTCTTCCACGGATCTTCAGGAGCAAAGAAAACAAAAATGAAAACGTCCGGAAGTCGAAAAATGTCGCTTACTTTACCGAGCCAGAGGATAAAGAAAAACAGAGAAAAGCGTGGACGCTCAGAATTCTCAAGAAGCATCGGGCGCACCGAAATGCCAAGAGAGACGTGAAGGTTGCGCCGGAAGTTGTGATGACGACGCACAGTGTGCGTAGACACCGCAGACCCAATATCTCAACAACGCAACGCAAACTTGCAGCCTCTCAAAAACGTCTCCGTCATTTGCAACAAGTCGCCGACGCCAAAGAAGAGCATCCCGAAGGCCATGTAGCGAGAACCCGTACATTGCCGACAGCAAACAAGCTTCATGCGCATCCCAATGAGCAAGGCATGTCCAAGTGTATTCTCATGGACTGAACTCAACTGTCATGTCTTCTGCGATTCAGAACGGTCGTCTTTCGAGAGCGGCATGTGCGTGAGAAGAACGAAAACCGGTTCGGCTTTTCTCATGAATAACGAAAAGGGTAGTGCCAGTATTGAGGTGGAGTTTACGGATGAAGGCGAGGATCTCTCGACGGGTTGCCGCAAAGGAACGCGATTTCCACTGACGTTTCAATCGCCGCCGCCACATGGGCATGATGAAGAAGACATCAAGGTCGCATGGAAAGACGCGTCGTCGCGATTAGATGATGACACACTCCCGCGACTACGCACCGTTCTCTCGGGATGCAGTAGCACAACAACATCTTTTAGAGACGGATCGAAGGCAACAGAGAATACAGAATGGGAATCTGTCGCCGAATCGACCGACGAAGCGACAGCGGCATGGTTCGATTTTCATCGCGAGCAAATGCTTGCAAAGCTGCAAGGAATGAAAATGGAAGAAGCTCCCCAAAGTCAAGACTTCATGTCAAAAAGAGCGCTGAGAATTGTGACGAAGACTCCCAACAGAATCCCGCGTCATCGTCAAGGACAGCCGGCTTGTCTCCCTCCCATCAGTCCAGCCACTGCCAGAGAACAGAAACTCTCTTGCTACTAGAGAATGGCAGCGTAAACACCCTGTCCTCAGAACCTCGCTGACGACTCCCCTGTCACGTCCTCGTTGATGAACGCATGCATCTTCGTGTTTCATGTCTACCTATTTACTCTATATGAATTAATTATCTGGCAACTAAGCATCCACCCCTATAAGGACAATCAATGCTTACAAGTTTCTGTCCGATAAGTCCATGAATTGCAATATCCATGTATGGCATCACAATAAACTGACCTCATTGCTACGCTTATGCGTTGCCGGAGACTCAAATCATTGATATCAATTGGTAATTCTTCTAATAAGAATGCCTGAGTTTTTGTGACGCATTATGACAGGCAGTGATCCGCAGGATATCGCATCATCATGTGATTCCCAACGTAACATTACTGGCCCCCAATCCTCTTTCCTGTATACGGAATGCGGTTTTGCTCTTGAACACAACATTGTTTGCCAGAATCCGAAAGGATCCTTGACACTGTATGTACCCAGACAACATTTTATTGACCCGAGCACTCTCTTGACATGCTTTGCTTCGATGGAAGATACGGGAGTGTTGCCATGAATAATATTGTTTCGTGTGCAACAGGTGATCTTGTGACTGCGTAGTGAAATACCGTCCGTGCTTTAGGGTCGTATGTCGAGCGGTCTGATTTTGTTGCGTCACTTCTTTTCTGTCTGTAAAATCGCTCATCGCAATTGGGTCTCTGGTACTTGTCTCTATTTCTTCATGTATAGCAGCACTCTTTTTGCAAGATATCTATGCAATAATCAATCCATGCTTCATATTCGAGCCTCTTCCTGCCGATGCACGTTTCTCAATACCGTTGAACGCTGGTTGTTATTTAAGAAGAGAAGCATGAATCCTCTTAGGTACAGCAAGCGAGCTTCCTTTTCAATACCTGGTGATAAACTAACTGCACAACAACAACAACACGACAATCTATTCGACCGAGCGTGTCACTGGGATGTGTCTGTTGGACATAGGTGCCCTGATCAAAGGAATAGCTTGAACTGCGTTTCAATAGTTCTTCTTCGGATCGCAGCCATGTCACTCGGGACCTTTGAGTTCGTCTGTCGGTCTCGACAGGTCTCATTTGGCTGGATCACTCACAACGCGACAATAATTGTAGCGACAGAGTTTTGCTGTGTTGTTGGCATCCTCTAATAACGCTGGCGTCTTAGAATCGACCAGAGGATGCAAAACGTTACTTGTAAGTGGTTTGGATATTTCTACGCACTCCATCTGGCAAATGCACAGGGAGCTGGCAATACTGGGCCAGTATCAGCATCTTTTCGAGCGCCGAAACTCGATATGCACGAAGAGAGGTCCAGTATTGAGCCAAACCTCTGCACTTTGCTTTTTTTCTGATATTTGAAAGATCTTCTCCGACCGATGTGTCTGTCTACTAGCTCAACAGCATGAACTGCAAGTTTAGGATCATATGGCATTCATGCGGCCCTCGGGTAGACTTTTCGATGCTATTGTTTTGGGGCATCGAATTTCATCTCTTACTCTGCACGAGTCGGCGCCGCCACCTCTGTGTTCCAAAGATGCTTCTGGTATCCATTCCTCCGAGTTTTGACTTGTCTGCTCATGCGAGAGCCGGAGAGCGAGACTGCCTTGATCGTCTTCGATTTGGTTACCAATCTGTCATCTCGGGTACATTTGCAATCGGACGGCAATCTCCTCGTTTTCTGTATCGTTCAAATGAGTGTCTGGAAATTCTCTCCATTGACAGAGCGATTTTTTGCTGTTCGTGAGAAAACGAAGGTCTTTGCTTTGAGTGCGTCGTCCATCTATTGTCTTGCATAGTTGATATCAGGATACGCATCCGGTCTTCCTTGTCGGGTCACAACCTTGACCCATGACACGACTCCAATCGTAGAACAGATGATCCCCTATTCCTCTTGAGGAAATGTTGATCTTCTTACCAATACATCTTCTCCTCATTCTTTCTTGACGATCAGCAGAACTTCGGCGCATTACGATCGGCATCCTGGTCACGATCTCTTCGAACTGGACCACAAGCTGGTAACGCGAACGCGAGTAGATGCAGAGAACGAACGCGTGCAGAACAAATGGAATATCTGTATTGTGCAAGCCATAAGCACAGCGCAAAGATGTAGTCGTCGATGCATGTTCCGGCCACCGCACCCTTCAAACATTCATCCACTTTCTTGCATTCTGCGAATCAATCTCTTCGCACGATCTCAAAACATCGATCTCGTTTCTCAGTGTCAAAAAATTGCAGCGGTTAAGGGATCAGATCAAAACATGGTTAGACATCGGATGTTTCTAGATAAGTGGTACCTGATTTGCTGCCAAAGAGATCGACACATGATCGCTCTGATCATTCAGGCAAGCAAGAGCCTGATCGTGGAGATGCGTCGTTATTGGTTCCCACTTTGGACGCATCACCATTTCTGTCGTCTGAAGGATGGCACGGACTCCGGTGCCTGTGTCCAAAAATGCGTTCATATGAACGGCGGTAAACGTTAATCGCCACTCCACTTGTCAGCGCATTGCGCGGCTATCGGCACTACCTTGGGAACGACGCACGTGCATCGTCAGAAATGCATGCCAGATCTTCTATGCCTCGGAGAACATCTGAGAGCATTCGCAAAAGGACCCATGAGACAGATAGACAGACGGACTGTCGTTTTGCCAGGCTTGTCTGTTTGACATAGCTCTATTCACCTCGACAGTTTGCCGAACGAACGTCTTTCTTTCCAGACGCAGCGCCACTCGAAGACGTGTCGACGTCGCTTGGTTAGGTAGACACACCTGCTGTACTTACCCTGAGAAAACCGCCATCCATTCGGCAGCACGGCTCGATACTGCTCGGGTCCACACCCCTCCCTCAGTAGAATTGGGATGTCGTTGTGGGACGTCCAGATGTTTGTACCTCACCGCACATTTACTCTCTTCGGCTTATGCCGCATGCCAAGAAGCAGTGAAGAATATACAGTTAGCCTGTGTCGCCGCAAGGAAGCAGTGAAGAACATACAATGAGCCTGTGTCACCAGTCGCATTCCTATTTCCAGTGCTGCTCTATCGCTATGGCCGCGTACAGATTTGGAATCTGACGCAAAAAGCGGCAAAGAATGGCCGTTGCGTATTATCTGATCCGAGAAAGCCAAACAGAATACCACCCAAATCGGAGGCGGTTGGCGAACATGACCAATGATAACGTGATTTCGGCAAGCGGACTTGCAAACGCGAATTACTTCGTTTGGACTCAAACAGCTGCCTCGTGAACTGGTCCTGGTCAGGTACTACGCATGACGTTGAGAACTCTTCTTCTTCTCGTCCTGGTGTCAACATTCTGTTTGACCAACCGTTGTCAAACGGACAGGTCGACAGGTGCGTCAATCTTTTACGAAAATTTCTATCCCTATCGAGTAAACGCATGTCTGGTTGGCTTTAGCGGCAAAGCAATCGGATACCCATACCCTTAGCAACAGGGTGGGACATATTGAGCGTGTGCGTGTATGTTACCCGTCTAAATGTATAGGAGCATGGGACTGGACCGGATCGATTTGGCTATCTGTGTACGTTGCACATATGCCATAACGGAGAGTTTTTATGCAATGGCGTTCTGGTGCACCACGAGATGATACTCACAGCGCAGTACTGCCTTGAGCGACTTGGTCAAGACTTTGAAAAGAGTGATATCGTGGTCAAATGTGGAACACGTGATGAAGGAAACAAGAATCCAGTAAAAATCAAACGCTTAGATTCTGTGCCCTCAGACATGGCTCTATAGAAATCGTGCATCGCTGATATACGGCCGCATAACTGGCAACAACGTCCAACGTCCAAGGATAACGACGTTGCCTTGATCTTGATACATCTTGTGGAAGCCATGAGTATCGAAACCCCCAACCTTGCCCAGCCCGAGACGCAACACAAGCTGGAGGACAATCTCGAAGTTATTTTCTGGAAAGAGACAAGCTATGAAGATGAAAAGAGTGATCTCGAAATCAAAAGTGTGAAGAACAAGGAGCCGGGGGATTGCAACATGTCGAAGACAACACCCCTTGATACGGAAGACTACTTGTGTATGACGAATGTGGGAGATTCTTGTACAGATCCGTCGGCAGAAGAGATGCCGAAGAAAGGCATTGCGAGGGTACTGGTGAGTACAGATTCGAGGGATCGGACAGGAAGTGGTTGGAACAAATTTGATTTGATTTTCGGCTTCGAAGCCAAGATCAGCAAGCCATGCAATAGTAATGAGAGTCAAGAGGCCCTGTACATACCCGTTTCCAATTACACAGAATGGATACAAGATGAAGTGCGCACTACATTGGGTCACTGTCTTGTCGATAAGCCGTGTCATGTCAGATCGATGATCTTCAGAATCCAAGTGGATGTGTTGAATCTGTTCTATTGGATGAAGAATTACTATTCGGATGCTGCATGGATATTTTTGGCAACGACGATTTTGCGCCGCTATCTTCTTCGTCCCCTTCTCCAGAACCTGAAAAGAAGCCAGACGACGCCGTCGGTTCGGAGATTGCCCCTACGTCAGATGGGTGTTTATCTGTAAAGTCTCCATGCAGTTGTTTCACTCTACTGACCTGGATGTTGCTGCTCTCTAGGAAGAGTTGGAATGCGCTGAGATGTTTGAGGTGAGCACACACAACGAGACTGCGCAGCTCGATGAAAAAAAAAATGTGCACGGCAGGATGAGATGATTGCCAAAGCCGTCATCGAGGATAAAGTCCCCGAGGTCATGCTTTACTTGCGTTGCAACGAAGGGTGTTCACCAAAGAATACGAGTCTGCTCCCGTTGGCAGCAGAATATGATAGCTATCAAGTCGCAGAGGTACCTCAGATGTGATCCCCGGTCTTTAGAAACGTAAACATGCCTTTGCAGATTCTGTTGGAAGCAGGTGAAGATGTCAACGTTCCTGATGCCGTGGGATTCACAGCTCTGCATTACGTCGCCCAAAACAACAGCATGAAGACGCTGCCAGTAGACCAAACCACATGCAGCCTCCCATTTTTAACTCGAACGCGGTGCTGTGCAGGTTCTGTTGGAAAGCAATCCCGAGTTATCCCCTGCCACAACATCGAATCAGATGACCCCCATCCATCTAGCAGCCTACTATAACAGTTCGTCTATTATTTCCGTAACACCGCATCTCAATTTTTCTTTCAAACTTACGTTCTTCTTTCAGCGTTTGGCCAAGGAGGGAGCAGACCTTAATGCCAGAACTACCGAACTCGATACTCCATTGCACCTTGCCTGTGCTTATGGCCATGTGGAAGCGGCAGAGGTTGTATGATCTTTCATCTTTCCCGCGTTTATGTTCTTCTGCACTTAGGCGCTTCTGGATGCGAATGCACTCTGTGCTTCTCGCAATTTGATTTCGTGGACGCCGTTTGACGCGATCTGCAGAAGAGCCGATTGTAATCTCGCGACTGTCGTGAAGCTGGAGACCCTATTTGATCCGGAGTGTCATTGACGATTCGACAGTTGCTATGGCAATTACTTGTTCAGAGCTTCCATGTCTCTTCTTGTTCAATTGTTCATTAATAATCTAGTTTTAATGCCGACTGTGGTCGACAGGGGCATCGCCCCATTTCCCTTGCGTAGATTTACGTGCAAAACACTTCATGTAAGAGGCATGGATCTAGTATTATTGCCATCTGGCGTCGATCGCACTCGACTGACCAGGTAAACAGGTAGCTTCCACGACAGGACACAGGGCGCCGTTTCCCTCGGACGATCGCCATCCGATCTCTGCCGTCTTGTCAATGGATGGATGCTCTGTCGAGTTATCGTCGTGATCCGCCGATCGGAGTTCCTTTCAATGACAAGACGTTCGGATTGCAGTCCGGTCGATTATCCCACGGCGATGGACGCTGAAGTTCTTCTGCGAATCGGAAGACGCCATCGACTCGTACTCGCGACAAAAAGAAAAGCGTGGCTCATGGCCGAGCTGTTTGGGCTGAGACGACTCCACGACTACCTTCTCGTAAGCTTCAAGGCGGTCTGCCTCTGACACCTTCACGTTTCCAGAACAGTTCCACACTCACAGCGGAGCCTGTTTGGGTGATGGGTGTCTGCTTCAGCAACTCTGCTCCTAGAGTGGAAGATACCTTGGAGGAGAAAGTCGATTCCTCAAGAGAGAGTGCAGCACATTAGGAGGTGTCCTCTAGGTGCACGCTGCTTTGGCGGCACACTTCAAATCGTTAATGTGCTTCACCTATCGGTATAACTTCTCAGCCGAAGGATTGGGCACTTGCACGAGCGATGTCGGATGGGGATGTACAATAAGGAGTGGACAGATGATGATGGCTCAGGTAGAGACAGATGCTGCCTCGTTAGGACACATGCTGTTTTCTTTAGGCACTGCTTGACCATCTCAAAGAGCCACAGCACAGGGAGAAACATAATGGCCATGTCAGTAGTGCAGATTTGATATCGGTGACCTCACTCTTTTGGGATGACGGTTCTCCGGAACACGCATTTAGTATTCATCATATCTGTCAAGCTGCCATGAAATATGGGTCCTCTCTGCTGCCCATCCATCTGCTGTGGAGATGATGCTGACGGTTTAGTGTGGGTCCTGGATCTTGGATGGGACCGGGTTTCGTCTGCCGACTTCTGTCCGAAATCGGCAATGCTCATCAACCCTTTGGTTTACGCATAGAGCTCATTGCACATCCAGATGGTGCACCGTATCTCACGCCCACCAGGTGCCCCTACTGCTCATGCCTTATAACATGGTCTGCTCACAGAATCCAAGAATTTATAGAGATCTTCTCGCAAAACGATGACGATACGCAGCAGCCAGAACACAAAGAGCAATCCGATGATGCAGCCTCGGAAAAGAATTCTTCTCCCGGTAGCGATGCAGAAGAGGAAAGAAAGCATCTTTCAGGATTGGTTTTACTCATTCCCCTCGTGCTAGGAATGAGCAAGGTCGATCGACATCGATGTTCAGATAAGGATATCGTGGGATTGTGTGTAGATCGATGAACGATACTTGAGACAACTGAAAGAGATCTTGACGTGGAAACAGTCGATTGGGTTCATTGGTGGACGATCGAACTCATCTTTGTACTTTGTGGGTTATCAGGAAGACAATCTCCTGTACATGGATCCGCACAGACCACAACCGGTGGCTTCGAATCCGACGGACGTCACGACGTACTTAGGCGTTCCTCTGAGACACATGCCTCTGTCCTCTCTGATCACGTCCCTTTCCATTGGTTTTTATTGCAGATCACATGGTGGCCTTCCGTTTCGTTCGACGGTCCTTTACTGAAATCTGTTTTCTAGACGAATTGGAAGATTTAATGGCAAGACTGAGAAAATTGGAAGAGAATTCGAATGGCGCTCCAATTGTGTCCTTCATAGAGGACGGCGTTCTGAAAGAGATCGCAGATCTGTCTGTTTCGGACGACTCATCGACCGAAATCGATCCAGCTGAGGCAGATGCGATGGAATCTGAATGCAGCGACGATTGGGAAATCGTTGGAACGATTTGATTTATGCGTGAATGCATATGGAATGCATGATCCATCATCAACACTGCACTGTCAAGAATACTGTAGGTTTGCGATTTGTATGAATAAAGATATTGGATTGTTGCGGGACTCCTGAAGTATCAGGAGAACTTATGAAGGGAAGATTTTTCTCGAACGGACGTCGGACGCCATAATAACCTGCAGCGATCAAGACCAAGACGCATCGATTCGACGAGGGGGGAGAGATTCGTGTAGGAAGAAGTCCAAAATTCAATCGTTAAGAATATAGCCTTTTCGTTTCGCGTCGAGAATCGTTCATGAGCGACAGACTGTGTTTCTGAGTATCATCAGCGGTGCTTGGAAATGTTTGTTTTGACGTGTGTGCTTTGGTTTCAGATGTTTTGGATGTTGTGCTCGTCATCGCATTCTATCCAACGTCCTTACATCTTTTTTATGTCTATCTTTTTGGATCTTCTCGGACAAACCTACTTGCGTGCAGTGTCCGTGACGCAATCAACTTGAGCAATATAAAATCGTTGTGAGATAGAGGGATGAATTTCTGATGGTCGTCAACCAACCGCATCCCACATTTTGCAACTCGTACAGCGTATCGGTTCTCATAGCAGAAGCTAAAGGCTGACCTAGAATGCACGCACCTGCGTCGTTCTGAAGGGCTATCACACCACATACCACAAATACTTAACGACTCTGATCGTCAAATGCACTGTTTCGGCACTTAAATAGGACATTTGATAACTAACATTCTTAATTCACCTCCTCCCGTTTACACAAATCAGGTGTTCTTTTGTGAAAGGGCGTTCGCTAAAGGGGAGGTGAATCCCTGAGCGACAGACTTTTACAATGACGGGATTCAGCATTAGGTTTGGTACTGTTCAGGTTGGATCATGACAGAGTGTGAACAGTCCTGCAGTTTATAGATTCCCACTAGGCTTTCAGCTCGATCAAACATCTGACTGCGTAATGAGACCACAATGAACTGTGCATTCTTGGTCCGATCTGCAATGTAGTTCGCCGTAATCGCTACATTTCTAAAATCTGCACACGCACACCATAGCATCAGATTCTCCCCTTCAACTGACATACCTAGTGCCGCATCGATCTCATCCATGACATAGAGAGGTGTCGGACGATAGTAATGCAAAGCAAAAATGAGAGAAAGTGAGCTCAATGTTTTCTCCCCTCCAGAGAGGTTGGCAATCTTCTTCCAGCTCTTGTTCGGAGGACGGACACTGAATTCAATTCCCTAAGCACATGACCATCCAGATGCGGATGGAGGTAGACCGATCGAGATAGCAACCTCTGAGAAGGGATCAAAAGAATCCACCAGTTCCAGATCGGCATCGCCTCCTCTAGTTATCGATCGATAGACGCGTTTCAGTTGACCCTTGATCTGATTGAATCCATCGAGGAATTCTGTCAGTCGCTTCTCTTTGGTCTCTTCGAACTGCTTCAGGATCTGACAGCAGACACCCGTTCCGCAACAGCCTCGAGAGGGAAAGATTCAGCGAACGGTGTTTCGGTTGTGGACAATGGTCTCGAGCTGTTGCTCCTTTTCGTGCAGCTCCTTCATTTTGTCTCTGTACTGATAGACAGATGTCAAGTTGACGTCAGTCTTTGCAAGTTCAGAATCGAGTTCGTGGATCTGGTGTTCGACCAATCGGACGTCGAGTTGCTGCACTTCCTCATCCACAAAATCCGGTATCTCGTCATCTGTCACATCAAAAGCTTATGGACGAAAGGATGATGCATGCCTGGCACCTGGAAGGCATTCTGCGAACTCCTGCTGCAGTTGCTGCCGTTCTGTTTCTTTTCTCTGCATCAGCTGCATCTCATCTCTATAGGCACTGTCCGTCTCCTCGAGTTGCCCTTTGAGGATCTCTTCCCGTTCTTGATGCGCCAAGACCTCTGCCATCTTTTGATTCATCTGCATCCAACCACTCTTTAGCTGCCAGAAACACATCTCCCTTCTCTCACTTGTTTCTTAAACTGCTTCAGCTGTTCCTGCTCTGCTGTGAAAACTTGCAGCGCCTCTTCTCTTTTGGATTCCAGTTGGGCGACTTGCTGTTGTATGGCGTCTATTTCATCTTGCTGACATTGCAGCTGTCGCTCAAGATCTTGACCTTTCTTCATGAGCTCCTTCTCGTTCTTTTTCAACTCTTCTGTCTTGATGGGTGCATTCTGTATGATCCATTCGTACTGAGCAATCAAACCTTCATTCTTGCTGATTTCCTGCATCCAGTCCGTCCAGTTGTCAGTGAATAAACAGTCAAGACACAAGATCTGACGGTTTTCATCTTGTCGATGTGATTGGACTGCTGCTTTAGCAATCCATTGCCAACATTCTCAATTCTGGACTCGATCTGTTGGACAGCAACGAGCTGCTCCGATGCCTTGGACTGAATCTCCGCCCGATCGTTTTCCAGTCTAGACATCTCGTTCTCAATTGTCTGTAACTGGCGCCGATCTTCCCTTGACACCTTCACCACACGCAATGATCTCCCACATGACGTGACAGCAATCATCAGACTGCAACCTGTAAGCGCGCTTGCTTTTCCTGTAGCGATTGCCTAAGGATGTGGATTTCTCTTTCTTCGGTCTCTGCTTCGACCTCCTTCTTCCTCAGAGATACAGTTTCAATTTCCAACTCCCTCTTCTGCAATTCACAATGTTCTGTGTACTGTCGACAACGGTCCTTTGCCCCGTCGAGCTCCTGGGCGTCAGTCACACCTCAGAGAGTGAGAATTCCTAATGTTCACTGCACAATGACCTTTTGTATGTTTTGCAAGTGATTGGCGGCTGCTTCTTCGATCTGGGCTGCTTCTGAAGGGTTCAGCATCGGATGGGCCAGCATCTCCCCTAATCGCATCTTTCCTTTCAGCGGGACACCACCTCCTGTCATGGTGCCGACGGCTCGGAGGAGCTCCCCTTTCAATGTCACCATTGTGTACCGTCTCCCCGACCCCCCGAAGGCAATTCTCGTGGCGTTCTCCAATGTATCTGTCACAAGCGTATCGTGTAGTGCATAATAGAAGGCCACTTTCATCCTCTCATCCTGGGTCCTGACCAGATCAAACAGTCTTTGTGCCCCTTGTGGTGTCTGAAATGCACTCTGCATTTTCTTGACCAAATCTGTCTGTTTGTTCAGAATCAAGAATGTCAATGGACTCATCTTCTTCTGTTTGAGCAGTTCTCCAGCTGCCTCAGCGTCTTCCACAGATTCCACCACGATGTAATCGAGGGCACCAGAGCAATTGGAAATGGCCTCGTCGTAGCGGACATCGATAGATCCGAGATCACCCAGTCGTCCATGAATTCCGGGAATGGCACCGGAAGACTTGGCCTCTGCCAGAACCTTCAGTTTTTCGTTCTGATGCAGCAAAGACATTGTGTTTCGTTTGGCCTCGTTCAACGACACCGTCGCACGTTCTGTTTCCTCTTCGAGCTTCTCTATGTTTTCTGTTTCTCTCTGGATGGCTCTTTCCATATCTTGAAGCGAGTTCCTGTGCATCGTTTATAATCACATGGATGCATGCATTCTTTGATAGGGAATGAATACTTGTCTCGCAGAATTGCTTGTTTTCTCTCCTGGATGTCACGGAGGTTTTCCTGGTGGCGGGTTTCGCCGATTTCGAGCTTGGTTTGTATCTCATCGGCTTCTTTCTGTGGTCCCTGTGCCTTCTCGGCCAGCAATTGCTTCTCTGTTCTTTTCACATTCAAGACGCCTTCAATCTCTGCCAGTTGTTGACGGTAAGGAGCGGCAACAAGTTTTGCTTCGGTCAATTCGTTGTCCAGTTCTGCCAACTCTGAAGCAAACTGCTGACGCAACTCTTTGAACCTCTAAGAAAACAGCACCCCGCCCACCCTCATTCACAAACTGCTCCTCTCGCTGTGTTAAGAGATGCATCACTTGTTCTTGAGCGAGAAGGTTATTTGTCATGGCAGCTATGGATGACTGCAGTTTTGCAATTTCTCCGTGCGCTCCCTCGGCACCTCGTTCACTTTCCTAAAGCGACATGTGTACCCCTCCACGCATCCCTTCTCATCTGACCTGAATCTCTTCTTGAAGGGAACACATCTTTGTTGCAGCTTTCTCTTTCTCTGTCTCGGTATGCTTCTGCTTGGCTTGAAGACGAACAGATGCGCATTCGACATCCGAGACCTCCTTTCCCAGAACCTCGAGCTCCTGAAACGAGAGATCAATGCATCGAAACGCATTTCGGCATTGCGGCACTTTGCCCAGTCGTTTGCATTTCTTTTCCATCGACAGGCTTTCTGTTTTGCAACGATCCATCTGGTCCTGCAATTCTCCGGACAGTGGAACAGAGTGTTCCATCTCTTTGTGCAAGGCATCGAGCTTCTCTTTCAAATCTTCTGTTTTCAGCTGGCAGGCAACGGCAAAGATTTTCATACATGAATGGCGATGCTGCTTCAGCGACCTTCAGATGGAAAGTGGTATATGCGCTTCGCTGGATCTTCAGTCGAATGCAGTTGGCTTTCTGCTGCAGATATCTCTCTGCATCTCCTTTTCTCTGAGCCAACTGATCTGCTTCTTGTTCCACAGATCGAATACGCCGTTCCATGGTATCCCTTTCGCTGGTCGCCGCTTCCAATTGCTCCGACAGCTGTTTGATCGACTCCACATACTTATCGCTGCCGATGATCTCCTCAAGGTACTCCAGCAGTCCTGTGTCACTCAGATCTGATCCTCTCGGTTTCATCTGCGAAATCAACTCGACCTCGCCCTGCGCAAACGCACATGTATCTTTGTGGATGGCTGTCACATCATGTTAATGATTTCTGAAGAAACCTGTAGAATCAGAAAACGGTTGTTATCCAGTTCCACCCCTTTGCTCTTTAAGAGATCTGCAATTCGAGAGAAAGGCACGGCGCCTTCATTTAACAGATACTCGGATCGATTGTTCGCATGAGCAACACGGGCCACCGAGAATTCTGAGCCGGGTACCACGACATGACCCTCATGATCACCTTCTGCCTAAAAGCAACACTCCTTCAATCCATCTTCTCATGAGCAAGAGCATTTGGTCCAACATCTGTGTCCTGGATGGTGCAGAAATGGACAGTCACTTTGGCAAAGCGATTATCGTTGTGCTCTGCCGAAGCATGGATCATTTCCGACAGACGATTCATACGCAACTGCGACAGAAACGGCCATTCGTGATCACGCCATCGCGCTTTGTCGGCCACTTGGCATACTTTGCGAGCGCGTTTGCCAAAAACGAAGAGCAATGCGTCGATCACATTAGATTTGCCGCTCCCATTCGGTCCGATCACCGAAGTGAAGCTCTACACACATACAACCGTCGCGCTCAACACCTTTACCGTGCATTCAGAGACGAGACTTTATGAAACGGCCCAATGCATTGCTCTCCAGCATACGATTTGAAATTGTGCAGGACGAGGTGTCGGATGACGAGTCTTCCCTCTGTGGACATGAAGAAGACGATGAACAGATAATGTGCTTCATTGCTTTGCATTCACGCCCTTCTGCAATGCTCTGCCGTGGAGTGACCCCGATCGTCTCGCCAGTTCGCTCAGGCGCGTCAAATGGAATGTAGAACGCCAAAGAGTGACGATTTCGGTTTGACTAGGTGGGCCGATTCGACGACGCGCAAGAACTCGGGGGAGGATCTTTGCAGAGAGCCTTGATACAGGGAGCCGTGTTGAAGGAACGCCACCCAGTCCCGTCGAGGGAACGGTGTCTCAGACGGCAGATGTGATGACGGCGAATGTCATGGGCGATGGACTTGATGGGGTACCGACTGCTCCATTGCCAACAGAGGGACTGTCGAATGACACAGCATCAGCGACTGAGACAATAGAAACTGTCAAAGAACTCTCCAATAGAACAGCAGGTATAGTGCCCATGAGGATTCTATCAGAAGTGCAGACGTGCTTTGAGCAGAGAATGCTGCGGAAACAATGAAGACGGCATCAAATACCATCTCTGATGCGGTGAATGGCTTGTCAACGGAGATCCAGATATCGATCGATGGTCTCGAAAAGCGAATCGAGACCTTGGGTGAAAACACTCTTCCATCGCTGTTTCTTCTTCATCGTTGCTGTTAGGCGAGGATATTGGAGCAAAGATTCAGTCCGTCCAGCAGAGACTCGAAGGAATAGAGCAGGAACTCCAGTCCCAGGTCGGCCAAGATCTATGATAAGCGAATTTCAACCCAAAGCTGAGTCTATTCTGGCAGGTGGCTGATGCAATTCCTCCACAAGTGAAGGAAAGCGTCGATGCAGCACAGCCATATGTACAGAAATCGATCGACTTTGTATCGACGTACCGAACGCCGCTGCTCATCGCCGTCGCTTCGCTGTTGGGCATTGCTGGCTTTTCGTACTATCAAACGAGATTTGTGGGCTATTCCGGCGATATCCTCCCTGTCAAAGTGCTGGAGCTTTTGGAATCGGATGCCCCGGCTTTGTTGGTCGACATCCGATCGGACGACGTGCAGCAACGCGATGGTGCACCAAATCTCAGGCGAAAGGCACCGGGCAAGGCGATCTCTGTACCCCTTTGCCGAATGGATCCTCAACTGAAGACGTTACTCAAACTGAGTCCAGATCTCGATGCGGACGTCACAGCATCGTACATTGCTGGACACAAAAGAGTGAGACATCACAAACACAACACAAGCGACTGAGGCTGTTTAGGCCACGCGCTTCACCAATTTTGTGATTCTGGCAGACAGTGGAGATCAAGGACGTCGAGTGGCCAGAGCTTTGTGCTCTGCAGAATGCCCCAACAGTTTTGTGATGTTAGGTGGCTTCCCTGCTTGGAAAGAAGCGGAGCTGCCTATAGCAGAGATCGCTGATTACGACACAACACCGATCGATATCTTTTCAGACAAGGCCTTGGATCTCTTAGCACCCCTTGAGCAGCCCTCGACGCGTGTCTTGGTCTCTCTGGGTGTTCTCTCCACTCTATGGGCCGTATGGAACTACCATTACATCTTGCAGCTGCTGGGCGTCTTGGCTCCTTCGATCGGCATCACTGTGTCGCTTTTGAAGAAGTATGACACGGTGGAGGACGCTATCGATGATCTCGAGGCATTCCTTGCGCGATTTGTTGCCAAGGAAGAAGAGACGTCCACTCAACAGCTATCACCATCCGAAACAACACCAATCGAGCAAGAGAAGACAGATGTTATGCCCGTGCGGGAGGCGAACGAGTCCGTTGTCGCGGAGTCCTAGTTTGAACGCTTTTGCTTTGTGCATGAGGAAGACTATCTCTGTATTTTATTCGTTCTTCCATCCAGACAGCCACATCACTCCCACATTCACAATCACATCTTCTCCCTCAAAGTACGGTCGCAAGGCAGAAGACGGGGTGCTATTGCCGTAAAGTTCAATGCAACGAAAACAAAACGTCAATGATGGTGTCGAGGTTTCTTCTGAATTCAATCGAGCCGCATCGCCTCCTGTGTGGACGACGGTTATGCGCTGGCATTTCGCCGGACAATGGATCTCGGCTATGTCCATATCATAGCATCCCTGGGCATCCAGGAAGCGGCAGTCGATGGGAGAAGACGGCTGTTTTGTGCCTGAAAGCACCAAGTGTGACTGCAATGTCTCTTTGTCCAGAAAGAGACCCGCAAAGTGCCCATTCGATTCTTCGAAGGCCAAAAGACAGGGGCCATTCCAGCAATCTTCTTTTTCGACCGTTTCTGTCGGTTCGTGCACTTCTTGTGGCATGTCGAACCTCTCTCGGAATTTCTCGAGTCCTTGACGCAGCTTCGCGGCAGATTCTTTCGAAAAGCTCTTTTGATGATCAATCTCCGGCTCCCAGACCTCCGGTTGACGTTTTTCGGCGATCGAGGTGCGGCGCCTTGTCCTCTGTACGGGATACCACGGTTGCACGGTCCATTCTGTCACGCGCGACGCTTTGGGATTCGTTCTCGGCATTGTACGACATGACATTCAACCCGGCGAGCATCGACATGTCGTCGACCGTTGCTTCTGCCCCAGAAGTCCGCTTCAAGGAAGACGCCTTGAATCTGGTAACAGCCAAACCGTCGTTCTCTTTCGCACAGTGTCTAGCAGACTTCACTCTCGCGCTGGTCTAGGCATCGCGTTGGTTAGGCTATGAGGCAAAAGACAATGTAGGGTCACTCTTGGAGACCACTGCCGTCACATCGGTCCCGCCACCTCGTCCAGAAGGGTACGTTTTCGTCGCTGCGTTCACGAGCACCCTTTTTGCGTTCGTTTATCATTATCATCACCACCTTGTCCACGTCCACGACCACCATGGCCACCTTCACAACTTATGGTGTCGTTTGTCTTAGGCTCGGCCTCGGCTCCGCATTTGTTTCACATCGAAAGGCGAGTCCATTGATGCTTGATTGATGGGCCCACTAGTTTTGAAAAGGTCATTGTCAGTATGGTGTGTTGTCAATAGGCTACAGGACTTGCTAATCGTCTTCGTTGCCGTCAGCGTCGATCTGAGAAGATCATGTCAAGAAAATTCAGTGTCAGCCGAAAAGATCAGGAGTCCTTGTCACAGACAAGACATCGAACACCCCGTCAACAAACATATACTCCACTTCTCTCCAAATCTTCCATACATCTTAAAAAGAATACATGCCTGAAGAAGACAGATCTACTAAAACTAAATGATAGATCATGATGCAGCGAAGAGAGTACGTAAACACACCACTGTCACCAATGATTTCTACCACCGAGACCGCAGACACACCATTGTCGTTTCCGCAAAAAATTTCTGGACTAATCAGATGACGTATCTTTGGAATCGTATGACTGAAATCGTGTTAAGGACACCCGAGCTAAGGGTGATTTTACGTGGGTTGTCGAGTCCCGACTCCTCCGGCATTTAAGTTTGGGTAATAAGTGCGGTGCTGGTGTCGTCACTTCCTGCAGCTTCAAGCCATCGTCCAGCTCGACGTACAGCGCCCAGAGTCTGGCAAGGACACGTACGAGTTCCTCTTCCTCCTCTTCTGTACAGGGCTTCTGTATCGACGACGCAAGATGGGACACAAAATCCAACGTGGCGTTCAAAGCGTCAACAGCACTCGCCGTGCAGTTTAACAGAAACGGCGTAAACTTCTGAACGCGGTCCAACGACGAGTAGATTTGCGTCAAGCAGCTAAAACGCACAGAAGTCAGTTGGTCCACAAGGGTTCTGGCACAGAGACCTACCGAACGACTTTGCGGTGCCATAACGTGGGAGAGTTCACGGTACAGCACTTGAGAAGTAAACTGCGCGAAGCCTCACGCGCATCGTAGACCGACGTCATGGCGACGACGTGGAGGTGGTTCGGCGAGCAAAGGGAGCTTCTGATTTTTCGATTCATATGCCTAGAAGGTGGACGTGGACATTGGCAATCCGGGTCCAAACCGACAAGTGGTCAGGATGTGCGTTCGTGCGACGAGAAGAGATGAGGCAGTTGATGTGACGTCCAGTTGTCAACGGACGAAAGAACGGACGAAAGGAGCAGGACAACGAACGACGGACGATGGACGCGGAAAACGACGCTTCTTGTACCTTGTCTTTTTTTGCCGAAGCCGACGAAGTGATTAGCATCGTCCACGATGTTGTACGTCGCGACGCCGATGCGGCCACCAAAATCTCGACGTTTCAGCGACGACTGTCGATTTATCAGGAACACGCAGAACTGCTCGACCCGCATCTCGAAGCGATCATTACGCCACTCGCGACGGCACTTGTCGATGTGGCGCATCAAGGAAAGCATGATGACCATGAGTATATCACACATCTCTGCATTCTGTTGCAGTGTCTCAGTCATGTCCGCGGACACAAATCCGTGGTGAAGTTCTACCCCGTCGATGTTAAAGGCTTCATGCCGATTCTCACACTGCTGACGCAGTTTCGTCCGATGAAAGGGGAAGGTATATGGCAGACGCAATGTCAACTCATGTTATGGCTCTCCAGTTTGACTCTCATTCCTTTTGATTTAAAGAGTCTGGATACCGAAGGACCGTCCGTTGTGCAAAGAATTGTCGACATGGGCAACAAGTTCCTGCACGAAGCTGGAACTGTGCGAGAATTTGCATGCATCTTGCTCTACCGTCTCCTGACGCGTCCCGACCTGAAGGATGCATTGGAAGAGTTTTTGTCTGGAGGATTGGAGACATTGAGAGGCGTGGATGAGAGAGGAGACGTTTTGTACGTTACGGGTGTCATACAGGCAGTGTCGTTTGTCTTTAAACACGGAGAGAGATCCGCTCTCTTGCCACACGCACATCAGTTTTGGCCCGTTGCTTCGTTCCTTATGCAAAGCTCGACGGTCCAGGGAAGTCTGTTGCTCAGAAAACTCGGCATGAAATTGGTGCAGAGATTGGCCCTGACCCTGCTGGCACCGATTACGCCCAAATGGAGATACACACAGAAAACAACGCACCTCGGTTCGGCACTGAAGAAAGATAACGCGCCAAAAGATGACGGTGAAGAAGAGACCGATTACGATATTCCCGAAGAGGTGGAGGATGTGATCCAAGTGCTGTTGACAGGCGTCGCCGACAAGGATACCAATGTTCGGTGGACAGCTTCCAAAGGCATCGGCCGCATCTGTGCACGGTTACCGAAGGAACTGGCAGATGAAGTGCTGTCCTACATCCTGGAACTGTTCTCTGAATCGGCAGAAGATGCCAGTTGGCACGGAGCATGTCTCTCTGTGGCCGAGCTGGCACGTCGCGGACTTCTGCTCCCCGAGAGCATTCCTGCATTGGCACCGTTGATCGAGAAAGCATTGGTGTATGACATTAACAGAGGATCCTACAGTATCGGTGCCAATGTGAGAGATTCCGCTTGTTATGTATGCTGGGCCTGTGCCCGTTCCTTCGATGCCGAGATCATGGCACCGTTCATGCCTCAGTTATCACCAGTCCTGATGACGACAGCGTGTTTGGATCGGGAAGTAAACTGCCGTCGAGCAGCATCGGCAGCGTTTCAGGAGTGCGTGGGTCGAGTGGGCAATGTCCCTGAGGGCATGGCCATTCTTGAATGTGCCGATTACTTCACACTGAGCAAACGCCCACATGCCTATCTCGTTGTGTCCCCAGCTGTCGCTCAGTTTGGTGCCTACGGTTTCGATTTCATCGCACATCTCCTCTACACAAAAGTGGGTCACTGGGATGCCTCTTTGCGCCAGCTCACTGCCGATGCCCTGGCAAAACTCGTCCCCATAGATATGGAATTCTTTGCCTGTGACGCTTTGGATCGTCTGCTGGAATGGTGTGTCGATAACAATCTGGACCTTCGTCACGGATCGTGTCTCTCTTTGGCCTCCGTTGTCCAAGCATTGATCGAAAAGGAGTTTGAGATACCGGAAGACAGATTGAAGGCCGTTGCCAATATTGTCATCAAGATTGAGAAAGCGCGTCTTTACAGAGGCAAGGGGGGCAGTCTGATGCGACAAGCTGTCTCACACATCATTGCATCGATTGCTTCATCGCATCTGACACGTTCCTTGAAGCATCGACTGCGTCTGTTGACGACGGTGAATGAGTGTATTGGACATCCCAAACCAGAAGTGCCTCCAGACGCACTCGTGGCCCTTCATGCCTTATCACGCGAGTTCGGTGCGGACGAAATCGAAGAGGCAACGGCAGCGACGACCAAGATCTATCTGGGACATCTCTCCTCCGAGAATGTTGCTTTCAGAAGAGGATACACTTTGGCCATGGGACATCTTCCCAAAACACTGCTCCTTCCAGAAACGCACGAATGCATCGACGCCCTGCGAAAAGCAACAGAGATCGAAGCGAAAGAAGACGATCGCGATGCACAATCCCGTGCCAATGCTGTCAAAGCGTTGACCGAAGTCGTCTGTGAGATGCACAACGCGCCGTCGTGCATCACCGAGACTGAAGTGGAGTATTTGAAGGAGGTCATGGAGACACTCTTCGCGTGCATGGAAGATTATTCGATCGACCGTCGTGGCGATGTTGGAAGCTGGATCCGCGAAGCAGCTATGCATGGACTGCATCGAATTCTTGTTCTTCTCAGTCGAGCTGTGCATATCGAAGACGCTTTTGTGACACGTGTCGTCTCTTATCTCATGCGAAACGCCGTGGAACGTATCTCCAGTATTCGTCAGGTCGCTGTCCAGATCTTCCTCTCCCTGATGGACGAGCCATCCCTCACGATCCCACACAGAGAAGCACTGAACAGGATCACAATGGTGGACGAGGATGTCTCAGCGGCATTCGGGACGTGTAAGGGCGTGGAGGCGATGGTTCCGTTCCTTGAGCTTGACGTCTACCGTGTGGCCTTGCTGGAAGGACTCATGGCAAGCATTGGAGGACTGGAGAAGTCGCTTTCGGATGCCGTGGTCGTCAAACTGATCGCATTCTTGCAGAGTCTTGACGGCGAGAGATTTCACGATTTCATGGAGTTGCTGATGCGTCTCAGTGCACAGTATAATCGTTCGAAGAGAATGGCGACGCCTGTGTTGATGACGATCGACGCCATCTGCAAACACTCTGATCTCTTTGCACGCATCGCAGATCAACATAAGTCACAGGTCTTACATCTCGTGTGCATTCTCACAGTCCGTGACGTCGTTGTTTGATTAGGTGGTTAAGAAAGTAAAGTCAGCCGTGTCAGGAACGGCAGATTTTCCAAGGATGATGACCGGCGCATCTCTTTTGACGGCTCTGGCCTTCGATGAACCGCAGGCGACGGCGGCATGGATGGAGCTGCTTGTTCTTCTGGGAAATCGGTTTCCGATCATTCGGAAACAGACGGCAGAGATGATCTACGAGAAACTGCTTTTCCAGGAGGAAACACCAATGATGATTGAATTATCTCAAGTGCTGCTGGAAGCAGCATGGGACGGACCCCTGGACGACGTCGTCAGACATAGAGAGAAGCTTTCAGAAATCTTGCAGATTCGTGTCCCGATCAGGAAACAGAAAACACCAAAGAAAACAGATGGCGTCGCCAAATTGAAGGTGACGGATGAGAATGCATCGTACAAAACTCTGGTTGAAGACTTTGCCCGTGGCATGTAATTGACAAGCATTGATGCAGTAGGAAAGATGCAGGTAGATCGTCGGTCTTTGTGGAACCAATCTCTTAGGGGTACCATCTTTACGGCCATCGGTGTATTAAATAGCTAACCATGCGACCTGAAGTCTCGTTTATTCACAGTTAGAGAATCTGAAGGCAAACAATAGGTAGAGATGGGGGGCAAAGCCGTAGAAGAGCGAGGAGAGACGAATCAACAAATTCAGCAGATTTAATGAAAACAGCGGCGTTTCTCTTTAAATAAAAGCCAAGGAACGACAAAAAGAACGCACATCGAACGAAAAGCACAGGGAGTGTCCATTGTCATCTAATAGTTGGAGAACAGGAGACAGTATTGGGTAGGAAGAAGTTGGGTAGGAATCATCAACACTGACTAAGATAACAACGACTACTACTGCGAAACAAAGACATAAAATTCTCCATCCGAACTTTTAAACAGCAGGCGGATTCCGTGTTCTCGTGCACGCACGTGTTGTGCAAGCATGACTCGCGACAGAGAACAAGACGCATGAACGCACATACGTAGTACGGTCTGTCTGACTGACTGATCATCTACTTACTTGTCCCACCAGCTTTCGTTTTTTCTATCCTTCCTGTATTGTGTTATTTGTCAAGAACAGGTCAAAAACTGAAGCATGCCTCAACTGACTGCTCTCTGTTTACTGCCGCCTTGGAGACGGAGATGAGCGATGGGATCGCAACAGTGTGAAATCATATTTCTTACGCCGTGTTTCGTCGGATAACACGGCATAGGATTGCGAAATAAGTTTGAAAGCTTCGGCTGTGCCAATCTTCTCTTGTGCTTTATCCGGATGAAACTGCAGTGCCAACTTGCGATACTGAGACTTGATCTCGGTACCGGTCGCCGACATAGGAAGTCCCAGGATCTTGTATGCGTCGATCGGTTTTGATCGTTTGAGTTTGCGCTGAAGTTCTGTTAGATGCAACTGTGCATCTCGGGCGACACTCGTATTGCTGCTGCCTGAGTTTATTAGATGCGTGATATCTTGCACAGCTGAAGAGAGGTCACCGATTGCTTCATAGGCACTGGCTCGGCGTTGATACGCTCGCAGATACGATTCATCACACTCTATGGCACAGCAACAGCTGACGATTGCTCCAAGAAACCTACACAGGCACAGCGATTGAGACGCCACAGTGATGGATGGTGAGATGTCTGGCACCGCTCCATGTTATACAGCGCAGCAGCTGTGTTGCAATGGAGAACGGCACACATTCGAGGATCGTCATGGACTTCATCGAATGCTGCCGAATAACACCTTAGAGCTTCTTCATATTTGCCTGCTTGAAATGCTTTATTGCCATCCTGCAAGACACAGGCTAGAGCACAATTGTGGGGATGGATGTGACGAGGAGGCATACCTGTTTCAGCATATCAAGTTTATGCCTTTGCTGACACATCTTTCTGCAAGACTCTAACGCGTCGCATTCCTCCCTGAGTCTCTTGTTCTCGTCCAGGAGCCGTTTATTCTCTACTCTTAGATCGTCCAGTGTGCGCGGCGATAGACCTGGAGAGTTATTGACCGAAGACGACAAGTTTCCCGCTTGAAAATCCGAAGTGGGGGGCGTCGTGCCATCTTCGAAAAAATCGTTCAATGAAATATCTACACAGCCACACAATCTTCAGCGATGCAGCAGTAATTGGACAGGTGCCCCACCCGTGTCAGTGGTGTTCAAAAGAACAGGTTGCTTCACTACGCTTGACCTATAGTAGTCACAGCGCTGTCTCTCCCTCATAAGCTGTTCCTGAACGTGCTGCATGGATTCCATCCAATGCGCCCGTTCGTGCTCGAGCACAGTCTGCAAGCAACAGAGCAATGACGTACACTGCAGACGTGATGGATCATTGATCATTGCCTTCAGTTCATTGAACTCTTGCGATTTTTTGTTATACACGGTGTGCAGTCGGTTGAGTGAGTGTTCGTTGTCCGAACAGGCTTCCTGTGCCGTTCGTTTGGCTTCCAACGCCTCACGATGTCTCTCATCAAGCGCTTTTAGTTCTTGTGTGAGTCGAGTGTTCTCTTCTTGCATCTCCACAACGCGGCCGTGAAGCTCCGCTTCACGCTCACGCAGGTATTCGACCTCAGCTTCTAAGTACTGACAGCGCTTTACGATGTGGCTGTAACCATACCATTCTGATCCTCGTCTACCATATGACCACGCTCAGCACATGAGCCAGGGAGGGATGATGATGATAGACCTCTCGGAGTAAGGGGCGGGAGACGTGTGAATTTCGGCCTTTTTCTCTTCAAGTCTTGTTCGCGAGGCAGGGGACACTGATGTACGAAAACAGACGTCGGGAGTTCGGCATTTTCGCTCTCCTGATAGCAGCGAAGTCATTTCCTCTTGCTGCTCCCCGAGCCAGTCGTCATTTTGGTCTGCAGTCTACATCGGCAGAACACAACACCATGAGCCATGCACAGCGACACCTATCAAGAGACGGTTAGGCAGAGAGGGATACCTGAGAATACACATCAGCCGTTTCTGGGTGAGATTGAGAAGAATGCATAGTTGAATCACGAAATGTGTTGAACTGTTTAACGGACTGTCCATCATCCACATGACCTCGCGACACAGCCGATGTCGGTGTCTGAGACTCCGTTGCCGGTGTGCAGCATCCACCCCCAGATCTTCCACTCCACAGTGAGTTGGACAAATAGTCTCGAATCGTACGAACACTTCCCGCAGGAGGACAATACATTCCAGCCGTTTTTCTTCCAGAAGGCGTCGATGCCGACTCTACTGGAGGCGAAAACGAAAGATGATCAGACGATGCATGGCGGACTCTCCGCGTGGACTGTCGCGGCGAAGGAGAATGTTGTCCCTTGAGGGGACGCGGCGTATAAGGACGCAGAGGACTCTCGGCAATGCTTTGCTGATTTCCAGCTGGAGAAAAGGACGCCACCTGCTGTTGACGCATGCGCGCGCGTTCTCCTTCACGTTCTTTCTTGTTTCGAGGTGAGCAAAAGAGGGACGTAGGTGTTACGGCGCGAACCGTCCTGTTCTTCTTCCTGTTGTTATTGGAACAGGATTCTTCTCCGGACTTGCGCGAGAAAGGCATGCTTCAAAACAAATTTCGTAGAATACACTAGCCAGTGTTTCTGCGACGCGCTCCTATTTGTGACAAAATGACGGTTAAGCAGAAACAATCGTGTACGCTCCATGGACAGACAGCATCAACCGTCAGTATAGAGTATGGTCTCCACGACCGAAGAGACAGTGGAAACGATGACAGCGTACCGTCATCTATGAACTCTTTGAGAACGTATCGCAGCGGCAATCGCCGAGATATTCAGGGAGACATCCGTCTCATATCCGGCCGCGCCTTCCTCTGCTTCGTCTGCGAAGAGATGCCTTGCTGGACAGCGGATCCACTTTAGGAATCGATTTCGGTTTCTTCGTCTCGCCCGTTGTTCGAGGGGCGCTTTCGGGCGACAGTACATAGGATGGCAGTTTTTCGATATCTGCAAATCGGCGTTTGAGATTCGCGCAAGCTGGCGCCGCAAACAACCGCTTCTCTTCGGGATGTGCCTCGAGATAACTGCTGACATCCGAGGACCGTAGAATCTCTTGTCGAATGTCCTTCCTTCGCGCGTCTCTTATTGCCTTGGCGTTTACCGCGCGGAACACATCGGATGCTCGATACCGAAGGGCATCGATGTGCTTCGGATTGAAGTGGAGGAATGGATGAAATGCTTCTTCGACACGGCCTCCCTCTGACGCCATACCGTTGTCGACCTGTCGCGCAATCTCTTTCCGCAACACCTCGTCTTCGTCGCGCGTGAAGAGACTCAACGCCAATCCACTCCTTCCAGCACGACCCGTCCTGCCCACCCTGCAAGGGGATGCAGCTTTCGTTAGGCTGTTAGACAACGGATTACCGGTGCAGATAACCGTTGACTGTTTGCGGTAAGTCGACATTGAGAACGGTCTTGACGTTTTTGAAGTCCAATCCGCGTGCCACTCCAAATTCAACCTCTTTCGGTGTCCTCTTCATCGCCGCTTTACC